>JAAWUC010000143.1 GCA_022804995.1 Oscillospiraceae bacterium
CTGAAATATATTCCATCCCATTTCCTCCCTTTCGTTCCCTTTTGCTCTATTTTACCATAAAAACGACCTTTTGCATAGCGTTTTGACACAATCTCGCCCCAACGCCCCCGCTGACACAGAGGTGAAGTTTATTCTGGACCTGGATCTATCCATGTCCGGACAGATTGACCCCCGAATGGCCGCTGCCGGTCTGGAAACGCTTCACGGCCACTCGACCCCTCTTTTTCAGGGGGCCATTACCGACAAGCTCCACACCGCGCTGGAGCCGGCGTAGCGCGAAAACCGGGCAGCCTCCTTATTGGAGGCCGCCCGGTTTCCTTGTTGCCGGAACGCAGTATGCCTCCCGGCGGGAAAATTTGCTTTTTGGTCAAAATCATAGTTGCAAGCGGCGTCGATTCTTGGCATAATAGAGATAGGTATACTCCGTTATTTTGGGAAAGGATGTGCGCGCGATATGCAGCTGCTGAAAGACCGCATTCAGAAGGAGGGCAGGGTCCTGCCCGGCAATATCATCAAGGTGGATGGATTTTTGAATCACCGTGTGGATATCCGTCTGATGGAGGAGATTGCCAAGGAGTTCGAGCTCTATTTTAATACCCGGGACATTACCATGGTCCTCACTGCCGAGGCCAGCGGCATCGCCCTGGCCGCTATCTGCGCCCAGCGGTACAACGTGCCCATGGTCTTCGCCAAAAAGGCCAAGAGTGACAACATCGAGGGCGGCCTCTACCAGAGCGAGATCTACTCCTACACATATAAGAAAAAAGTCACCCAGATTCTCAGCAAGGAGTGGCTGACCGCTGGCGACCGGGTGCTGATCATCGACGACTTCATGGCCAACGGCGAGGCGGTGCGCGGGCTGTGCGATCTGGTCAGCCAGGCCGGGGCGGCTCTGATGGGCGTGGGCATTGCCATTGAGAAGGGCTTCCAGGGCGGCGGCGACCGCCTGCGAAACATGGGCGTCAACTACCACGCCCTGGCGGTCATTGAGAGTGCCGAGCCGGGACACATTGTTTTTCGGGACGACATGTAAACGACATCTTACTGGAGGAGTGCGGAATATGAAACATGAAATGGTTATTGTCTTGGATTTCGGCGGACAGTACAATCAGCTCATTGCCCGGCGCGTGCGGGAGTGCGGCGTGTACTGCGAGGTCAAGCCGTATACAACGCCTCTGGAGGAGCTGAAGAGGATGGAGCCCATCGGCTTTCTCTTCACCGGGGGCCCCAATTCCGTCTATCTGGAGGATGCCCCCCGCGTGGACCCCGCCATTTTTGAGTTGGGTGTTCCGGTGCTGGGCATCTGCTACGGCTGTCAGCTGATGGCCCACACCTTGGGGGGCCGGGTCACCGCCGCCCAGGCGGACAGCGCCAGGGAGTACGGCAAGACGGAGACGTTCTACGACACCTCCTGCCGTTTGTTCCAGGACCTGCCGGAGCAGGGGATCAGCTGGATGAGCCACGGGGACTATATGGAGAAGGTGCCCGAGGGCTTTGCGCTGACGGCCCGCAGTGCCGCCTGCCCTAACGTAGCTATCGCCGATGAGAAGCGCGGCTTCTACGGCGTCCAGTTCCACCCGGAGGTCAACCATACCCAGCATGGTACAGATATGCTCCGGAACTTCCTGTACAGCGTCTGCGGCGCCAAGGGCGACTGGACCATGGGTGATTACAAGGACACCGCCATCCGGCAGATCCGGGAACAGGTGGGGAGCGGCAGGGTCCTGCTGGCCCTCTCCGGCGGCGTGGATTCCTCGGTGGCGGCGGCGTTGCTGGCGGAGGCGGTGGGAAGCCAGCTCACCTGCGTCTTTGTAGATCACGGCCTCATGCGCCTCCGCGAGGGCGACGAGGTGGAGGCCGCTTTCGCCCCCTGGGACATTCGGTTTGTTCGGGTTAACGCGGAGGCGCTGTTTTTGAAGAAGCTGGCCGGTGTCACGGAGCCGGAGGCCAAGCGGAAAATTATCGGTGAGGAGTTCATCCGGGTTTTTGAGACGGAGGCCAAGAAGATTGGGCAGGTGGACTATCTGGTCCAGGGCACCATCTACCCGGACGTTATTGAGTCCGGCGCGGGGAACGCCGCCGTCATCAAGAGTCACCACAATGTGGGCGGCCTGCCGGATTATGTGGATTTCAAGGAGATTATCGAGCCCCTGCGGATGCTCTTCAAGGACGAGGTCCGGCAGCTGGGCCGGGAACTGGGACTGCCGGAATATCTGGTCAGCCGCCAGCCCTTCCCGGGGCCGGGACTGGCGATCCGCTGCATCGGTGAGATCACCAAGGAGAAGCTGGACCTCCTCCGCCAGGCGGACGCTATCTTCCGGGAGGAGGTCGAGGGGGCGGGCGCGGCCGGGGACCAGTATTTCGCGGTGCTGACCAACCTGCGAAGCGTAGGCGTTCAGGGGGATGGTAGGACTTACGACTACGCTGTGGCTCTGCGCAGCGTTAACACCAGCGACTTTATGACGGCGGACTGGACCCGGATCCCCTATGAGGTGCTGGACCGGGTGAGCGTGCGGATTGTGAATGAGGTGCCCCATGTGAACCGGATTCTTTATGACGTTACCTCTAAGCCTCCGGCGACGGTGGAATTTGAATAGAAAGTGCCCCCCTCTAGGACATTTTTTGAAAAACCACTTGACGGAAGCGGGCGGCTGTGATAAAATACCAAACTGCGCGGGTGCTTGAGCCCGTGTATCTTGGCGCGTCAAACCGGAGGGATTCCTTTGCTCACTCAGCTGCGTAGCCGAAAAAAAGTGACAGGTGTGAAGCAGTCTGCCCGCGCCGTGCGGGACGGGTGCGCCCAGCTGGTCTTTTTGGCCAGGGACGCCGATCCCGCCCTCACCGCCCGTGTCCGGGAACAGTGCAGGGCCCAGGGGGTGGAGGTGGCCGAGGGCTTCACCATGCGGGAGCTGGGACAGGCCGCCGGCATCCAGGTGGGAGCCGCCGTGGCCGCCGTTTTGAAAAGCTGAGAGACTTCTATAAATTTTTGGTTTTTTCGGGATATTTTTTCGATATCCTGTAAAAAATAAACCGGAGCGTCCGCTCCGCATTTTTTGAGAAAGGAGAAAACTATGCCTACTTTCAACCAGCTGGTCCGCAAGGGCCGGCAGCAGGCCACCGACAAGTCCAAGAGCCCTGCTATGCAGTACGGTCTGAACACCCTGAAGAACAAGGAGACCGACCTGCCCTCTCCCCAGAAGCGGGGCGTGTGCACTGCGGTTCGTACGGCGACTCCCAAGAAGCCGAACTCCGCTCTGCGTAAGATTGCCCGTGTGCGCCTGACCAACGGCTACGAGGTCACCGCCTACATTCCCGGCGTGGGCCACTCCCTCCAGGAGCACTCCGTGGTCATGATCCGCGGCGGCCGTGTCAAGGACCTGCCTGGCGTCCGTTACCACATCATCCGTGGTACGCTGGATACCCAGGGCGTCCAGGGCCGTATGCAGGCCCGCTCCAAGTACGGCGCCAAGCGCCCGAAGTCCAAGTAAGGACTGCCTGAAAAGGCCCGGAGCGAGTCCGAATCGCTTTGCCGAATAGGTTGAACATAGTTTTCTGTAGGGATAAACTGTGATAGCGCCTCTTTGGCAGGCCGAAACGCCGGGGGAACCCGGAGAGTACCTATGATTTCATAGAATTTAATGAAGGAGGGAAGCATAGTGCCCAGAAGAGGTAATGTTCCCAAGAGAGAAATTCTGCCCGACCCTATGTACAACAGCGTGCTGGTGACGAAGCTCGTCAACTCCATCATGCTCGACGGCAAAAAGGGTGTGGCGCAGAAGATTGTCTACGGCGCCTTTGACATTGTCAAGGAGCAGACAAGCAAGGAGCCCCTGGAGGTGTTCACCACCGCCATGGACAACATCATGCCCTCCCTGGAGGTCAAGGCCCGCCGCGTGGGCGGCGCCACCTACCAGGTGCCGATGGATGTCCGTCCCGCCCGGCGTCAGACCCTGGGTCTGCGCTGGCTGACCAACTATGCCCGCGCCCGCAGCGAGCGGACCATGGCCGAGCGTCTGGCC
>JAAWUC010000144.1 GCA_022804995.1 Oscillospiraceae bacterium
AGATCTAAAGGAACATAACCCGAAAACCATTGATAAACCAAGACTTTTTAAGGAGACGAAAAGCAATATGAAATTAGGAATCGTGGGTCTTCCAAATGTAGGAAAATCGACCCTTTTCAACGCCATAACCAACGCCGGCGCGGAGAGCGCCAACTACCCCTTCTGCACCATCGACCCCAATGTTGGCATGGTGGCGGTGCCCGACGAGCGCCTGCTGCAGCTCAGCGAGATGTACCATCCGAAAAAGACCACCCCGGCGGTCATCGAGTTTGTGGATATCGCCGGACTGGTGAAGGGCGCGTCCAAGGGAGAGGGCCTTGGCAACAAATTTTTGAGCAATATCCGCATGACTGACGCCATTGTTCACGTAGTCCGCTGCTTCGACGACGAGAACGTTATCCATGTGGAGGGCGGCGCAGACCCCCTCCGGGATATCGACATCATCGACCTGGAGCTGGTAATGGCGGACGTGGAGATGGTGGAGCGGCGCATTGACAAGGCACAGAAGGCCGCAAAGGGGGACAAGAAGTTCCTCAAGGAGGTGGAGATCTTCCAGGGCCTGCTCACCTGGCTCAACGACGGCAACGCCGCCCGGTCCTACGACTGCAGCGACGACACGAAAGCTGTAATTGCCACCAGCGACCTGCTGACCCTCAAGCCGGTGATCTACGCCGCCAATCTGGACGAGGACGGCTTTTCCCATCCGGAAGACACCCCCTACTACCAGCAGGTAGCCCAGCGGGCCCAGGCCGAGGGCGCCCAGGTTATCCCCGTGTGCGCCAAGCTGGAGGCGGAGATAGCCGAGCTGGAGGGCGGGGAGAAAGCCATGTTCCTGGAGGATCTGGGGGTCAGCGAGAGCGGCCTGGACCGGCTGGTGAAAGCGAGCTATACCCTTCTGGGGCTGATCTCCTACCTGACCAGCGGCGAGGACGAGTGCCGCGCCTGGACTATCACCCGGGGCACCAAGGCCCCCCAGGCGGCGGGGAAGATCCACTCCGATTTTGAGCGGGGCTTCATCCGGGCGGAGGTCATCGCCTACGAGGACCTGATGGCCGTAGGGACCATGGCGGCGGCCCGGGAGAAGGGCATGATCCGCTCCGAGGGCAAGGAGTACGTGGTGAAGGACGGGGATATCATCCTGTTCCGGTTTAATGTCTAGCCGCCGTTTTGACATCCTGGACGCCTGGCGGACGCTGGCGATTCTGCTGATGATCGCCTACCATTTTCTATACGACCTGTATATATTCGACGTTATATCAGCATCCCAGCTCTTCTCCACGCCGCTGAACATCCTGGAGCGGTTCACCTGCGGCAGCTTCATCCTCCTGGCCGGGGCCTCCGCCCGGTTCTCCCGGAACAACCTGCGCCACGGGCTTCTCGTCCTGGCGGCGGGACTGGCTGTGGAGATCGGCGCGGCCGTGGCCGGACAGATCATCCGGTGGGGGGTGCTGATGCTGCTGGGGACGTCCATGGCGGTCTGGCACTTTTGGGGAAAATATCTGGAGAGAATCCAGCCGGCTGTCTTAGGCTCCGGTGCGTTTGTCCTGTTTTTCGCGGCGCGGGCGTGGACAGCGCGCGTCACCGCGCCGGTAAGCTGGCTGTATCCCCTGGGTTTTACAGCCCCGGGATTCTACAGCGCGGACTATTTCCCGCTGTTTCCCTGGTTCTTTCTGTTCCTTATGGGGACAGTGCTGGGGGGCTGGTGCCTGGAGCGCCGGGAGAGGCGGTTACTCACGCTGGCGCTGCCCAAGGCCCTCACCTGGCCGGGGCGGCACAGCCTTTTGATCTATATTCTGCACCAGCCGGTTTTGTACGGCATCAGTTTTCTAATCTGGGGGTAAAGCGCGATGTTTCACTGTACCTTGTGCTACCTGGAGAGCGAGAAGGGCGAGTACCTGATGCTCCACCGGGTAAAAAAGAAAAACGACGTCAACCACGACAAGTGGATTGGCGTGGGCGGCAAGTTCGAGGAGGACGAGAGCCCGGAGGAGTGCCTGCTCCGGGAGGTCCGGGAGGAGACGGGCCTGACCCTGACCCGCTGGCGCTTCCGGGGGATCGTCACCTTCGTGGCGGAGGGCCACGAGACGGAGTACATCTATCTCTACACCGCCGATCAGTGGACGGGGGAGATGATCGAGTGCAATGAGGGGGATCTGGAGTGGATTCCCAAGGGGAAGGTCTGCGATCTGCCCATCTGGGAGGGGGACAAGATCTTTTTCCGGCTCATTGAGAATCCGGACAGCCCCTTTTTCTCCCTGAAAATGGCCTACAGGGGGGACGAGCTGGTCCAGGCGGCTCTGGATGGGAAGGAGCTGCCGGTGTGAGGGAGAAGCTGCTCATCTCCGCCTGCCTGCTGGGGGAGAACTGCAAGTACAGCGGCGGAAACAACTACGAGCCCCTGACGGAGGCGCTGGGGAAGCGGTTTGAGCTGGTTCCGGTGTGTCCGGAGCGCCTGGGCGGTCTGACCAGCCCCAGAGAGCCGGCGGAGCGGGTGGGGGAGCGGGTTCTGTCCCGGACCGGGGAGGACTGGACAGCGGCCTTCTATCTGGGGGCGGAGCGGACATTGGAGATCGCCCGAAGGGAGGGGATCTCCCAGGCGGTGCTCAAGGAGCGCAGTCCCTCCTGCGGCTGCGGGGCTGTCTACGACGGAACCTTTACAGGCACTGTGGTCCCCGGTGACGGCGTGGCGGCGGAGCTTTTGAAGCGGCACGGCGTCCATATCCGGGGCGAGAGCCAGATCGAGGAGCTGTTGAAAAACGGCTGAAGGGGGCGCGGCAGTTTGCCGCGCCCCCTTTTCTCTCTTGTTACGCTATCAGCACTCCCCTTTCTCCGTGCTCAATATCCAGGCGGAGGCTGGTCAGGCACTCTTGATTTTCCGCACATTCTGCGCCGTATAGAGCGCCAGGCTCAGAAGAATCGCGCCGATCGCGCACCAGGCCAGGGCAATGGACGCCCCCGCAGGGATGTCATACCAGACGATATGCAGGAAAATCACGGCATAGATGACGCAGGTGGCCAGCTTCCCGTGCCACCGGGCGCTGTAAACCTCCCTGGTCCGCCGGATGACAAACAGGCCCATCGCGGCCATGACGGCTTCCTTCCCCACCAGCACCGCCAACAGGCCCCACATGGCCTCAAACCGGGTCAGCAGGCAGGCCAGCATGGCCGTCTGGGTTAGCTTGTCCGCCACCGGGTCCAGCACCTTGCCCAGGTCGCTGACCATATCGAAGCGCCGGGCGATAAAGCCGTCCACAATATCCGTGGCCCCCGACACCAGAAGCGCCAGGGCGGTCAGATGGTAGTCCTCCCGCCCGCAGTACAGCCAGGCGATCACCGGCACCAGCAGCAGCCGGAAGGCGCTGAGGAGGTTGGGGATGGTCAGAATTTCTTTTTTCTTATCTCTTCTCTGTTCAGGCATGTGTATCAGCTCCTCCATTCCGCTCCCGAAACACAGAACATACTATAATCTAATTCCCTGTTATACGTCAAGCATGGAGGAAGAAACTTAATAAATTTGAAAGAAACCCCAAAGAGGGGGGAAATATCCGCAGTGAAGCCTCCGGCGCGGAGCTTGAGCCTGCTTCCCACAGCCCTGGAGGAGGCCGGGGACTGACCAACTGCGTTAAGCTCCGGGACTTGGGGACCGCTTTGGACTTCACGGTGGATTGGTCCGGGGAGCAGGGCGCAAAAAGAAGCGTCCAACTTGTCATATCTGGCAGCAATTCTGCGAAACCATTTGAGCTTTTGGAAAGAGCACTCAACCAAATAGTATGCAGTTGCTTCGCCCAACCGCCTTATCCGCCGTTTTCTCCCCCCTTCCGTTGGCACTTTCGTGAACCTTGATACAGGTAGAGTCCAGGCTCAGGTTTTCCATATCCGCATCTGCGG
>JAAWUC010000145.1 GCA_022804995.1 Oscillospiraceae bacterium
GGGGGGCGAGAGGGCGAATCTTCCCAAGGGCTGCACCGGTCCCCTTGCCCCCCCTTGTTAAAGGGGGGAGGGCCGCCGCGAAGCGGTGGCGGGGGGATTCGTCGCAGAGAACCTCCATCAAAGTCAGCACCGGAAAAGAGCGGCGGAGTATGGCAGGAACCCTACCCCTTGACCATATTCTTCAGCGCCAGCCGGATAATCTGCTCCAGGGGCTGGCCGTCGATGTCCACGCCCTTGAGCGCTATGTTAATCTCCGCCTGAGAGTACCCCAGCACCGCCAGGGCGGCGGATGCCTCGCTGAGTTTGTTCTGGGGGATGATGGTCACCGCCGGGCCGGCCACATTCTCCCCGGAAGCGGAAATAGACTGCCCCTTGGCCAGCTTGTCCTTGAGCTCCAAAATCACCCGCTGAGCAATGCGCTTGCCCACGCCGGGGGCCTTTGTCAGCGCCTTTTCATCCCCGGTAATAATGCTCATAGCCAGATTGGCCGGAGTGGTAGAGGAGAGAATCGCCAAGGCCGCTTTAGGGCCGACACCGGAAACAGAGATGAGCTGTCGGAAGAGCTTGAGCTCCTCCTGGCTGGCAAAGCCGTAGAGGTCCATCGCGTCCTCTCTTACACTGAGATAAGTAAAGAGTTTCGCTTTCTCCCCTTTTTTGATCTGTGAAATCGTGTAAGATGTGGTGTGGCACGCATAGCCTACCCCGCCGCAGTCAATCACCGCCAAATAGGGCTCCACATGGGCTGTCGTCCCTGATACATAGTAGTACATAAAAACCCCTCACAAAACGAGGCGAAACGGAGTTTCGCGCAACGTTTTCTTTTTGATTCTTTTTCTTTTTCAAAAGAAAAAGAATGGAAACCCTACCGCGTGTCGTACCGCTTCGGATCGAAGGTCCGCTCCATGTTCAGCATGCTGGTGGCGCTTCTGCCGTGGCAGATGGCAATCGCCAGGGCGTCGGCGGCGTCATCGGGCCGGGGAACACACTGCATCCGCAGCAGCCGCTGGGTCATCAGCATAACCTGGCGCTTGTCCGCGCCGCCGTAGCCCGCCACAGCCTGCTTGACCTGCATGGGCGTATACTCATAGACCGGCACGCCGGCACGCTCAAGCTCCAAGAGGATAACCCCTCTCCCGTGGGCCACAGCAATTCCCGTGGTGATGTTCTTGGAAAAAAACAGCTCCTCCACCGCCGCCTCCTCGGGCTTAAGCTGCTCCAAAAGCTGGGACATATCCTGCGAGATCTGGTGCAGCCGAACAGAGAGCGGCAGACCCGCCGGAGTAGTAATGACACCGTACTGGAGCAGGCGGACGGCGCTCCGCTGGGCCTCCACCAGCCCAAAGCCAATGGTGGCTACGCCGGGATCAATGCCTAAGATGCGCATGAAACGGCTCCTTTTCTATGCTGCTTCTCATTCTAACATCTGTAGGCAAAAAAAACAAGGGGGGCCCGGCGGAACCCTCCTGTTTTTCTCATTTTTCTGAAACCAGCGCCGCAAGCCTGTCCAGCACGTACCCCGCCGCGTACCACACGGTTTCAAAGTGCATAAAATCTGTGGTGTTCTTATCCCACAGCAGCTGTATACTCGCCGGGAAATCATCGTCCGCGCTCCAGAACTGGAACACCACCGGGAGAAAGTCAAACAGCGGCAGCCGGCAGGCCACGTCTCCCTTCCCGAAGCGCTCGCCGCCCAGCAGCTCACAAGCCCGGGCCAGCTCCCGCTCTCTGCCGTCAAAAATCCGGGCCTTCCCTCCAAACAGATCCCCCGACGGGGTGCTGGCGGCGTTCACCAATCCCTCTACTTTAACCAGCTCCCCGGACAAAGCTGCTCCGGGCTTCGCGCCGCAGAGCACGTCATAGATGGTCATGGCCTCGTTAAACCCAGCCTCCACCCGCTCTCCGCCCTCCAACACATACACAATTCCTTCTGTACGGCTGATTTCATGTACACGCCCCAAAAGACGGACGCCGATCCAATCCTCACCGCTGTCCAGCCGAAAGCGGCGGATCATCTCCTCCTGGTCGTACTCCAGAAACTTTTGGGCCATCCGCCGCTTGGTGAGCTCATAGTTGGACACCCGACCGCTCATCGGTTGGTCCCCCAGTAGAGGATCGCCAGCATCCCAGGTCCGGTGTGGGCCCCGATAATCGGACCAATGTCCGTAAGGAACGTCTCCGCCTCGGGATACCGCCGGGCAATCTCCTGACGCAGCTGCTCTCCGGCCTCCGGCACACCGCCGTGGCCCACCACAATCATCCGTCCCCACTCCGGCTTCCAGCCCTCCTCCAGGCGGGTCAGCTGGGCCTCCACCGCCCGGCGGCGCCCCCGGGGCTTCTCAGCTACCTGGAGCCGGCCCTCCCCATCCACATGGAGCAGAGGCTTGATCTGGAGCAGCGTTCCGGCGGCGGCGGCCACCCCGGATACCCGCCCGCCGTGGCGCAGGTGCTCGAAGTTGTCCACCGTGAACCAGTGGCAGACCCGCAGGCGGTTCTCCTCCACCCAAGCGGCCAGCGTCTCCAGGTCCATCCCCTCCGCCTTCCGCAAAAGGGCCTCCCGCACCAAAAAGCCCTCCCCAGCGGAGGCACACAGGGTGTCCACACAGATCAGCTTCCGGTCAGGGTACTCCTCCCGCAGCTCCGCCATACACAGGTTGGCGGTCTGAATCGTCCCGGACAGGCCGGAGGAGAAGCAGAGATAGAGCACATCTTCCCCCTTTTTCAAGCAGGGCTCAAAGGCGTCCCGGTACACGGCGGGATTGATCTGGGAGGTGGAGGCAAACTTTCCCTCCCGCTGGCCCGCGTAAAATCCCTCTACCGTCAAATTTCCGCCGGGGCCGAAGGTGAAGGGCTCCCCGCCCAGCTCTCCCTCCATGGGAATAACTTGAACACAGGGCAGGCCCTCCGTCATTGCGGGGCACAGATCTGAGGTTGCGTCGGTAAACAGCTGGTAACTCATAAAAATCTCCTTTTGATGATGAATTCAACCGACTTTTAGACTTTTCTCCATAATCTCATAGACCAACTTAACATTATTTTCTAATTCAATGATTCCATGACCCGTTGTTTTATACCCTCTATGCTCGTAAATCTGAACAGCAGGGAGCGATGCGTCTAAAACAGCGGTGTCATATTTTTTCATAATTTCCGCTTCTAAACAATCCATAATGTATGAGCCATATCCCCGATTTTGGCAGGCCGGCAATACATACAACCCTGTAATGTGATTTTCATAAAAACAGCCCGCTCCAACAATTGCATCCGCTACTTTCAAAACACCCATGTTTCCTGACGCGATACCATCCAAAATATGCTCTTTGCTGTGGTGATTGCAAAAGAAGTCTACTACCTCTTGGGGATAATATTGAGGATATACTGTTTTAATCGTTGTGTGTAAAATATTATAGATGGTATCTGCCATTTCAACCGCTGCCGCTATATAGTCCATTTCCGCGTCTCCATTTTTCGACCTTTTATCTTTTGTGTTGATGAAAGTCCAGTTCCTTAGTTTTTCGTTAGAATAACTATATGGGTGATTGCTTGCAACGGATAATTACCCGATAATTCCGACTTTTATTTAATTATATGTGCTATAATAATTGTGTAACTGTAAGATTGGTATCTAATCCCAGATTTTTCTTTATTTTATCGATTCCCATTTGCTACTTTGACTATATCATAAACAATTCGGGGCTTCAACCTTATGATTTGTTAAATTGCCAGAGTTTTGAGCCAACAACACGAAAGGTAAAAGGGACGTTTATTTGCCCATATCATACCACTGAATTTGAAAAATGCAACAATGCTCACAAAAATTTTACACATGGAGCGGAAAACGGGGCAGGCGCGCTTACGGCGCTTCCCGGTCCTCCATCTGGTGGGTCTCCGAAT
>JAAWUC010000008.1 GCA_022804995.1 Oscillospiraceae bacterium
TTTTCTTTGCAAAGAAAAGAATGAAGAACCGACAGGAGGGCGGCAATGAGCGGAAAATTGTACCTGGTGGCAACGCCCATCGGAAACCTGGGCGACCTGAGCCCGCGGGCGGCGGAAACGTTGGCGGCGGCGGATTTTGTGGCGGCGGAGGATACCCGCGTGTCGCTGAAGCTGCTGAACCATTTTAATATCAAAAAGCCTCTGGTCAGCTACCACGAGCACAATCAGGCAATCTCTGGTCCGGCTATCCTGAACCGCCTCCTGTCGGGAGAAACCTGCGCCCTGGTCACAGACGCCGGTACCCCCGCCGTCAGCGACCCGGGGGAGGGGCTCGTAGCCCTGTGCGCCGAAAACGGCGTGGAGGTCCTGGCCATCCCCGGGTGCTGCGCCGCCGTGTCCGCCCTGGCGGTGAGCGGCCTGCCCACGGGCCGCTTCGTCTTTGAGGGCTTCCTCCCCGCGAACAGGGGAGAGCGGCGGGAGCGGCTGGCGGAGCTGGCCGGGGAGGAGCGGACCATGATCCTCTACGAGGCCCCTCACCGCCTGCGGGCGACCCTGGCGGACCTGGCGGAGGCCTTCGGGGAGCGCCGGGTCACCCTGTGCCGGGAGCTGACCAAGCTCCATGAGGAGACGCGGCGGACGACTCTCTCGGAGGCCCTGGCCCGCTACACAGAGAACGATCCGAAGGGCGAATTCGTCCTGGTGCTGGCCGGGCGGGAGCGCCCGGCGGAGCGCGCCGTTACCCTGGAGGAGGGCGTGGACATGGTGCTCTCCCGGCGGGAGAAGGGGGAGCGGATGAAGGACGCCGTGCGGCAGGTGGCCTCGGATACGGGACTGGGCCGCAACGAGCTCTACCAAGCGGCCCTGCGGGCGGCGCAGGAGCAGCTGTGAAACGCGCAGGGGCAAAGGAAAAACGCGGACCGGAATTCGGTCCGCGTTTTTTCACCTACAGCCTCGTCCCCACACAGCGGTGAATGGGAATGCCCTGGGAATAAAACTTCGCCTCGTAGTCCGTCATGACGCCCTGAGGGCCGTTCTCATGGAGATTATGGGAGACCTCGCTGAGGGCATACCCCGCCGCCGGGAACTCATGGAGGGAGAAGGCAAAAAGCGGGGCGTTGTCCGTCTTGAAGTGGACCTGTCCCCCGGGGCGCAGGGCTTTCCCGTATGTCTCCAAAAACCCCCGGTGGGTCAGGCGGCGCTTGGCCTGCCCATTGGGGGGCCAGGGGTCGCAGAAGTTGATGTAGACAAGGTCAACCTCGTCCTGTGCGAAGTAGTCCGGCACCAGGGCCGCGTCCCCCACCACAAAAAAGACGTTCCTGAGCTCCGCCTCCACCGCCCGCTCCATGGCCACCACCAGGGCGTCCGGCACCTTCTCGATGGCAATAAACAGGACCTCCGGGTTCTGCCGGGCCGTCTCCACCGTGAAGCGCCCCTTCCCGCAGCCCAGCTCCACCCGCAGTTCCCTGGCCCCGGGCATCAGCCGCTCCCGCCAGCGCCCCCGCATGGAAAAGCCGTCCTGCACATGGCAGGCGGCGCAGCGCTCCATCCGGGGAATGAGATTTTTCTTTTTCCGCATCCTCATAAGGGACACCTCCCGACTGTTTTCGCCCAATCATACCACACAGCGTCTGAAAACACAAGGCGGAACCCGGCGAAACATCCCCGCTCCTGCCGGCGGCGGACAGGCTGTGTGCGTTTTCACGGAAAAATCATCTTCACAAATATTAAAAATTGTGCTATACTACAAATAAGAACAGAGAAAGGGAGGGTTCAAGATGGAAAAGCTGGTAATCACCATTGGACGGCAGTGCGGCAGCGGGGGCCATTCCATCGGGAAGCTGTTGGCCGGGCGGCTGGGACTGGCCTTTTACGACAAGGAGATCGTGGAGCTGACAGCGGCAAAGACGAAGCTCTCACCGGAGTTCATCCGCACCCACGGGGAGTATTTCCACGGGGGAGCTCTGGGCCATATCATGGGCTACGGGACCCGGTTCGACGGCCCGGCCAAAACCGGCAGCGCCCTCACCGACCAGCTCCACCAGGCCCAGAGCGAGATCATCCAGGAAGTGGCGGCGCAGGAGCCCTGCGTCATTGTGGGGCGGTGCGCGGACCACGTGCTGGCGGGAAAGGTCCCCACCCTGAACGTGTTCATCCACGCGGATATGCCCAGCAAGGTGGAGCGGAGCGTGGTGGAGCACGGCATGGACCGGGACCGGGCGGCCTCCATCCTCACCCGGCGGGATAAGGCCCGGGCCCACCACTACCGCTTCTACACCGAGCGGAAGTGGGGGGATCCCCGGAACTACGACCTCTGCCTGGACAGCGGGCGGCTGGGTATTGAAAATTGCGTGGCTATCATCGCCGACGCCTATGGGCGGATGCGGGTCTTAGCCGGGTAGCCGCTCCTCCAGGCGCAGCAGAAACCGCTTGATCTCCAGCCCGCCGGTGTACCCCACCAGCTGTCCGCCGGCGCCGATGATCCGGTGGCAGGGGATGATGATGGGGATCGGGTTGCGGCTGTTGGCCTGGCCCACGGCCACCGCGCCGCCGGGCTTGCCCAGCCGGACGGCGATGTCCCGATAGCTGGCGGTGGCGCCGTAGGGGATCTCCCGCAGGGCGCTCCAGACCGCCAGCTGGAAGGCTGTCCCCACCGGCGCCAAGGGGACCGTAAATTCCCGGCGGACTCCGGCGAAATACTCCTCCAGCTCACGGGCGGCCAGCTCCAGAGCGGGGGAGGGGCTGCCCGCCCCCGCCTGCCCGCCGCCGAAGGAGAGCCGGGTCAGCGCGTCCTCCGTCCCGGTGAGGGTCAGGGGGCCGACGGGGCTCTGGATCACATGCTCAAACATAACGCGATACCTCCTGCCTGTAGAGAAGGGCCCCCGCGAACAGCGGAGGCCCTTTTTCAGGTTGGTTACTTCTTCAGGTTGTTCTCCAGGGTGTCCAGCTGCTGGAGCAGCTCCTTGGGCAGCTTATCGCCGAACTTGGCGTAGTACTCCCGGATGCCCTTAGCCTCCTCGGCCCACAGCTCTTTGTCCACGCCCAGCAGGCCCTCGACAGTCTCCTTGCTGACGTCCAGACCTTCCAGGTTGATGTCCTCCGCCTTGGGCTGGAAGCCGATGGCGGTGTCCACAGCGCTAGTCTCGTCAAAGGCGCGCTTCATGATCCACTCCAGCACCCGCAGGTTGTCGCCGAAGCCGGGCCAAATGAAGTGGCCCTCGTCATCAGTGCGGAACCAGTTGACGTTGAAGATCTTGGGCAGCTTGTCCGCGCCGACCTTCTTGCCCATGTCCAGCCAGTGCTGCCAGTAGTCGCCCATGTGGTAGCCGCAGAAGGGCAGCATGGCCATGGGGTCGCGGCGCACGACGCCCACGGCGCCGGCGGCGGCGGCGGTGGTCTCCGAGGCCATGATGGAGCCGACGAACACGCCGTGCTCCCAATCCCGGGCCTGGTACACCAGGGGAGCGGTCTTGGCCCGGCGTCCGCCGAAGACAATGGCGCTCAGGGGCACGCCCTTGGGGTTCTCAAACTCGGGGGAGATGCAGGGGCAGTTGATGGCGGGGGCGGTGAAGCGGGAGTTGGGGTGCGCGCCCTTCTCGGTGCTCTCCTTGCCGTTCCAGGGGTTGCCCTTCCAGTCCACGGCGTGCTCCGGGGGATTCTTGTCCAGGCCCTCCCACCACACGGTGTTGTCGTCCAGGTTGTGGACCACGTTGGTAAAGATAGTGCCCTTCTGAGTGGAGGCCAGGGCGTTGGGGTTGCTCTTGACGTTGGTGCCGGGGGCCACGCCGAAGAAGCCGTACTCGGGGTTCATGGCCCACAGGCGGCCGTCCTCGCCCACGCGGATCCAGGCGATGTCGTCGCCCACGCACCAGACCTTCCAGCCCTTCTCGCGGTAAGCCTCGGGGGGAATGAGCATGGCCAGGTTGGTCTTGCCGCAGGCGGAGGGGAAGGCGGCGGCCAGGTAGCGGACCTCGCCGGCGGGGTTCTGGAGGCCCAGAATCAGCATATGCTCGGCCATCCAGCCCTGCTCGTGGCCCAGGTGGGAGGCGATGCGCAGGGCGAAGCACTTCTTGCCCAGCAGCACGTTTCCGCCGTAGCCGGAGTTGACGGACATGATGGTGTTGTCCTCGGGGAAGTGGACAATATAGCGGTTCTCGGGGTCGATGTCCGCCTTGGCATGGAGGCCCTTGATGAAGTCGTCGCCCAGCTTCTCAGCCACGGCGGTGCCCACCCGGGTCATGATGCACATGTTGAGCACCACGTAGATGGAATCGGTCAGCTCAATGCCGTACTTGGCAAAGGGGGATCCCACCACGCCCATGGAGTAGGGAATGACGTACATGGTACGGCCCTTCATGGCGCCGGTGTAGAGCTTATTGAGCTTGGCATACATCTCTTTGGGGTCCATCCAGTTGTTGGTGGGGCCGGCGTCCTCCTTCTTGCGGCAGCAGATGAAGGTCCGGTCCTCTACGCGGGCCACGTCGTTGACGGCGGTGCGGTGGAGGTAGCAGCCGGGCAGCTTCTCCTGGTTGAGCTGCTCGATCTCGCCGGTGGAACAGGCCTCGGCCCGCAGGGCGTCGATCTGCTCCTGGGAGCCGTCAATCCAGACGATTTTGTCGGGCTGGGTCATCTTGGCCATCTCGTCGATCCAGGCGAGAACGGCCTTATTGCTTGTGAGAGCCATGGTAGGTTTCCTCCTGTATTTGAATTTTTCAGAAAGCCAACGTTTCCTGACTACCATGATACTAAAATCTTTTGGAAAATGCAAGGGGGTTGGAAAAAAAACCACAGAAAAATAGCCGGGTCCGCCGGGCGGAAGCCTTGACGCCGGGCGGGCCGCTTTACAAGCGGCGTGAAAACTGCTATACTGTGCGAAAATGGGACAGTAAAGGAGAGCATCCATATGACAAACGGAAAACTCACCGGCGTGGGCGTAGGGCCCGGGGATCCGGAGCTTTTGACCCTCAAGGCGGTCCGCGTCCTGCGGGAGGCGGACGTTGTCGCCGTGCCGGATAAGGGCGCGGGGGAGCGGACCGCCTTGTCCATCGCGGCGGCGCACATCCAGGACAAGCCCATCCTCTCCTGCGTTACCCCCATGGTCCGGGACAAGGCCGCCCTGGCGGAGGCCCACAAGGCCGTTGCGGACAGGCTCTGCGCCCTGCTGGAGGAGGGAAAGCGGGTGGCCTTCATCACCCTGGGGGACCCCTCCATCTACTCCACCTATCTCTACGTCCACCGGCTGGTGCTGGCGCGGGGATATGCGGCGGAGCTGGTGCCGGGAGTGCCCTCCTTCTGCGCCGCCGCCGCGAGTCTGAACATGGGGCTGTGCGAGGGCAGTGAGCGGCTGCTCATCGTCCCTGCCTCCCACCGGGATATTTCCGACTGTCTGGACACCGACGCCAACCTGGTGTTCATGAAGGCCGGGAAGGACCTGGGGGCCCTGCGGGACCGGTTGGCCCGGGAGAGGCTTTTGGAGAACGCCTCCCTGGCGGCCAACTGCGGCATGGAGGGGGAGGTCCTCTGCCCCCGGCTGTCGGAGCTGGAGGAGGAGACGGGGTATTTTTCCCTGGTCGTCGTCAAGCGGGGGGAGAAATGAGTCTGCGGTTTCCCTTCTTTGTGGATTTGAGCGGCAAAAAAGCGGTGGTCGTCGGCGGCGGGACGGTGGGGCTCCGGCGGGCCAGAGTACTGCGGGATTTCGGCGCGGCGGTTACGGTGGTTGCGCCGTCCCTCGGAGCCCCGCTGGAGGGGGTCGCGCATATCGCCCGGCGCTATCAGGCGGGCGATCTGGCGGAGGCCTTTCTGGCCGTAGCGGCCACGGACGACCGGGCGGTGAACCGGGCCGTCTGGGAAGAGGCCCAGGGCCGCGGCGTCTGGGTCAACGTGTGCGACTGTCCGGAGGAGTGCGGGTTTTTCTTCCCCGCCGTCTGCCGGTCGGGACATCTGGCGGCCGGGGTGGCGGGAGACGGCACTGACCACCGCCGCACCGCCCAGGCCGCCGCCGCTATTCGGAAAGCATTGGAGGAGCTGCCATGAAAATACGCGTGGGAAGCCGGGAGAGCCGTTTGGCGGTCGTCCAGGCGGAGCTGCTGGTGGAGGCCGTCCGCGCCGCCCGCCCGGATATCGAGTGGGAGCTCGTGACCATGAAGACCACCGGCGATAGGATTCTTGACCGAACCCTGGACAAAATCGGCGGCAAGGGCCTCTTTGTCCGGGAGCTGGATCAGGCCCTGCGGGAGGGGCGGGTGGATGTGACCGTCCACAGCTGCAAGGATCTGCCTATGGAGGAGGACCCGGAGCTGCCCATCGCGGCCTTCTCCAGGCGGGAGGACCCCCGGGACGCGCTTATCCTGCCGGAGGGCGCGGCGGAGCTGGATTTCTCCAGGCCCATCGGCTGTGCCAGCCTCCGGCGGAAGATTCAGCTCCAGAAGCTCTTTCCCCAGGCGTGCATTGAGCCAGTGCGGGGGAACGTGCTGACGAGGCTGGAGAAGCTGGACGGCGGACAGTTCTCCGCCCTGGTGCTGGCGGCGGCGGGGCTGAAGCGCCTGGGGCTGGAGAGCCGGATCTCCCGGATCTTTTCTGCGGACGAGCTCCTGCCCGCCGCGGGCCAGGGGATTTTGGCCGCCCAGGTCCGCTCCGGGGAGGATACCTCCTGGCTGGCCCCCTTCGCGGACCGGGAGAGCGGCGTCCGGGCCCGGGCGGAGCGGAGCTTTGTCAAAGCCCTGGGCGGCGGGTGCAGCTCCCCGATTGCCGCCTTCGCGGTGGTGGAGGGGGAGACGATGCTCCTCACCGGCATGGGCGCCGGGGGAGAAAAAAGCGCCCTCACCGGACCCGCCGGCCAGCCGGAGGAGCTGGGTTGGGCCCTGGCGGAGCGGATGCGGAGGGAGGGACACGCATGAGCGGAAACGTGATTCTGGTGGGCGCGGGCCCCGGCGACCCCGGCCTGCTGACCGTCAAGGGCCGGGAGGCCCTGGCCCAGGCGGAGGTGGTGGTCTACGACCGGCTCATCAGCCCCGCCATCCTCGCCATGATTCCCGAGGGGGCGGAGGCCATCGACGTGGGCAAGCGGGCCGCGCGGCACACGGTCCCCCAGCGGGAGATTAACCAGATCCTGCTGCGGAAGGCCCAGGAGGGCAAACACGTAGTCCGCCTGAAGGGCGGGGACCCCTTTGTCTTTGGCCGGGGCGGCGAGGAGCTGGAGATTCTGGCGGAAAATGGCATTGATTTCCAGGTCATCCCCGGCGTCACCTCCGCCGTGGCGGCGGCGGCTTACGCGGGGATCCCAGTGACCCACCGGGACTGCTGCTCCTCCCTCCATGTCGTCACCGGCCACCGGCGGGAGGGAACGGCCCTGGATATCCAGTTCCGCGCTCTGGTCCAGGGGGGCGGGACGCTGGTGTTTCTCATGGGGGTGGGGGCTCTGCCGGAGATTGTCTCCGGCCTGCTGGAGGCCGGCATGGCCCCGAACACCCCCGCCGCGATGGTGGAGCGGGGAACCACGCCCTGCCAGCGGCGGTGCGGCGGAACGCTGTCCAATCTGCCGGAACGGGCGGCGGAAATGGGGATTTCCAGCCCCGCCGTTATTGTGGTGGGGCAGGTCTGCGCCCAGGCGGAAAAATTTGACTGGTTCAGCCGCCTGCCTCTGAAGGGGAGGAGGATTCTGGTCACGCGGCCCAAGGAGCGGGCCGGGGCTCTGTCGGAGAAGCTGCGGGCGCTGGGGGCGGATGTGACGGAGTATCCCTGCATTGCCACGGTTCCGCTGGACCCCTGCCCGGAGCTGGAGGAGGCGCTGGGCCGCCTGTCCCGGTATGAGTGGCTGGCGTTCACCAGCCCCGCCGGGGTGGAGGCTGTCTGGCGCTGCCTGGGGCGGCTGGGCAGGGATGCCCGAGCTTTCGGAAATATAAAGCTGGCGGCTATCGGCGGCGGCACCGCCAAGGCCCTGGAGGGCCACGGGCTGTCTGCCGACCTGGTGCCGGAGGTATATGACGCGCGGCATCTGGGGATGGCCCTGGCGGGAGCCGCTAAGGCCAGGGTGCTGATCCTGCGGGCCCAGGAGGGCTCCCCTGCCCTGACGGAAGCGCTTAGCGGCGCGGGGGTGAGCTATGACGACATCGCCGTTTACCGTACGATTTACCAGAATCCCCGCTGGGCGGAGCTGCGGCGGGCCCTGGACGCCGGCGAGCTGGCGTATGTGACGTTTACCTCCGCCTCTACTGTCAAGGGCTTCGTCTCCACTGTAGGCGCGGACGCGGATTTTGGAAAAATCGTCGGCCTGTGTATCGGAGAACAGACTGCCGGCGAGGCGGAAAAGCACGGTATTCCCGTACAGGTTGCGGAAAAAGCCACGGTTGACGCGCTGGTGGCGCTGGCCGCAAAAGCGTGCCGGGAGCGATGAAAAAATACCGATTCGGTTTTGAGCCCTGGGGGCTGCTGCTGTTCCTGGTGGTCATGCTCCCCAACTTGATCTGGTTTGCCGTCCCGGCCCCCAATGACATCCTGCGGGAAGGGCCGGCTGGGGGATTTGTGGACAGTGCCGCTTCCGTTTTCCAGATTTTGATGGCTGCCGCGCTCTGCCTGCTCGTGAACAGGGAGCGCGGGCCGCTGCGGCTGACGCCGCTGATTTTTGCCGCCGGGGGCTGCGTCCTGCTCTACTATGCCGGATGGGCCTGGTACTATATGGCATTTACCGGTCCGCCGGTAATTGTGCTGCTGACACTTCCGCCGTGCCTGGCTTTCGCCTTTTTCACCATTGACCGGAGGAATTTTGTCGCGGTGCTGGCTGTTTCCGCCTTTACCCTCTGTCATCTGACATCTGCTGCCGTTCATTTTATATTATAGGAGGAACTGGGACTTGAAAACGCTTCCCACCGCTACGGAGGACAGCGCAATTCTTGCGCTCCTGGAAGAATGGACAGAGCTGCTGGCCTGCGAAAAATACGAGGAAGCCCTTGCCCTGCTCCCGCCCGACCCGGAGCAGCAATGGACGCCCGCGCTTCTGGCGTCCGCCGTCTACGGCTATGGCTGTCCCGGCTATACCAGGGAGGAAGCCGCGCGGGTATTTGGCCGGGCGGACTACAAGGTTACCTCCCTTCGCGGCAGTCCCTGCCGGGAGCGGATCCTGCGGAGCGTTGACATCTGCCGCTTCACACCGAAGGCCTGCCCGGAGACGCTTGGGATGGTCCACTATTTCAACATCCCCTTGAACGGGGAAATGAGCGACCTCACCGGAATTTTTTATTTGCGAAAACTGTCGGAAACCTCCATGACCCTGGAATTTCACGACCTGCACGTCATGTAACAATATCAAAGGAGGACTTTGCCCTATGGATTTCATTCACCGCCCCCGCCGCCTGCGGCGCAGCGACGCGGTACGCCGTATGTGCCGGGAAACACGGGTGAGCCCGGACGCCCTGATCTACCCCATTTTTATCGACGAAGCTCTGACCGGCGTGCGCCCCATCGAGAGCCTGCCCGGGCAGAACCACTACGGCCTGGACAGCGTGTGCCAGGCGGTGGAGGAGTGCCTGGCACACGGGGTGGGGCGGTGCATCCTCTTCGGCCTGCCCAGGGAAAAGGACGCCTGCGGCTCCTCCGCCTGGGCTCAGCGGGGCGTGATCCAGGAGGCCATCCGGATCATCAAGGTCAAGTACCCCGACTTCTATGTCATCACCGACGTGTGCCTGTGCGAGTACACCAGCCACGGTCACTGCGGCCTGCTGGACGGCCAGGAGGTGGACAATGACAAGACCCTGGAGCTGCTGGCCAAGACCGCCCTCAGCCACGCCGCCGCCGGGGCGGACATGGTAGCCCCCTCGGACATGATGGACGGGCGGGTGGCGGCTATCCGGGCCGCCCTGGACGGCGCCGGGCTCCAGAATATCCCCATCATGGCCTATTCCGCCAAGTACGCCTCGGCCTTCTACGGGCCCTTCCGGGCCGCCGCCGGGTCCGCCCCGGCCTTTGGGGACCGGCGGGGGTACCAGATGGACCCCCACAACCGCCGGGAGGCCCTGCGGGAATGCGAGCTGGACATCCGGGAGGGGGCCGATATCCTGATGGTCAAGCCGGCGCTGAGCTACCTGGATGTCATCCGGGAGTGCCGGGACCGGTTTGACCTGCCCCTGTGCGCCTATTCGGTGTCCGGGGAGTATGCCATGATAAAAGCCGCCGCCAGGGCCGGGCTGGTGGACGAGCACCGGGTGATGTGCGAGAGCGCCCTGTCGGTATTCCGGGCGGGGGCGGATATGCTGATTACATACTACGCCAAGGAGCTGGCGGACGCCATTCGGAGGGGGGACATCGGCTGAAGGGCCGGACGGATATGAAAGGAGACGAGCAGATGATTGACTTTGAAAATGCCAAATTTCTAAAGCTGCGGGCTGTGGAGGGGAAGACCTTCGCCTCTACCCTGGCCCCCATGTTTGTCCAGGGGGAGTACATTGTCCAGGCCTTCCAGACCGTCCGGGACGGGGTGGTCTTTACCAACAGGCGCATTTTCGCCATCAATGTCCAGGGGGTTATCGGAAAGAAGAAGGACTTCACCATTCTGCCCTACAAGCGCATCCAGGCCTTTTCCATTGAGACCGCCGGGGTGTTCGACATGGACAGCGAGCTCCAGCTCTGGTTCAGCGGCCTGGGCCAGGTGACCTTCGAGTTCAGCTCCAACGCCAATGTCACCGAGATTTGCAGGCTCATCAGCGAGAATATGCTGTAAAATTTTCTCCCGGTTCCCGGCGCGCTGTTGACGGACGAGGAAATTTCTGCTACGATTTTCCCTGCGGGGATAAAAACACGTCCCGGTCGGTAGTCCGGGAGCAGCCTTTGCTGTCAGTAACCTGCCTCCTTGGTTGTCCGTTCTCCGCGGAAACCATTTTAAGGAGGAAGCTTTCAATGGACACCGCAAAAGCGCGCCTGACCGTACTCTTTGACCCGCCCTTCTGGGTGGGCCTCTTTGAGCGGGAGAGCGGAGGCCGGTATGAGGCCTGCAAACACACCTTCGGGGCGGAGCCCCGGGACGCCGAGGTCTACGCCCTGGTGCTGGAGCAGTACCACCGGCTGGCGTTCAGCCCGGCCCTGGAGGCAGCGCCCGGGGAGGACCGCAGCGTCAGCCCCAAACGGGCCCAGCGCCTGGCCCGCCGCCAGACACAGCCGGCAGGCATCGGCACCAAGGCCCAGCAGGCCCTCCAGCTCCAGCGGGAGCAGAGCAGGACAGACCGGCAGGCCCTGTCGAGAGAGCAGCGGGAGGCCGAGGAGGAGCGCCGGTACCAGCTCCGCCAGGAGAAGCGAAGGAAAAAGCATAGGGGGCGTTAGCGCGTTCCGGAGAAACAGGGAAGCGGCGGAGCTAAAAAGCTCCGCCGCTTCTTTCCGTATTCACAGCCCCACCGCACCCCGGCAGGCTCTGGCCAAATCGTTGAGGGTGGCGCAGGGCAGCATTTTGCACAGCATGGAGATGGTCTGGATGCTCCCCACGTAGGGCCACTTGCCCTCGGGGATGGGGTTGAGCCACAAAACCCGCCCGGCCTGCCGCTTGGCCTCCGCCAGCGCCCGGGCGGCGCGGGGCAAATCAATGGTCTTGGTGTCCGACAGAATCAGCAGCGTAACCCCCGGCCCCAGGGGCGCGGGCCGCAGGGCGCACAGCGTTTCCAGGGCCGTGCCCAAATCCGTCCCCTTGCCGTAGAGCCCACAGGAGCTCACATAGCCCCGGAACGCCTCCATGCTCTGCATGGAGAAAGCGTCCACCTCCCGCACCCCCTCGGAGAAGAGGAAGGTCCGGGAGAAGTCCGATACCGCCGACAGGGACTGGATGAACCGCAGGGCGAATTCTGAGAACTGGAGCATGGAGCTGGACACGTCGCACAGCAGCACCAGCCGCCGCCGTCTCTTCCGCTTTTTCCGGAAGGCCAGCCGGCAGGGCACGCCCCCGGTCTCCAGCCCCCTGCGGATAGTGCGCTTGAAATCCAGCTTCCCGCTGTGCCCCTGGCTCTGCCTGCGCTGGCTCAGCTGGGCGTTCATCTGGGCCGTCAGCTGGGCCACCAGGGCCGTGGCCCGGGGAATTTCTGCCTCCTTGAACTGGGAGATGTCCCGGTAGAGCAGGGCGAACTCCGGGTCCACCTCGTCCCCGCCCACGGCGGCGTCCTCCATCATCATCTGCTGCTCCAGCAGGTACTTGGCGAACACCGAGTGGATGAAGCTGCTGTAGAGCTGGGGGTTGCGCTCGATGTTGCCCTTGGTCTTCTCCATCAAATCCCGGAGGTAGGCCCGCTTGTCCTCGGGCATCCGGACATAGACCTCCCGCAGCTCGTCCCGCAGGTCCATGGGTTTTCCGTTGTACTGAAGCTCCTGCTCCGCCTCCGCCCGGCGGCGGGAGAGCTCCTCGGCCTCCTGGCGGCGCTGCTTCATAAGGGACTCTTTCCTGTCCTGGCTGACAAAGAAGTTCTCAAAGGCCCGGCGGAAGGCCGCCTGCTCCGCGCTGCTCTTGGCGTACACGGCGCACAGCGCCGCCTTCACCGCCCCCCGGTCCTCCAGGCCCAGCTCCGTCAGCACCGCGCAGGCGTCCGCCGTCTCCCCGGGCCCTACGCGCAGGCCCTCCTCCCGGAGGATGGCGGAGAACTCCGTCAGCTTCTCCAGGTAGACAAACCGCTCCGTCACTGGCCGTCCCCTCCGTGGTGATGGTGGTGACCGCAGCCGCCCCCCTCTCCGCCGCAGCCGCACTGGTGGGCGGGAGCCTGGGTCAGCTGCCCCAGGTCCTCGCTGTTTTTCAGCACAAAGCCCTTTGTCCGCTCCATGGCCTCCGCCGTCAGGTCGCTGATGCCCAGGGCCTCCAGGGCGGATACCCAGTCCAGGGTCTCGGCGATGGAGGGCTTTTTGAGGATGGCGTCATTCTCCCGCAGGCGCTTCACCGCCTCCGCCACCTGAACGGCCAGATGCTCGTTGGCGTTGGGCAGCTTGGCCCGGATGATGGCGATCTCCTTCTCCAGGTCCGGGTACTGTAGATAGAGGTAGGCGCACCGCCGCCGCAGGGCTTCGCCCAGGGGCCGGGAGCGGTTGGAGGTGAGCACCACGAAGGGCACGCTTTTCGCCCGGAGGGTACCGATTTCCGGGATGGAAACCTGCATCTCCGATAAAAGCTCCAGCAGGAACGCCTCGAACTCCTCGTCCGCCTTGTCGATCTCGTCGATGAGCAGGACCACCGGCTTCTCCGACCGGATGGACTTCAGCAGGGGCCGCTCCAGGAGGTAGCCGTCGCTGAAGAGGGATTTTGCCAGCTCCGCCGAATCCCGCCGGTCCCGGTCGATCTGAATGGCCAGCAGCTGCTTCTGGTAGTTCCACTCGTAGAGGGCTTTGCCCTCGTCCAGGCCCTCGTAGCACTGGAGGCGGACCAGCTCCCGGTCCAGGACTCCGGCCATGACCTTGGCAATTTCCGTCTTGCCCACGCCGGCGGCGCCCTCGATGAGCAGGGGCCGCCCCAGCTTCAGCGCCACCAGCAGGGTGGTGGCTACGTCCTCGCCGCAGATATAGCGGGCCTCGTCCAGCTTCGCCCGCAGGGTTTGCAGTTCCATACCGTGTCCTCACTTTGTTAAGGATTTGACACAAATATACCACCTTTCCGGGTGGAATGCAAGGGGAAGGCATCCGCGGAGAACCGGAAAAAAGATGGGCGCGCCAAATTTGGTGCGCCCATCCTCTCTACAGATCGTCCGCGTCCTGTACCGGGACTTCATAGGGATCTGCCGGTGTGCCGGTCCAGCTTCCCTGAGGGTCCGCTTTGGCCGACTGCCAGCCGGTCAGTTCCATGGCCTTGTCCATGGGGGATGTGTGCGCCCGCTGTTGGGCGCGCTTCTTTTCCGCCATTTTGAGGTTCCTCCTTCCATAAGATGCGTCTAGTATACCCGAGAGGGACCTCGCCGGAGGGATTTTTCGGGAGGGAATATTTTTCAAAAACCCCTCTTGGCTCTCACATTGCGGCATGGTTTTATAATGCCGCGGCTACAGGTCGAACACGCCCATAATGGCGATGCCGGCCACAATGAGAAGAATCATGGCGTAGTGCTTCCAGGAGAGCTTTTCCCGCAGGAAAATCCGGCTCCACAGCACCGACGCGGCGCAGTAGGAGGAGATAATGGGGGCGGACATGGCCAGATGCTCCGTGTCCGAGATGGCGTAGATATAGGCGAACTGCCCGGCGGTTTCACAGACCGCGCCGATGTACTTGGGGGCCTCCATCCTGGGGATCAGCCGGTCCTTCTTGATGACAACGGTGTAGACGAAGCACACCGCCGCCGCGAAGAGGAAGGTCAGCTCGTAGGCCGCGTTGGCGCTGTCCTCGCTGAGAGTTTCCAGCACCCGGTTGTCGGCGAAGGTGCCCGCCGCGTCCAGCACGCAGTAGGCCACCGGCAGAGCCAGAGCAAGCCAGCTCTTGGCGTACTTGTAGTTACCGGCCTTCTGCCGCTCCAGCCGGAGCGCCTCGTCCTCCACCGAGTCCACCACGCCCAGGCCGATGGCCCCCGCGCACACCAGTGCCACGGCGAACAGGGCCAGAGGGGAGTAGTCCTCCGCCCCGACGAAAATAAGGGTCAGCACCGCCACCAGAGCTCCCGAGGAGTTGCAGATGGGGGAGGAGACGCTCAGCTCGATGTACCGCAGGCCCAGGTAGCCCAGGGCCATGGACAGGATATAGAGGATGGACACGGGCAGGTAGGTGAGGATGATGCCGAGATTGATCTCCACCCCGCCCACGAAAATTTCAAAGCAGGCGTGGAGGCCCATGACGGCGCCCACCGCCATAACCATCTTCAGATGGCTGTAGGGGTCCTTGGGATCCCGACAGCCGATTTTGGAAAAAAGATCGGAACCGCTCCAGCACAGCAGAGCGATCAGCGCAAGCCAAAACCACATAAATTTACTTCTCCTTACACGTTCAAATTTGATTCATCAGATTTGAAGGCGTAAGGGACGTCATTCGGCTCCGCCGAACGACCGTCCCGGCAGCCTTGCGGCTGCCCGGAGGCGGTCTGCGCCGGTAATAGTGGTTTGGGGTGACGTTGGTCATAGGGCGGTCAGACCTCCGTCAATCATTTTTTGCAGGGAGAGCAGAATCCCCAGCTTGGCGTGCTGCCAGGTGAGCCCGCCCTGGAAATAGACGGCGTAGGGGGGGCGGATGGGGCCGTCGGCGCTGAGCTCGATGCTGCTGCCCTGGACGAAGGTGCCCGCCGCCATGATCACCTGGCTGTCGTAGCCGGGCATGTCCCCGGGCACGGGAGCGGCGAAGCTGTCCACCGGCGCAGCTCCCTGGATGCCGGCGCAGAAGGCCCGCATAGCCGCCTCGCTGCCCAGCTCCACAGCCTGGATGATGTCGCACCGGGCCTCGGCGGCGGAGGGCACGCACCGAAAGCCCAGGCCCTCGTAGAGGTGGGCGGCGAAGATCGCGCCCTTCAGCGCCCCGGCCACCACCGTGGGGGCCAGGAAAAAGCCCTGGTAGAAGGCGGGGAGGATGCCCAGATTGGCTCCCACCTCCTGGCCCAGCCCCGGGGCGGAGAGCCGGTAGGCGCACCGGTCCACGCAGGTCTGGGTGCCGCAGATGTAGCCGCCGATGGGGGCCAGCCCGCCGCCGGGGTTCTTGATAAGGGAGCCCACCGTCATGTCGGCCCCCACATCCGAGGGCTCCACGGTGTCCACAAACTCGCCGTAGCAGTTGTCCACCATGACAAGGACATCGGGCTTGATATTCTTGCAGAAGGCGATGAGCTCGCCGATCTGCTCCACCGAAAAGGAGGGGCGGGTGGCATAGCCCTTGCTGCGCTGGATGGTGATGAGCTTGGTTTTCGGCGTAATGGCAGCGCGGATGGCGTCGTAGTCGAAGGAGCCGTCGCTTTTGAGGTCCGCCTGCCGGTAGGTCACGCCGTACTCCGCCAGGGAGCAGGGGGAGGGCCGGATGCCGATGACCTCCTGGAGGGTGTCGTAGGGCAGTCCCACCGGGGAGAGGAGCTCGTCCCCCGGGAGAAGGTTGGCGGACAGCGCCACCGTCAGGGCGTGGGTGCCGCAGGTGATCTGGGGCCGGACCAGGGCGGCCTCGGAGTGAAAGACGCCGGCGTAGACCCGCTCCAGCCGCTCCCGGCCGTCGTCGTCGTAGCCGTAGCCGGTGGTGGCGGCAAAGTGGTTGGCCCCGACGCGGTTTTTCTGCATGGAGGCCAGGACCTTGGCCTGGTTGATCTCGGCGGTCCGGTCGATGGCCCGGAAGCGGCCGGAAAGCCGCTCCAGCACCGCCTCCCCCCGGTCAAAGACGGGCCGGGTGAGGCCAAAGGACTGATATATATCAAAGAGTTCCATTGCAGTCTCCTTTAAAACAGAAAATGGATCGGAGCAAGTGTACCATGAATCCGCAGGGAATGCAAGGGGAGAAGACGATCTCCGGCGCATTCTGTAAATAATCTGTAAATATGCAAAAAAATCTGTATATTCCCTTGAATCTCCGGAGGACATATGGTATACTGTCCCCCGTCAAACGGCGGCGCAGTATCCTAGTCAGATCTGCCGTCTCTGAAGAAGGGCCTAAAAATCCTTTTAAGGGCATAGCGATGAAACCTCTGGTGCCTGCTTCTTACGCCCAGTTTGGGGTGGGTGCTGGATGGAAAGCGCGGCGAACCCCGCGCTTGCGGCCGTAGGGCGTTCCTCAATGGCATGAGGAAGCCGACCCTGCGGGCGTGGAGACCTGTTCACGTGCATGGGCGTACTCCCTTTGTGGTACTCCGACCTGTGTACGGCTCAGGTGAGAAACCTGTATTGCGGTGCTACCCGGCCTTGAGCCGTGAACGCTGTGTGCAGATGTAGCCTGCCTTGCGTGGGTATGGCGGATAGGGGACCCACCCCGTTCCTCCCCGGCCAGGGAGGGGCGCGGGATCGCCCCTTGAAACCATGGCTGCAAAAGAGGCTAGGAGGCGGTTTGACTGTGGTGGAAAACACCTAGGCTGTCGTCATTGGGCGGACAGGGGATTGCAGTGCGGACTAAGTGGCAGTCGGGCAGCGGGTCAGGCAACAACCCGCCGGAGGGCTGAAAGGGAAACCACCTGACCGGCAACGGGAGGCGCTTTCCGGGGAAATCCAGCCCGTACCTAAGCCGTAAGATTTACTCTGGGCGCTGCCGCCGTTTGGCGTTTTTGAAAATCAGATTCCCAATCATCCTATCATAACATAAAGAGAGGCGGTTTCTGCTTGGACATAGGGCAGGGAAAGAAACAGGAAAAAAAGAAGCCGGGCCGGATGCGGTGGGCTGTACAGGTGTTTTTCATATCCGTGGTGCTCTCCGCCGTGCTGTCGCTGACGTCGGAGGAGGCGCTGGACGGGGCGGGGCTGCCCATCGCGTTCGCGGTGCTGGCGGCTTTCATCCTGCTGGGCATTATTTTCGACATCATCGGCGTGGCGGTAACGGCGGCGGACGAGCGGCCCTTCCACTCCATGGCGGCCCACAAGACTCCCGGCGCCCGGGAGGCTCTGGGCCTCATCCGCAGGGCCAATAAGGTTTCCAGCTTCTGCAACGACGTGGTGGGCGACATCTGCGGCATCATCTCCGGATCCACTGCGGCTATCATCGTCACCCGGCTCCAGGAGGCGCTGAGCCTGCGCTCCATCTTTTTCTCCCTGGCGGTGACGGCCCTGGTCTCGGGCCTGACCATCGGGGGTAAGGCCATCGGCAAAACCTTCGCCATTGACAAGAGCACCGCCGTCCTCCAGCTGGTGGGACGGGTTATGCACGTATTTTCCAGGAAGAAATAGGGAAAAATAGACCCGGAATTTTCGAGGCCGTGTCCCCGAAGGGGAGAAGGCAAAACGGCGTTTTGCCGCAAGGTTTTCTTTTTGATTCTTTTTCTTTTCCAAAAGAAAAAGAATGGAGACCGCGAGGTGACTGATTTTGCTGTTGGATCGTATCTCGTCCCCTGCGGACGTAAAGACGCTGCCGGCCCGCGAGCTGCCGGCGCTGTGCGGGGAGCTGCGCCGGGAGCTGGTGGAGCGGGTGGCCCGCACGGGGGGGCATCTGGCCTCCAATCTGGGCGCGGTGGAGCTGACGGTAGCCATCCACCGGATATACGACACCTCCCGCGACCGGCTGGTCTTTGACGTGGGCCATCAGTGCTACGTCCACAAGATCCTGACCGGCCGCCGGGAGCTGTTTTCAACTTTGCGGCAGCTGGGAGGGCTGGGGGGCTTTCCCAAGCCGTCGGAGAGCGTCCACGACGCCTTTGTGGCCGGGCACGCCTCCAACGCCGTGTCGGTGGCCCTGGGCATGGCCCGGGCCAGGACCCTCCGGGGAGAGGACTACGGCGTGATCGCCCTGCTGGGGGACGGGGCCCTCACCGGAGGACTGGCCTACGAGGGGCTCAGCGACGCCGGGGACTCCGGGGAGCCCCTGGTGGTGGTGCTCAACGACAACGGGATGTCTATCGACCCCAACGTGGGGGGCGTGGCCCTGCATCTCAGCCGCCTGCGGCTGCGGCCGGGCTACTACCGGTTCAAAAAGGGGTACCACGCCGTTATGAAGCACCTGCCGGGGGGCAAAAAGCTGTATCGCTTCAACCACCGGCTGAAAACCAACCTGAAAAAAGCCCTGTACCCCTGCTCCATGTTCGAGGACATGGGCTTTACCTACCTGGGCCCGGTGGACGGGCACAACGTGGAGCAGCTGTGTACCACTCTGGCCTGGGCCCGGGAGCTGAACTGCCCCGTCCTGGTCCATGTCCGCACCCGGAAGGGGAAGGGCTATGCCCCCGCCGAGGACCGGCCGGAGCGGTGCCACGGCGTCGCGCCCTTTGACCCCGAGCAGGGCCCCGCCGAGAAGCGGACGCCGGATTTCTCCTATGTGCTGGGCCACGAGCTGGTGGAGCTGGCGGGGGAGAACAAGCGCATCTGCGCCATTACCGCCGCCATGGCCGAGGGCACCGGGCTCCAGGAGTTCGCCTCTGCGTGGCCCAAGCGGTTTTTCGACGTGGGCATCGCCGAGGGCCACGCCGTGGCCATGGCCGCCGGGATGGCCAAGCAGGGGATGCTGCCGGTCTTTGCCGTGTACTCCAGCTTTTTGCAGCGGGGGTACGATATGCTCCTCCATGACGTGGCCCTCCAGGGGCTCCATGTGGTGCTGGCGGTGGACCGGGCGGGGCTGGTGGGGGCCGACGGCCCCACCCACCACGGCTGTCAGGACGTGGGCTATCTCACCCAGATTCCCGGTATGACCGTGCTGTGTCCGGCGGACTTTGACGAGCTCCGCGCCATGCTCCGGGCCGCGCTGGCCATGGAGGGCCCCGCTGCGGTCCGCTACCCCAGAGGGGGCGGCATTGAGGGCTGTCCGCCCTGGAATGGGGAGAGCGCGTCGGTACTCCGGGAGGGGCGGGACGCGACCCTGGTGTCCTACGGAACGCTGACGGAGGAGCTTTTGAAGGCCGCGGAGATTTTAAGGGGCCGGGGGATGGAGGCGGAGGTGCTCAAGCTCCACCGCATTGCCCCCCTGGACCCGGAGCCGGTGCTGGAGTCCGTAAGAAGGACCGGCAGGCTGCTGGTGCTGGAGGACTGCCTGGAGGCGGGCTCCGTCGGCCAGCGGCTGGCGGCGGAGATCGCCTGCCGGGGGATACGATTGAAAAAATTGTGCCTGAAGAATCTGGGCCGGGCCTTCGCCCCTCAGGGGAAGGTGCCGGAGCTGCGGAGGCTGCTGGGATTGGATGGAGAGAGCGTGGCAGCGCTGTGGGGAGATAATGTATGAGCAAGAAGATAAGGCTGGACATCCTGCTGGTGGAGCGGGGGCTACAGGAGAGCCGGCAGCGGGCCCAGGCTGTCATTATGAGCGGGCAGGTCTTCGTGAACGGACAGCGGGTGGACAAGCCGGGGACGGCCGTGGACCGGTCGGCCCAGATTGAAATTCGCGGCGAGACCCTCCGCTATGTCAGCCGGGGGGGCCTCAAGCTGGAGAAGGCCATGGCCCTTTGGCCCATCGCCCTGGAGGGCGCCGTGTGCATGGACGTGGGGGCCTCCACCGGGGGCTTCACCGACTGTATGCTCCAGAACGGAGCGAAAAAGGTCTACGCCGTGGACGTGGGCTACGGCCAGCTGGCCTGGAAGCTCCGCAGCGATGAGCGGGTGGTGTGCCTGGAGCGGACCAACGCCCGGTATCTCAGCCATGAGCTCATCCCGGAGGAGCCGGATTTCTCCAGCGTGGACGTGAGCTTTATCTCGCTGAAGCTGATCCTCCCCGCCATCGCCGTGGTCCTGCGGGACGGGGGGCAGGCGGTCTGCCTCGTCAAGCCCCAGTTCGAGGCCGGGCGGGAGAAGGTGGGCAAGAAGGGCGTGGTCCGGGACCCCGCCGTCCACCTGGAGGTGCTGGAGCGGTTTTTGGAGCACGCGGAGGAGAGCGGCTTCGCCGTCTTGGATCTGACCTTTTCCCCCATCCGGGGCCCGGAGGGGAATATTGAGTACCTGGGCTGGCTGGAGAAGGGGCCCGGGGCGGAACAGAATTTTGATTTGCGGGCGCTGGTGGACGCATCCCACGGGGCGCTGGAGGAGTAGAGATGGGCTTGAAGCGGGTGATCCTCTGCCCCAACCCCTACCGGGACAAGGGGCTGGCCGCCGCCAAGGAGGCGGACGAAATACTGCGGGGCGCGGGGCTGGAGACGGTCTACTGCCTGCCCTTCAAGCCGGAGGGAGGGGACGCCCAGTTCGGCGTTCCCTGCCGCCCCCTCCAGCAGGAGCTGCGCCGGAGCGATCTGGTGGTGGCCTTCGGCGGGGACGGGACCATCCTCCACCTAGCCCGGGGCGTCTCCATGCGGGGGATCCCCCTGCTGGGGGTGAACCTGGGGAGCCTGGGGTTCATGAGCGAGGTGGAGGTGGGGGAGATGCACCTGCTGAAAAACCTGGCCCGGGGGCAGTTCCGCAGGGAGAAGCGGATGATGCTGGATGTGTCGGTGGTCCGGGACAACTGGACGGTCTACACCAACAGCGCCCTCAACGACGCGGTCATCTGCAAGGGGGCCATGGCCCGGGTCATCCGCCTCCAGGTGGACACCGGAGAGGACCACCTGGGCCTCTTCTCCGGGGACGGGGTGGTGGTGGCCACCCCCACCGGGTCCACGGGCTACTCCCTGTCCGCCGGCGGGCCCATCGTGGAGCCCACGGCCCAGAACTTTGTCATCAGCCCCATCTGCGCCCACACGGTGTTCTCCAAGTCCTTTGTTCTCTCCGCCGCCGGGACGGTGACGGTGGCCCCGGCGGATAAAAACCGGAAGCAGGTCTATCTGTCCGTGGACGGGGGGAAGGCGTTCTCCCTGCGGGCGGGGGACAAGGTCCGCATCAGCCGGTCCCGGTACGAGACAGAGCTGGTGCGGCTGACGGACAGGAGCATCTATGAGGTGCTGCGCACAAAAATGACGGGAGGCATCGGCCATGAAGAATGAGAGACAGTCGAAGATCCTGGAGATCATCGAATCGGAGCCCATCGACACCCAGGAGCAGCTCCAGCAGCGGCTCCAGGCCCAAGGCATTGCCTGCACCCAGGCCACCATCTCCCGGGATATCAAGCAGCTCCATCTGGTGAAGGAGCCCATGGGCCAGGGGCGGTACCGGTACGCCGTGTCCGTCCAGCGCAGCCGCCTGAACGTGGCGGACAAGCTGCGCACCATCTTCCGGGAGAGCATTGTCAGCGTGGACTCGGCCCAGAACATCGTGGTGGTCAAGACCATGGCCGGCCTGGCCAACGCCGCCGGCGCGGCCCTGGACAGCATGAGCATCCCCACTATGGTGGGGAGCCTGGCGGGGGACGACACGGCCATCCTCATCATGCGGGACGGGGAGTCGGCCCGGGTCCTGTGCGAGGAGATCCACGAGATGCTGAACTAGCGGAGAGAGAGGTGGGAGAATGCTTCAGCTTCTGCACATTGAGAACATCGCGGTTATCGAGGAGGCGGACATCACCTTCGACCGGGGCTTCAACGCCCTGACCGGCGAGACCGGCGCGGGCAAGAGCATCGTCATCGACGCCATGGGGGCGGTGCTGGGCCAGCGGACGAGCCGGGACCTCATCCGCACCGGCGCGGCCAAGGCCTTCGTCAGCGCGGTGTTTACGGACGTGCCGCCCCTTAGGGAGCTGGCGGAGTGCGGCCTGGAGGCGGAGGACGGAGAACTGCTGCTCCAGCGGGAGATCTACGCCGACGGGAAGAACGCCTGCCGCGTGGGGGGGAGGCCGGTGACGGTGGCCCAGCTGCGCCGGGTGGGCCAGCAGCTGCTGAACATCCACGGCCAGCACGACGGACAGCTGCTGCTGGACGAGGAGCGCCACCTGGGCTATCTGGACAGCTACGGCGGGGTGGAGGAGCCTCTGACGGCCTACCTTGCCCGCTATGAGGCCATGGAGGCCACCAGCCGGAAAATGCGCTCTTTAGAGATGGACGAGGCGGAGAAGGCCCGGCGGGTGGACAGCCTCCAGTTCCAGATCGGGGAGCTGGAGCGGGCGGAGCTGAAGATCGGCGAGGAGGAGGCTCTTCTCCGGCGGCGGGACATCCTGCGCAACAGTGAGAAGTTTATGTCTGCGGTCCAGGGGGCTCTGTACTGCCTGAGCGGCGGGGACGAGGGCGGCAGCGGGGCCGTAGGCCTGCTGGGGGAGGCGGAGCGGTCGGTGGCCTCGGTGCGGGGGCTGGGGGAGCAGTTCGCCCAGCTGGCCGGGCGGCTGGAGGGTCTGCGCTCGGAGAGCTACGACGTGGCGGAGACGCTGCGGGATCTGGCCGGGGACCTGGAGTTCAGCCCCGGGGAGCTCGACGAGCTGGAGAGCCGGGCGGACCAGCTCTACCGTCTGAAGAAAAAGTACGGCGAGACCGAGGAGGACATGATCGCCTATCTGGAGAAGTGCCGGGGGGAGCTGGACGAGATCGCCTTCGCCTCCGACACCCTGGCCCGGCTGGAGAAGACCTTGGCTAAGGAGCGCGCCCAGGCCATGAAGGCGGCGAAGGCCCTCTCCGAGAAGCGGAGGGCGGCGGCGAAGGATCTGGAGGGCCGGATTCAGGAGGAGCTGCGGCAGCTGGATATGCCCAAGGTCCGCTTCTCCATCCGGTTCACGGAGCGGGAGCCGGACAGGACCGGCATCGACGAGGTCCGCTTTCTCATGTCCGCCAACGTGGGGGAGGAGCTCAAGCCCATCAACAAGGTGGCCTCCGGCGGCGAGCTGGCCCGGATTATGCTGGCGCTGAAAAATGTGCTGGCGGAGAACGAGGCCATCGGCACCCTGGTCTTTGACGAGGTGGACACCGGCGTCAGCGGCCGGGCCGCCCAGAAGGTGGCGGAGAAGCTGGCCCAGGTCAGCCGGAGCAAGCAGGTGCTGTGCGTGACCCACCTGCCCCAGCTGGCGGCTATGGCGGACACCCACTTCTCCGTGGAGAAGGGCGAGCGGAAGGGGAGGACCTTCACCAGCGTGGAGAACCTGGATCTGGAGCGGCGGAAGGGGGAGCTGGCCCGCCTCACCGGCGGGGAGAAGCCCACCGCCGCCATGCTGGCCGGGGCGGAGGAGCTCATCGCCTCCGCGGCGGCGTATAAAAAGGGACTCGGATAAAAACAGGGGGCGCTTTCGGGGAAGCGCCCCCTGTTTTTTGACCGGCTGCGGGACCGATTTGCATAATTCGGCGCAAGGCCTTGCATTTTCAGGCTTGGCGTCCTTGACAAACTGTGGAAAATTCAGTATAATTAGAACCTGTCAAGACAGGCGGTGCCCCTCTCGGGTCAAATACCGCCTGCCGCTTCTTCCGGACGCTTTAATATATTAAAGCGAGACAGCCGCCAAAAGGCGGCTGTCTAATGAAGTTGCGCGCCCCCATGTATTTAACCGGCCCGAAGGGACAACCTACGAGGTGGTTAAAGATAATTTTTTTAGGAGGATCACTATGAACAAGAAATTATTGTGCTTGCTGTTGGCTCTGGTCATGCTGCTGAGCCTGGCCGCCTGCGGAGGCGGGAACGCGCCTCCGGCCGATCCGGCCCAGACGCCCGCCGGGGACACCCAGACCCCGCCCGAGGGCGACGGCGACGCCGCTCCCGCCGAGGTCACGGACTACCGGGAGATGACCCGGGACGACGACGAGATCTATGAGATGGTCTTTGGCGACTTCTATGACGCGTACATGACCGCCAAGGACTGCCAGGATCTCTCCCAGCGGTACGCCCTCATGGGCATCGCCGAGGCGAAGATGCTGGAGTCCGCCATCATGATGCCCAAGCAGAGCTACGGCGGCGGCTACGCCATGACCCGCATTGCCCCCTACACCAACTCCCCCTGCCTGTGGGGCTATGATGAGTACCACTATGAGACGATCGTGGCCGTGGAGGAGATCATCTCCGCCGAGGATTACGCCGCCATGCAGGCCCTGTACGGCGAGCTGTCCGGCACCGGCACCTACCTGGAGAGCGTGAAGGCGTGGCTCACCGAGCACGGCTACACCATCAAGGACACCTACAACAACAGCGCCCGCTTCGCCGACGACCCGAAAACCTGGGACATCCTGGCTACCTCCCAGACGGGCGACTCCGAGTTCATCTGTAAGACCATCTGCGGCCTGCTCCAGTACGACGTGGAGGGCCTGCCCCAGCCCGCCCTGGCTGAGAGCTGGGAAGTCTCTGAGGACGGCCTGACCTACACCTTCCACATCCGCCAGGGTGTAAAGTGGGTGGATTCCCAGGGCCGTGAGCTGGGCGAGGTCACCGCTGACGACTTCGTGGCCGGTATGCAGCACATGATGGATGCCCAGGGCGGACTGCAGGTCCTGGTCCAGGGCACCATCGCGGGCGCGGAGGCCTACATCGCCCAGGAGACGGACGACTTCTCCACCGTGGGCGTAAAGGCTCTGGACGAGTACACCCTGGAGTACACCCTGGAGCAGAAGACCCCCTATTTCCTGACCATGCTCAACTACGGCTGCTTCTACCCCATGAACCGGGCCTACTACGAGTCCCAGGGGGGCAAGTTCGGCGCGCAGTATGACAACTCCGCCGCCGACTACAACTACGGCAAGACCCCCAACAACATCGCCTACTGCGGCGCCTATCTGATCACCAACTTCACCTCCAAGAACTCCATCAACTACAAGATGAACCCCACCTTCTGGAATCCCGACAGCGTCAACATCCCCAATCTGAACTTCATCTATGACGACGGCACCGACACCCTGCGGCCCTACAACGACTTCATGGCCGGCACCATCGATCTCACCGGCCTGAACCCCTCCGCTCTGGAGCAGGCCAAGGTGGACTCCGCCGTTGACAAGGACGGCAATCCCGTGACGGCCACCAACGACGAGGGCGAGGAGGTTCCCGTCTCCGTCTTTGACTACTACCACTTCCAGAGCCGGACCGATTCCACCTGCTTCATGGGCTTCTTCAACGTGAACCGGCAGGCTTACGCCCTGAACACCGACGCGACCAAGGTGGTCTCCTCCCAGACCGAGGAGGACGCCGCCCGCACCCACGCCGCCATGCTCAACCAGCACTTCCGCATGGCTCTGCTCACCGGTATGGACCGCGGCACCTTCAACGCCCAGCGCAACGGCGAGGAGCTCAAGTTCAGCAACCTGCTCAACTCCTACACCCCCGGCGACTTTGTGAAGCTGGAGGAGGACGTGACGGTTGACATCAACGGCACCCCCACCACCTTCCCCGCCGGCACCAACTACGGCGTGATTGTCCAGGCCCAGATCGACGCCGACGGCTTCCCCGCCAAGGTCTATGATCCCGAGGGCGCGGGCGGCGCGGGCGCCTCCTCCGGCTACGACGGCTGGTACAACGTGGAGTACGCCAAGAGCGAGCTGGCCAAGGCCGTGGAGGAGCTGGCCGCGATGGGTCTGGAGATCACCGCCGAGAATCCCATCCAGATCGACTACCCCTACGCCGGCAACGCGGAGGTGTGGCTCAACTGCGCCCAGGTCATCAAGAAGTGCTGGGAGGAGATGAGCGGCGGCCTCATTCAGGTCAACCTCATCACCTGCGTGGACCAGCCCGAGTGGTACGCCTGCGGCTATGATCCCAAGACCGGCGCGGAGATGAACTACGACTTCGCCGACATGGCCGGCTGGGGCCCCGACTACGGCGACCCCTGCTCCTACCTCGACACCCTCCTGCCCAACGGCGACGGCTTTATGGCCAAGAACTTCGGTTTGTACTGGGCCTGATTTCCTGTCCATCAGCAAAGCGATCAAAGATCTATAACGCGCGCGGCGGGAGAATGGAATAATCCGTTCTCCCGCCGCCACTTAGAGAGAGGTGGGTGACCCCGCATGACAAAATACTTGCTCAAGCGCCTGCTCCACGGGATCTTCTCCATCGTGATCCTGGTGGGCATCGTCATGGTGATGATCTATTCCATGCTCAACCGGAATCTGGTTTTCGCCAAGGACCCGCTGTATACCAAGGTCAGCGGCAACGCGAAAACCGCCTACTGCTACCAGAAGTGGGAGGAGTACGGCTATCTGGACTACGTGACCTACGGCGACTATCTCAACGAGCTGGTAAAGAGCGGCGAGCTGGACGAGGAGACCCGCGGCGATGTGGCCTCCTTCGGCCGGACGCCGGACAAGGACTCCGAGGCCGTAGCGGAGTACGTGGCAAAATTTACCGAGACCTACCGCGCCCGGGGCTACACGGTGGAGCGTCTGGACGCTATGATGCTGGGAGGCCGGAAGGTAGCCAGCGGCGGGCAGCAGCAGCTCTTCGCCTATAAGGACCTGCCCCTGGCTAACCGGCTGTGGACCTATTTCACCAGCCTTTTCCAGGTGGAGAGCATCCACTATGTACAGGAGGACATCCCCGACCGGGGGCTGACCTTTACGCTGCACGATCCGGTTTATGAGGGGAAATTTTCCCCGGCCATTATCGGAAACGGGACGCGGCACAAGTATCTGCTCTACTTTAACTCAGAATTTCCCTATATTCACCAGAATATAGTTACCATTCGCCTGGGCACCTCCTACACGGTGGCCAACGGCATCGACGTGTTCAGGACCATGACCAGAAGCCAAGGCTCCTATGTCCTGCGGCCCATGACCTTCCCCTCGGGCCTCCAGGAGAACAGCGCCGACGATCTGCACAGCGCCACCTACCAGCCCAACTCCCGGACCAACAACGCCGTCTACGCCGACCGGTTTATCGACGACTACACCGGCGTGGACACGGTAAAGAACAATATGTCCAAGATGGGCTACTCCTTCACGCTGGGGATTCTGGCGATTCTCCTGGCCTACCTGATCGCGATGCCCATGGGGATTCTCATGGCCCTGCGGAAGGATAAGCTCCTCGACAAGCTGGGCACCATCTATATTGTCTTTATCAGCGCGGTGCCCTCCCTGGCCTATATTTTTATGGTCAAGGCCATCGGCGGAAGGGTTTTCGGCCTGCCCACCCTCATCGACATGGAGTCCGCCAACAAGCTCATGTACCTGCTGCCTGTCGTCTCTCTGGCCCTGCCCTCCATCGCCAGCCTGATGAAATGGCTGCGCCGGTATATGATTGACCAGATGAACTCCGACTATGTGAAGTTCGCCCGGTCCAACGGCCTGTCGGAGGGGGAGATCTTCTCCAAGCATATCCTGAAAAACGCGGCCATTCCCATTGTCCACGGCATCCCGGGCAGCATTCTGGCAGCCCTCACCGGCGCGATCATCACCGAGCGCGTCTACGTGGTCCCCGGCGCGGGCAACCTGCTCACGGAGGCCATCAACAAGTATGACAACGGCGTTATCGTGGGCGTGACCCTCTTCTACGCTGTGCTCAGCGTGGTGTCCCTGATCCTGGGCGATATCCTGATGGCCACGGTTGACCCCAGAATCTCGTTCTCGACAAAGGATAGGTGAGTGCTATGGAGTATGATTACAAGAAATTGGGTCTGAGCGTGGAGGAGCTCTTCTCCCGCGTGGACCACAGCGATCTGGAGTCCGAGAAGATCACCGCCCCACGCTACTCCTACTGGCAGAGCGTGTTCCGGGTGTTCTTCCGGAAGAAGCTGAACATCGTCATTCTGGGGCTGCTGGTGGTGGTGGTTCTGTTCGCCTATATCTACCCCTCCCTGACGGAGTACGACCGGTTCGGCAACCTGATGAACGCGGAGGCCAAGCACCTGACCCCCGGCGCCGCTATGGAGCTCTTCGGACGGGAGCTCAAGTGGATTCTGGGGGCCGGCGCCAACGGCCAGTCCACCTTCGACGCCATCTGGACCGGCGCGCGGATCTCCATCACCCTGGCTTTCCTCTGCGCGCTCATCAATATGACCCTCGGCGTGGTTGTGGGTGCTGTCTGGGGCTTCTCCAAGACGGTGGACGCCTTTATGATTGAGGTCTACAACGTGATGGCCAACGTGCCCTATGTGCTGCTGGTGGCCGTGATGGTCATGCTGCTGGGCCCCAGCTTCCGGACGCTGGTTTTTGCCATGACCATCACCGGCTGGCTGTCCATCGCCTACTTTATCCGAACACAAGTTGTTATTATCCGTGATCGAGAATACAATCTGGCATCAAAATGTCTGGGCACCTCCACGGTGAAGATTGCCATGAAGAACATCCTGCCCTTTATGACCAGCGTGATTGTCACCTACGTGGCGGCGGAGATTCCGCTCTATATCTCCATGGAGGTCTTTCTGGCCTATATCGGCCTGGGCATGAGCGAGATGAGTCTGGGCCGCCTGATCTTCGAGGCGGAGAGCGCCATGGCGACGCCGGGCTGGGGCTTCGAGTTCTGGAGCCCGGTGGCTATCGCCTGCGTCATCTCCGTGGTGCTGTACGTGGCGGGTCAGAACCTGGGCGACGCGTCCGATCCGCGGACACACATGTAAGGGGGGAGCGCCATGGCAGAAGAGAAGAAGGTAGTGCTGTCCGTCAAGGACTTAGAGGTGAAGTTCCGGGTTCGCGGCCGGGTGCTCACCGCCATCCGGGGCATCTCCCTGGATATCTATGAGAACGAGGCCATCGCCATCGTGGGAGAGTCCGGCTCCGGCAAGAGCGTGTTTACTAAGACCTTCGCGGGGATGCTGGACTCCAACGGCTTCATCAGCCAGGGAAAGATCCTCTTTGACGATCCGGAGCTCTCGGATACGCGGGTGAAGCTGACCCCCTTGGCCCATAAGCTCATTCACAAGGCCCGCCGCAGGCTGGACGAGGACGCCAGGCTAGAGCTGGGGGCCGCCACCTACCGGCAGATTCTGGAGCTGGAGTCGGAGAAGCGGCAGCGCGCCGGCCTCAGCGGCGAGGAGCAGGCCGCAGCCCAGGCGGAGATGAAGGAGCTGAAGGACCGCCGCACCGAGGCCTTCAACCGGAAGCAGACCCTAGACCCGTCCAAGGAGAAGGAGCAGATCCGCCAGGTGTCCGGGCTGATTGCCCAGCTGGACGAGGAGATGAAGGCCCTGGAGAAGAAGCAGGCGGAGGCGGTCAAGGCCAAAGAGGCCTCCCTCGCCGCCGACGCGGGCTTTCAGAAGCAGTACAAGGAGCGCCGCGACGCCCTCCAGGCCCAGTATGATCGGGAGATCAAGGGGGAGATTTCCCCCGCCGCCGCCGCGCGCAACGAGATTCTGGCCAAGGAGATCTATCTCTCCGTGGGCCGCTACGGCCTCCACCAGCGGGTGCAGTACCTCAACCGCCTCCTGGCGGCGGTGCGGGAGGCTATGCGGCTGGGGGTGGATCTGGACGACGAGGAGCAGCGCAGCGCTGTCTTTGACGACGTGACCTTCCGGGTCAAGTACTTGGATGAGACGGCGGATCAGCTCCACGGCACCTGCGTGCTGAACCTGGCCAGGGTGAAGTACCCCAAGGACTGGTGCCAGATCCGGGGCCGGCGGATTGCCACCGTGTTCCAGGATCCCATGACCAGCCTCAACCCCATTATCACCATCGGCAAGCAGATCACCTCCATCATCCTCAAGCACCAGGACTGCTCCGAGGCGGAGGCCCGGCGGCGGGCTCTGGAGCTGATGCGGAAGGTGGGCATCCCCAAGGCGGAGGCCCGGTTTGACGACTACCCCTTCCAGTACTCCGGCGGTATGCGCCAGCGGATTGTCATCGCCATCGCCCTGTCCTGCCAGCCGAAGATCCTGATCTGCGACGAGCCCACCACGGCTCTGGACGTGACCATCCAGGCCCAGATTCTGCAGCTCATCAAGGATCTCCAGAAGGAGTTCAACTACACCATTGTTTTCATCACCCACGATCTGGGGGTGGTGGCCAATGTGGCGGACCGGGTGGCCGTGCTGTATGCGGGACAGATCGTGGAGCTGGGCACTGTGGAGGAGGTCTTTTACGACCCCCGCCATCCCTACACCTGGGCCCTGCTCTCCTCCCTGCCCCAGCTGGCCCAGAAAAATGAAAAGCTCTACTCCATCACCGGCACACCGCCCTCCCTGTACAACAGTATTGTGGGCGACGCCTTCGCCCCCCGGAACCCCTACTGCATGAAGATCGACACCCTGGCGGAGCCCCCCATGTTCCAGGTGTCGGAGACCCACTTCGCCAAGACCTGGCTGCTGGACCCCCACGCCCCCGCGATTGAGAAGCCCGAGGGCATCCGGGATATCCATGAGAAGCTGATCAAGGCGTTCCATATATGAGAGGGAGGATAGAATCGTGGCTGCAACGCAAGCGACTGAAAACCGAGCCGGCCGGCTGCCGGAGCACGGTCCCATCGGCGAGAACGGCAGAGAGATCCTTCTCTCACTGAAGAATGTGGACATCACCTTCGGCAAGGGGGAGGACGCGGTCCGGGCCGTTCAGGACGCCTCCTTCGACATCTACAAGGGGGAGACCTTCTCTCTGGTGGGGGAGTCCGGGTCCGGCAAGACCACCGTGGGCCGGGCCGTCATACGGGTGAACCCCCTGGCCAGAGGGGAGATCGACTACAAGGGCGTGCGCATCTCCGGGAAGATTCCCCGCGCTCTGGACCGGGAGGTTATCCGGAATATCCAGATGGTGTTCCAGGACCCGGCGGCGTCCCTCAACGAGCGGGCCACTGTGGACTATATCATTTCCGAGGGACTCTACAATTACCATCTCTTTGAGAACGAGGCGGACCGGGTGAAAAAGGTGGAGCACATGATTGAGCAGGTGGGCCTGCTGCCGGAGCACCTGACCCGCTACCCCCACGAGTTCTCCGGCGGACAGCGCCAGCGCATCGGCATTGCCCGGGCCATGGTCATGGAGCCGGAGCTGGTGGTGGCCGATGAGCCCATCTCCGCGCTGGACGTGTCCATCCGGGCCCAGGTGCTCAACCTGATGAAGAAATTCCAGGAGGAGAAGGGGATCACCTATCTCTTCATCGCCCACGACCTGTCGGTGGTGCGCTTTATCTCCGACCGCATCGGCGTCATCTACAAGGGGCGCATCGTGGAGGTGGCGGAGGCGGAGGAGCTGTTCAACTTCCCCCTCCACCCCTATACCCACTCCCTGATTTCCGCGATTCCCATCCCCGATCCCAAGCTGGAGAAGAGGAAGGTCCTCTATACCTACGACCCCTCCATCCATGACTACAGTGAGGACAAGCCGGAGTTTGTCTGCATCGGCCATGACCACTACGTCTACGGAAATAAGAAGGAGATCGAGGAGTATCGGGCTGTCCGGGAGCGGGGAATTCCTGTCAAGCCCATCACCATTCTGGCCCCCGGCGAGGAGATGCCGGCCCCGCAGGAGCGGGCGGGGAGCGGCGAGGAGGATATCACCATCCCGCCGGCCCGGGATACGGGCAGCATGTGGTATACGGTGCTGGCGTTTTTCCTGCCCCTGCTGGGGCTGGCGGGGATGCTGCTGTTCAAGCATTTCCACCACTTCCGGAACTATAGAGCGTGCAGAAGGGGGACCATGGCCGGGCTTGCCCTGCTGGGGGTGATTCTGGCGGTGTTCCTGCTGCTGCTCTGGCGGGTGGTGGCCTGAGTTGGGGCGGACCTCCAGGAAAAAGCGGAGCGGCCCCGCGCCTGTGGAGCACGTCGAGCTTCGCGGGGAGCGCGGCGGGCGGCGGCTGCTTGCGGCGGGCCTGCTGCTGGCGATGGGGCTGGGGCTGGTGGCCTACGCCGTGACCCAGCTCTTCACCCCCCAGAGCGAGTGGATCACTGTGGAGGCGGGGGTGGAGGAAGGCGCCACCTGCGGCGGGGAGTTCACATTCCTCTACCGCCTGGGAGCCGAAGGTATGTCCCCCAGGGAGGAGCGGAGGACTGTGACGGAGTGCTACACCCAGCTGTGCCGAAAGGCGTATCAGATGTTCCAAACGCGGGAGGCCTTTGCGGATATGGCCAGCCTCCGGACCATCAACAGCCAGCCCAACACGGCGCTGGAGGTGGAGCCCGCCCTCTACAGGGCCCTGTGGGAAATGGAGGAGAGCGGAAGCCGGGCGCTGTACCTGGGGCCGGTCTACAGCCGCTACGAGGGCGTGTTCTTTTGCCAGGAGGACCGGGAGCTGGCGGACTTCGACCCCCGTCTCAACGAGGAGATCCGCCGGGAGTTTCAGACCATCGCGGACTTTGCCAACGACCCGGACTCCATCCAGCTGGAGCTGCTGGGGGAGGGACGGGTGTGCCTGCGCGTGTCAGAGGAGTACCTGGCCTGGGCCCAGCGGGAGGACATCGACACCTTTATCGACTTCGCTTGGATGCGCAACGCCTTCGTCGCCGACTACCTGGCCCGGGAGCTGGAATTTGCCGGGTATGGCCGGGGAGTGCTCAGCAGCTATGACGGTTTCGTCCGGAACATGGACAGCGAGGCGTATACCCTCCTGCTCTATGACCGCCAGGGGCAGACGGTATACACCGCCGCCGAGATAGCGTATCAGGGGCCGCAGAGCGCGGTGTCCCTGCGAAACTTCCCGGTCAGCGAGCTGGACAGCTGGCGGTTCTATCAACTGGAGAACGGCGGGATCCGGACCTGGTATCTGGATCCGGCGGACGGCCTGTGCAGGAGCGCAGTCCCCAGCCTGACCTGTTATGGGACAGATTGGGGCTGCGGGGAGATCCTGCTGGCGATGCTGCCGGTCTATGTGGCCGATGAGCTTCGGGCGGAGGAGCTGGACAGGCTGTCGGAGGCGGGCGTCCAGTCTGTCTACTGCCAGGGGGGCGTCATATATCACACGGATCCCCAGCTGCCGCTGACGGAGCTCCATGAGGCTCCGGGGAGCACCGGTGCGGTGCTTTCCGGGGAGTCGTAGAACATCATTTGCACAATCATAAAACTCCGGAAGATTTCAACGGAATGTTTGATTCCGCTTGATCTCCCGGAGTTTTTGAATAGGGGGCGGGACTGGGTGTCCCCGAGCCGCGTCTTTGGCGTGCCTACTCCGCCAGCGCCCGCCGTTCGCTCTCCGTCAGGGGGCGCCACTTTCCCGGCGGGAGATCGCCCAGGCGCACCGGCCCCTCCCGCACCCGCTTCAGCCGCTCCACCCGAAGCCCGGCCAGGGCGCACATACGCCGCACCTGTCGGTTGCGGCCCTGGTGAATGACAACCGCCAGGACCCACCGGCTCCCGCTCCTCCGCAGGACCTGGACACTGTCGGCGGGGGCGATGGGCGCGCCGTCCTCCAGGGCCGTGATGGCGGACAGACGCTGGACGCAGCCCTCCAGGGCTCCGGTGACGGTAACGTGGTACTCCTTCTCCATCCGGTGGCTGGGGTGGGCCAGGCGCTGGGCGAAGCCGCCGTCGCTGGTGAAGAGCAGGAGCCCTTCCGAGTCCATATCCAGGCGCCCCACTGGGTAGACCCGCCCCCCGCAGTCCCGGACCAGCTCCGCCGCCGTAGGGCGGCTCTTTTCATCGGAGAGAGTGGTCACACAGCCACGGGGCTTGTGGAGCATGAGGTAGATGTGCGCCTCCCGCCGGGGGATGGGCGCGCCGTCCACGGTGATCTGGTCCCGATCCGGGTCAGCCTTGTCCCCCAGGGACGATATCCTTCCGTTGACCGCCACCCGGCCGGCGGTTAAGTACGCCTCTGCCTGGCGGCGGGAACAGACGCCCGCCGCGGAGAGGATTTTTTGGAGACGATCCATAGCGCTCCTCTCTTTCTCGATCTCTGCGGAAACGAATAAATCAACAGCAGCCGTTATTACAAAAGCGCAAAGAAGTCAAGTATAAATCCTACAAGTCCCCAAATACCTGCCAGCAGACACATCACACCGCCCAGCCGCGTACTAAAAAGGTACAAATAGACGGAGTACCGCCGGTGTGATTTTCCCAGCTTTCCGTAATTTCATAAAAAAATTCGGGTTTAAGGATCATTATCATTTCGAGAGCCACGAGTATAATTGACAAAAGAGTATACATAATGCCTCCATTCTGATTCTTGGACATTTAAGCTCTGCTAAATTGGGATGAATCGATACAGATTAAGTATACCATCAAAGCGAATGGCATTCAACCCTCGTTTACAGGTACTGCTAGTAGTAGCAAACCTGCAAATACATGTGAAGGCCGAAAATGAAAAAGGTGGGAGAAATTTTAGTGGTGTCAAAAGGGTATAACAAACCAAGCCGGTGAGCGAGGAATTTTTGCGAACCGGCTGAAAGAGGCCGCTGTTTTCAGTTAAGCGGCGGTGCGTGTCTCAGCATCCAGCGCCGCCACATGTGCTTTCACTCTAGCCCGCTTTTTGTCCATGAACCGAAATATGGGGTTGCCCGGGTCAGAGTGCTGGAGGCTCGTACTGGCGACCATGAACAGGGCTTTTCGCAAATGGGGAGAGCCGCGCTTGAAGATGCGGCGGGATTTGGAGTCGAATGTGCCGGACTGGAAGGGCCGAGCGTCCATGCCTGCGAAAGCCAGCGGCGATTGTTTTATGTTCCGTTTACAAGCCTCCCGAATCAAAAATGGTTTCAACCGGCGCCCGCCGCTGCCAGCTGCCATTCAGCTTGCTTTGTGACACGAGCGTGCGGTGTTGTCCGATCCTCAACCTGCGCAAATCGAACGCCGCAATGGAAGGGCAGGCTGCCCAAGGTTTCAGACAACGCCATTGACTGGGAGCGTTATATTGAAAAGCAAAAGTCATCTGTGCGTTGTAAAGTAGAACACCCCTAGAATTTGCTCCGTGCTTTTGACTGTTTGTTTGAATTCCTCCTACTTTATTCAGTGCTTCCTATATTGCGCTGGCCGTTCTTCCTCCTCATATATGGCCTGTCCCCATATCAACCGCTCCAAGAATAAGGTCAACACAGCGGTCGATCCCCAGCTTGCTGCTGTTCAGACAGAGGTCATAATTTGCCGCCATCCCCCACGCCTGATCGGTGATATGCCTGTAGTAGCTGGAACGCTTCCTGTCCCGCTCCTTCACATGACTTCTGGCAGCATCAACGGCAACCCCATGCTCCGCGATGACACGGTTGGCCCGGTCAGGCAGCGCGCCGGTGATAAAGACGTGGAAGCAGTCCTCCCGCCCTTGCAGGATGTAGTCGGCGCACCGCCCCACAATGACGCAGGATTCCTTCTCCGCCAGCTCCTTGATCAGATCGGTCTGATAGGCGTTAATCTGATCCGGCAGGGCCATATTTCCTCTCTGATTGGCGTTATAGGCCGAGTACCCCCGCGATGAAACGCTGGTGAACAGGCTGCTGGCGGAGGAGTATTCCCCCTCCCGCCGCACCGTCTCGGCGGACAGACCGCTGCGCTCCGCCACAATCTGCACCAGCTTCTTGTCGTAGAAGGGAATGCCCAGCCGTTCCGCCACGGTTTTTCCGATGGTATGGCCTCCGCTGCCGCACTGACGGCCTATGGTAATGACACATTTTTTCATTGCTTTGCCTCTTTTCCAAAAATTTTCTTCCAGGACAACCACACGGTAATTAAGGAGATCACACCAGATAGCCCGTCACTGAAAGGGCCAGCCCAGAGAACCCCTTCCACACCCATAAAATATCCAAAAATCAACATAGCCGGAATCAAGAAAATAATCTGCCGGGACAATGAGAGCAGCGTGGCGGGAACGGGTTTGCCGATAGCTTGGAAGAAAATCCCGGTGACAGCTCCGGCAGGGATCAGGAAGCAGGCCAGCAAATAAACCCGGAAGCATTTTACCGCAAACTCTATGTACAGTTCCGACTCTTTGCCAAACAGGTTGATAATTTGCTCTGGGAAGATTTGAAAAATAAAGAACGCCGCGACCATGATCGCGCTGCCGATTCCCAATGCCAGCTTATAGGTTCTTTTTACCCATGGATACTGACCGCTGCCATAGTTATAGCATAAGATGGGCTGAACCCCGGCAGCAAGGCCCAGCGTAATCCCGGAAACCAGACTGCTCACCTTCATCACGATACCGAACACCGCCATGGGAATGTCAGAACCATAGGGGGATGCAGCGCCATAGGCCACCAGCAGATTGTTGGTAACGGCGATAACAAATACAGAGGCGATTTGAGATATGAGACTGGATACGCCCAGGGAAGCAAGCCGCCTGGCAATTTGCAGCTTGGGAATAAAATATTCCCGTTTCAGCTTGATGGTCTTAAACCGGAACAGACAGGCAGCAAAAAAGGCCGCATTCAAAATCTGCCCCAGGATGGTAGCCCAAGCGGCGCCTTTGACGCCCCACTGGCACACAAAAATGAAAATCGGGTCTAAAATAATATTTGTTGCACAACCTATGAGCAAGCCAATCATGCTGACTCTGGGACGCCCGTCCGCCCGGATTAC
>JAAWUC010000146.1 GCA_022804995.1 Oscillospiraceae bacterium
GGGCAACCGGGCGGGGACCCAATACCTCTATTGCACCAAGCGGGCGGACAATATGAGCTGCGAGGGCTGCGGGACGCTTCGGACGGCGGAGTTTGAGCAGTTTGTCTATGAGGCGATGGTACATAAGCTCTCCGAGTTTCAAACCCTGACCGCCAAAGCCGAGACAGTCAACCCCAGGCTGACCGCTCTAAATGTGGAGCTGGCCCAGGTGGAGGACGAGATTGAAAAGCTGTTGAACACCCTGACCGGGGCCAGCGCGGTTTTGATGTCCTACGCCAACGGGAAGATCGAGGAGTTAGACACCCGCCGTCAAGGGTTGATAAAGGAGATTGCCGCACTGAACGCGGAAAACGTCTCCCCGCAAAAGATCGAGTATCTGTCCTCCCACCTGGGGAATTGGGACAACATCGACTTTGACGACCGGCGGCAGGTGGCCGACATCATTCTTTCCCAGGTCCAGGCCACTGCCGAGCGCGTTTCTTTTGAGTGGAAAATCTGATTTCTTGCCCCCAGCGTCTTATTCAATGGTGTGTTTACCATTGTCAAGCGATGTTAACTGCGGCTCAGTATAGTGGGGAGTACCGTCTTAAATTTAGTGCCGCAATTGTGGAGGAAACCACGATTACAAAGCACATTCCTGTTATGGCCGATGACGGGGATTATAATATTGGTTGGCGGGATGAATCTGCTAAAGTCACCCTGGTTACAATGCGTCCCGGAAGCACAGTAACGGTAAGTCCTGTATCGACTGACAGCATGGATAATGTTCCAGGCAATGCATATGACATTAGCTCAGATGGTAAATACCAAGATTTAGCATGGGACATTCCGCTCAGTATGTACACTGGCGCAGTAGAAAACGCATTTCAATACAGCCTTGGCGACAGTCTTGACTACATGGGATCGCTTCCAACTGCGATGGAGCTAACGGGTAAAGATGGGAAATCCTATATGTTGCGTATGGCGCCAGTGTCAACAAAATTCCCCGATGTTCCCTCTAGCGCCGCATATGCTCAGGCAGTAGCATGGTCGGTCAGTCAGGGAATCACAGCGGGGACGAGTGATACAAGATTTAGCCCCAACGCTGCTTGTACCCGCGGGCAAATCGTGACCTTCCTGTACCGCGCTATGGGGAAATAAATTCGGGCAGCTTTCCCCGTCTTGACAGCATGTAGGCCATGAAAAAAACACCGCCTTTGATTTTGTGAAAAGGTGGCGGTTTCTGCGTTTTGTCAATTCCCGCTGGAAAACCGGCGGGAATTCTCATACCTCCAGATCAATCCGTTCCACCTGGAGCGCCCCGTCCTGGACGGTCAGTACCGCCATAGTCAGCTCCTTCCCGAACCGGGGCCATCCGCAGCTGCCGGGGTTGAGCCACAGCCGCCCCATGATATTCTCCTGGTAGTATCTGTGGGAGTGACCGAATACCACCACCTGGGCCTCCCCCAGCTCCCGGGGCAGATGGGCCCGGTCGTGGGTCATCAAAAACCTTACTCCACCCGCCTCAAAGGCCAACTGCCGGGGCAGGCGCTCGCCCCAGCCCCAGTCGTTGTTCCCCCGCACGCCGTAGACCGGAGCGATATCCTCCAGCGCCTCCAGCACGCTCTCCCTGCCGAAATCCCCCGCGTGGACAATGCAGCTGCACCCCTCCAGCCGTCCGGCCACCTCCGGCCGCAGCAGTCCATGGGTATCGGAGATCACGCCTATCCGAACCATCGCCATTTTCTCACCCTCCCGCCCGATTTTTCCATTTTATCATAGCACGCCGCCGCCCCCGGCGCAAGAGCGGCTGTCCAAAACTTTTAGACATATTTCGTGAATCTTAAACCCCCCTTAAAAACTCTCCCTTGTCAAACATCCTTTTTCCGGCTATAATAAAGCATGACAGATAAAGAAATAACAGGAGCTGATACCTTTTGAACACGTTTTTGGACAGATTTTTTCTTCTGCGCCAGACCCCGGATCCGGCCTGGTCCCGGCGCAGGCTGGCGGTTTACCTGACCTACCGGGGGGTTATGCTCCTCTGCGCCGGCCTGTGCATGGGCATGGTCCTGCTGATTCTGGCCGCCGGACCCTACGACAACGAGATCATCCCCTCCTACTTCCAGCATTTGGACCTTCTTCTGCTCAACTCTCTTCCCGTCGCTCTGCTGACCCTGTTCTTCTACGGCCTTTTCGGACGGGCCTGGGCGGCATTTCTGGCCGGGGGAGGCATCTTCTTCGGCCTCGCCCTGGGCAATTACTACAAGCTCCACTTCCGGGACGACCCCCTCTATATTGAGGACCTGCTCATCCTCCGGGAGGCCAAGGCCATGGCCGGCGGGGACCACTACAACCTTTTTTTCACCAAGAAAATCCTGGTGGTGTTTTCCCTCCTGCTTCTGGGGACGCTTCTCCTCTTTTTCCTGGTCCGTGGCCGGATCACCGGCTGGAGGCGCCGGACCGCCGCCGCGGCCTCCACTCTTCTGATCGCCGCCGCCCTGACCCCCCTCTATCTGAGTAAGGACTACTACAACAGCCTTCAAAACTACGAGTACCTGAACAAGCTGAGCCCCACCCAGAGCTATATCGCCCACGGCTTCGCATACCCCTTTCTCTACAGCGCCAAGGATTTTGTGGAATTCCCCCCCTCCGGCTACAGCAAAAGGGACGCCGCCGCGCTTCTCGCCCAGTATCAGGACGAGGATATCCCTGCGGATAAGAAGGTCAGCGTCATCGCCGTCATGCGGGAGGCCTATGTGGACTTCTCCCTATATGATATCCCCGGCCTGGACAACAGCTGCTATGACCCCTACCACGCCCTGGAGGCGGAGAGCCTTACCGGCGATCTCCTGACCAACATCTTCGCCGGGGGCACCATCGACACGGAGCGCTGCTTCCTCACCGGCAACTACCAGCTTCACAACTTCCGCAGCAACACCAACTCCTATGTCTGGTACCTGCGCAGTCAGGGCTACACCGTGGAGGGGAGCCACCCCTACTACCAGTGGTTCTATAACCGCCAGAATGTCAACGCCTACATGGGCTTTGAACGCTACCGCTACTTGGAGGGGGACTACGAGAACTTCACCGCCCGCTATATGCCCGAGGACGCCATACTCTACCCAGAAGTCTACAACGATTTCGTCAAGAACAAGTCCACCGGAAAGCCCTATTTCTCCTTTGTGGTCAACGTGGAGAGCCACGGCCCCTACGACACCAGAAGCAACTGGGCGGGGATTGAATACCTCACCGGCAGTCAGTACTCCGACGCCTGCAAGAACGCCATGAACAACTACATGGCCTCCATCATGCGGGGGGACCGGGACCTGCTGGCCATGGTGGACAAGCTCCGGGCAGATCCGGACCCTGTGGTGCTGGTTCTCTTCAGCGACCACCTCCCCTGGATGGGGGACGGCAACATCTTCTACGAGGAGATGGGGATCCCCATTGAGCCGGAGGGGGAGGAGGGCTTCCGCCTCCATTACACCACCCGCTACCTCCTCTGGGCCAACGACGCGGCCAAATCGGTCCTGGGCGGCGCCTTCACCGGCGAGGGCCCCACAATCTCCCCCTGCTACCTGATGAACCTGCTCTTTGAGCAATGCAGCTGGGAGGGCCCCGCCTTCATGCAGGCCATGGAGGACTACCGGGCGGTTTTCCCGGTGGTCTCCATCCACGATGCCTACGTGGTGGACGGCATATTCACCTATGAGATCCCCAAGGAGCGGAAGGAGCTCTTCCAGGATTTCCTCTGCCTCCAGCACTATTGGCGCAACGAGTTCATCCAGGAATCAGCAACGTAAAAAATACAGGCCGGAGAGGATATCCTCTCC
>JAAWUC010000162.1 GCA_022804995.1 Oscillospiraceae bacterium
CAGGACGCCGAGTCCTCCATCCGCGACACCGACGTTGCCGAAGAGATGATGAGCTACGTCAAGAACAACATCCTGGTGCAGTCCGCTCAGGCCATGCTGGCCCAGGCCAACCAGGTGCCTCAGGGCGTGCTTCAGCTGCTGGGCTAATTATCCGGCAGACACGCGATTCCGCTGTATCGATAAGGAAGGCCGGGCATTTGCCCGGCCTCCCCGTTCTTTGCCTCCCTTGCTAAAGGGAGGGGGACCATCGCGCCAGCGATGGTGGAGGGATTCCACGGAGAACCATCGTCTTACTGGAAGACTTCCGATAGAAGAGGCTTCCCTGCGACGAATCCCCCCGCCACTTCGTGGCCCTCCCCCCTTTAACAAGGGGGGCAAGAGGTGCGGAGCGCTTCGGCCTCTTTATCCGTTTGTCTGGAATTTTCCCGCCTGCTGTCATTTCCCGAAAGGCAGGAAAAAGCCCCGTGCCGTTCCCGGCGCGGGGCTTCCTTTCAGTCGGCCTCCATAATCTTTATCTGGTCCGCCTTGTAGTCCGTCTCGCTGAGGACGATGTCCATAATTTTCGCCGCGTCCTCCGTCTGGAGGCCGTCCTCGGCGGCGGCAACCACGATGCTTACCCCGTTCTCCCCCATAAAGGCCACGCAGTCGGCGTATCCCTTGGCAACCACCAGATTTTCAATCTGGCTCTCCAGCATGGTGTACCCCGCCAAGGTCTGAATAGCCCGGTTGGCCTCATCCAGAGCGGCCTGATCGGCGCTCTCCTGGGTGGACGCCTCCCGCAGCAGCGCCAGGGCGTTGTCCCGGGACTGCTGGCGGCTGAGCCGCGCGGTGTCAAAGTAGTTCCCGGCGCTCACCTCCCCGGAGACGCCGGTCAGCCCCTCGGAGGGCACCACCTCGCCCCCCACCAGGGCCGCGTCCCCCAGGACCTTCACGCCGCCGCCCTCCTCGCCGCCTGTCTCTCCCTGCTGGGACTGGCTTGCCGGGGCGGCCTGGTCCGCGATATTGCCCGCATAGCGCCAGTTGAGATACACCGCCGCACACACGAACACCAGCACTGTCGCCACCACGGCGTTGCGCTTCCAAAGCTCTTTCATCGAATCTGATCCTCCCATCTCTTCTTCAAAACTCTGTTTTTCCGGCCTATCCGGCCTGACCGCTCTGCCAGCGGACCACGGCGATCCGGTCGCTGCCCAGCCCCGTCAGGGCGGACACCGCCCCCGTCACCGCCAAACGCACCGCGTCATTGCCGCCGCCGTCGCAGACCACCAAAGCGCCCCGGTACTGGGGATACCGCTCCTGTGTGACCACCACGTCCTCCTCGCCGGCGCCCCCCACCGTCACAGTGGAGGTGGAGCGGTCGTAGCTGTCCGGGGCATTGACGTTCCCGCTGTAGCGCAGGGAGTCGTCCCCGGCCAGTACCAGCTCCCGGCCGCTCTGGAGGGTGAGCATCACATCCACCCGGCCCACCCCCTCCATCTTCCCGAGGATCTCCGTCAGGGCCCGCTCCGTCTCCGCCAGGGAATCCGTCTCGGCCTTGACGGGAGCGGCGGAGACCGCCTCTCCGTCCCCGCCCCCGGCGCCCTTCGCCGGCCAGACCAGCAGCAGCGCCCCCAGCGCCGCCACCAGCAGCACATACTTGTACCGCCCCAGAAGCTCCAGGGGGTTTAGCCTCTTTCGCTTTCTTTCCTCGTCCATTCGCTCTCCTCCAGCCAATATTGTCTCTCGACGGGGACACCCACCCCCTCCTCGATCGCTGCGGCCAGGGCCGGGCTGTAGGGACCGGCCAGGGTCACGCTCTCCGGCAGGGGAATACCGCTCTCCCCCGCCGCCACTGTCACCGACGCCGTCACGTCCAGCCCCAGCTGGTACGCTTTGTCCCATATATATGTCTCGGTCTTCTCCGCTATGACAGCGGAAAGGGCTTCGATCTGCTTTTCCCGGTAGGCCCGGGCCTGCTCCTCCGTCTGGAGGCGGAAGGAGCCCGCCTCCAGGGCGGCGCTGGACCACTCCGCTCCCGCCAGGGGCCGCAGCAGGGCCAGAATCAGCAGCAATCCGCCCACCAGACGCACGGCGGCGCTCTCCTTCCCCTCCGGCGCCAGCTGCCTGGCCAGGGCGGCGGCAAAAGCGGTGAGCACCACCCCCAGCAGCCACTGCCGCACCGGCCCCATCACGGCGTCACCGCCGTCAGCGAGGACACCAGGGAGATCAGCAGCAGCAGGGCGGCGGAGGCGGTCATAGCCAGCACCAGACCAAAGGCGTCCCCCAGCCGGGCGATGAGCTCCACCAGCTTCTTCGGCCCCACGGCGGCGGCCACCAGCGCCGCCCCCTGGTAGACCAGGTACTGAACCCCCAGCCGCAGAAAGGGCACCAGGCAGAACCCCAGCACCCCCAGAGTTCCGAACACGCCGATCATCCCCCGGAGGATGCCGGCTCCGGCCAACACGCTCTCCGCCGCCTCCGCCAGAATTCCCCCCACCACCGGCACCGCGCTGCTGACGGCGGATTTTGCCAGCTTCACCGCCGCCTCGTCGGCGTTGCCGGCCACCGCGCCGCTGATGGTGAGATAGGTGGTGAAGAGGAGAAGCAGGCCGCTGAGGCCCCAGGTAATCCCCCGCTTGATGAGCCGCCCCAGACCGGCCATGGCCCCCTCCTCCAGCACCGCGCCGGCGGCGGAGATGCCGATGTACAGATACACCAGGGGCAGAAGCAGCCGCTCGATGACCGTCAGGAGGATGTCCGAGAAGAACACCGTCCCCACCTGCCGCACGGAAGCGGCGGTGACGCCGCCCATGGCTGCTGTGGCTGCCCCCAGCGAGGGGAGAAGAATTTTGCTGAACTGGGAGAGCTCGATGATTGTCTCCCGCCCCAGGCCGATGAGGCCCTCCAGATCCCCGGCGGACATGGCCGTGACCCACAGGGCCCCCACGACGGTTGTATAGCGGGACAGATTCTTCTGCGGGGCGATGCTCTCCGCCGCCCCCAGCAGCGTCACCCCGGCCATCACCGCCGCCGCGCCCCGCAGTCCCGCCAGGATCTGCCGCTTCGCCGTTCCGACGGATTCCGCCCAGATGTCCGCCGCGCCGGAGAGGAGGCCGTAGTCCCCGCTCTCCTCCATCCGCGCCGCAGCCTCCGGGTCCGCCGAGCGCAGCTCCCCCGGCAGCTCCACGGCCAGGGCCTGTCCGCACAGCAGGCACAGGATGACCACCGGCAGAAAAAGCCGCCGCGCTCCGCTCCGTTTTTTCACGTGCTCCCTCCTCACCCGAAATACCCCATCAAAAGATTGGTCACATCCCGCAGCAGCGGCAGGGCGATGAGCAGCGCCGCCGCCGCCCCGGCCATCTCCACCGTGGAGGCCAGGGCCTGGGAGCCCCCGTCCCGGCACAGATCCGCGCACAGCCTCGTCACCAGGGACGCCGCCAGCGTCCGCAGGAGAATGGAGACGTGGGCCCCGTCCACCCCGGCCCGGTCGAAGAGGGCGCGCAGCTCCTCCAGGGCGGGGGCCGCTGCCGCCAGACACCGCGCCGCCGCCATTGCCAGCACCGCCAGCGTCAGCAGCAGCGCCTGCTCCGGCGCTGTCTTCCGCAGGGCCAGCACCGGCAGCAGGCACAGCACACACAGCCCCATCAGCCGCAGCAGCTCCATATCAAAAGCCGAAGAGGGCCTTGATGAGCTGGAACAGGTCGCTGATCTCCCGCACCAGCATCATCATCACCACCACCAGCCCCGCCAGGGTGGTCATCAGGGCCTGCTCCTCCCGGCCCGAGCGCACCAGCAGCTG
>JAAWUC010000147.1 GCA_022804995.1 Oscillospiraceae bacterium
TTGGTAGCGTTTCGGCCCCAAAATAGCAGAAAGCTGGAGGAAAGCCTTGCGGCGCAAGACTTTCCTCCAGCTCCTTTTGGTAGCGGTTGCGGTAGCGCCAAAATCCGATAGAAGCCCCCCGGACCAAACGGCGGGGCCTCATAAGGTAGTATTTTCATCTTGAAGAAGTGGCGTAGTCGGGAGGCTACGCCGCTTCTTCCTTTGCCTGGGGAGTGGGAAGAATACCGATAAAGTTATATGCAATGTCAATCTGCTGGGAGCGGTGGCCGCTGGACTTGTCTGGGGCGTGTACGTTGATACGCTCGATAAACTCATTAACAATAACCGAGGCAAGTGTGTCAATCTCGCTGTACTTTTTCACCAGGGCGATAAACTGGGCCACGTTCACGGCTTGGGTCTGTTCCTTGTCCAATTCAGCATGGAGGGTCTTGGCCTTTTCGTTCAGCGTGCGCTGTTCATCCTCATAGGACTTGGACAGCTTGGAAAACCGCTCGTCTAAAAGTTTCCCGTTGATACGGGGAACCCTTTTTCCAGCTTGTACGCCGTGGAAGTCAGCACTTCCGCCTTCCGGATCAGGATATACAGTGAACAGTTTTATTTCTTTGACGGGCTTACCATTATCGGATTCCGAATTGCTGGGAACATCCGTGAAGGAATGCGCAACAGCAACGCTACAAACAAAGAAACTGATGAGGATGGCTGGCCCTGTACTCGTGGATGGACAGCCTTTTTCATGTGAAAGGTTTCCGGGGCTGAGTTTGACCAGGGCGCATTTGAGAAACACTGTTTGATGATGTGCCGCTTGAAGATAGCAATACATTTGTTCAGCCGGTCTACTGGGCATTAAAAAATGGCGTCCTCCATGGCAATTCCCCGCCGGTGGGCTGGCAAAACCTGACAGCTGGCCTCCATGGGAATTGCCGTCGCTTGGATGGCCCGCGGGCCATAGGCTTCAGAGCGGGGCCGCCGGAGCGCATAAAAAAACAGGGGGCCGGGTTTCGGCCTCCTGTCTTTTTGGTTTTAGGGTCCGGCTGTGGGTGGGTTGGGTGCTTCTTTATCTGTACCCGCCCAATGGTCCAGGGGCGTCCCTAAACGGAATCTGTTCTGCTTTGAAAGATAAGGAGTTTATTCCTCGTCCTCCCGCCGCTTTCTGCCGGCAAGGTGGAGTCCCACTACACCAATAAGCGACGCGGTACTCAGAAATGCCCAGAGTGTGGTTTTGCCGCTGTCGCCGGTTTCCGGCACCTCAAAGCCGTAAAGGGGAATATCATCCTCCGGGATATAGATAAACTCCTCCGTTTCCGGATCCTGAACCTTTACATAAGTGGTAGGCACATCGTCCTCGAAGATCGTCACCACATCCGGGCTGTCCGGCTCATTGGGATTGGGCAGCTCTGGCAGAACGGGAACCGGCGGCTCCTCCTCTGTGGGAGGCGGTGGGGTATCATCTGTACGGTCGCCGTCATCGTCATCGTCGTCGTCATCGTCACCGGGAGTGGAGGGATTGTCCGGAGGATTATCCGGCGTGTAGGTGTTGGTGAAGCCGGAAATATAGTAGATATCCCCGTCCTCTCTGCTCTCGCCGTTTTCGCTGTCGGTGCTGTAGACATTCGCGTTGACAACCTGGACCTTCTCGCCCTCCATGATCTCCGCTGTTGTGAACACATGCACAAATACCTGCTTCACATCACCGGAGTAGACAATGTTGTTGTACAGCCAGCTCCCGTCCGCGTTCTGGACCGCGCCGTCAGGAATCTCCTCACGGATGGTGTAGGCATACACCAGGCCGGTGTCCGGGGCTGCTCCCGCGTCCGCCAGCGTGTAGGTGATCCCCGCAAACTGAACCAGACCGGAGTCGCCGTTGGAGGCCTTGACATCGGGGGTATCCCTGTCCATCCAGTCGGTCAGCTTGGCAAGCGCCTCCGCTGTCTCGGGCTTCGTGAGGCTCGCATAGTCCCCATTCCATGGAAGAACGCCCTGCTCCTCCAGAAGGAATGAGAACTGGCCCGACTGGAGATGACCGTTTACCAGAGTCTTCTGGGTTTCAAAGATCCGAGTGACCTCCTGAGTCTTGAAAATGTTCTTGAACTGGAGGGGTACAGTCAGCACCTGCTCCTTGTTCCAGCCCATTTTGTTCACGCCGTCCCAGGTCCAGATACCGCGGATATCCGCCTGCAGCGCCCCTGTCTCATCCGGCTGAACGCCGATCAGCACGTGGTACCGGGTGGGATCGATGCTGACGCCGGGGAGCTGATCGTTAGGCAGCTCGTGGATGGTGTAGTGGTACTCGCCCGGCAGCTTGAAACCGGATGCGGTTTCGCTTTCCGCGCCGGCGGTCCCGCCCAGCAGGAAGGACGCCTTATCACCAGGTACATGCAGAATCCGCTTCCGCACGCCGTTTACTGTGACCGTGTCCTTTTCACCGGCAGCTATAGCGCTCTCCAGATCCTCATCCGCAGCCGCGCCCATGTGGAGACAGATGATATCGTAGGGGAGCTCCGCCGCGCCGCCCTCCGGGCTCTCATCAGCGTCACACTTGAGGATTTCAAACCGGAAGTAGTCGCCCTTCTGGATCTCGCGGCCCTCCAGCGTCTTCTGGATCGGAATCTCCACGGTGGTTGGCTCAAAGCAGGCGTTGACCACTTCCACGGAGTAGATATTGCCTGCGCCGCCCTCGTTGGCGGTGACGCTCTCATACATGGTGGTGGTGTAGCCGCCCGGAGTCTCCGTCAGGGTATACGCAAAGCCCTCGGGCAGACCCTCCACAGTGGCAATCTGATTGTGCTTGAGAGAGAAGGTCACTTCCGGCTTACCGTCGGTATTCCGGTAAATGGGGATAAGCTCCTCGTCTATCTTCAGCGCATAGGCCGCATCTTCGGGCACCCCATCCAGCGTGAGGGTAAACCAGTAGCTTTCGTCAGGGTCCGTGTTGCCAAGAGCGGTTTTGTGGATTGCCAGAATGTTGTTCGGTCCGCCGGGAGTGTTGGTGATGGTGGCGATATAATACTTGTCAGCAATTTTGCTGAACTTAGTATCCTTCTCTACCTTCACCTCTGAGGTGTAGCCGCCGACAGTAGCCTCTTTGACGCCCCAATCGAAGCCGTCATCCAGGCCGGTCCAGGTGTAGCTCCAGTTGTTGTCCTTGTTCAGGACTACATAGCAGTCGCTGGGGCGGAAGCCCTCAGGCACGATCTCCCCATTTTGGGTCAGCCAGACCAGAATCTGGTCATTATCGTGCTTCTCCGCACCATCGTTCCATATTTTTTCCACCCGCAGGGAGGTGGTCTCTCTGCCGATTTTCAGGAGTCCGTTGGTCATGATGCCACCGCCATGGACTGTGCTAGAATTGCCAGTGATGACTACGCCCTTCTCCTCGGCGACCTTCTTAGCATTGCTAAGAGTCTGCGGATCCCCAACGTTGGTGTTCACGCCCCAGACTGTGTCAAAAGACAACAGTCTGGGGAGTCCCCAACCCCCGACTTTTATGCTCACGCAAAAAATATCCGGCATTGCTGGCGGAGCTACGCCC
>JAAWUC010000148.1 GCA_022804995.1 Oscillospiraceae bacterium
CCCCTGAAGGTCTGGCAGACCGGCAGCGGCACCCAGTCCAACATGAATATGAACGAGGTCATCGCCTACATCGCCAACCGGGCGGACCCGTCCCTGAACATCCACCCTAACGACCATGTCAACATGTCCCAGAGCTCCAACGACACCTTTCCCACCGCCCTGCACATCGCCGCCGCCCTGGCTCTGGAGGACACGCTCTTTCCGGCCTTGAAGCGCGTTGTCGACACCCTCAAGCGGCTGGAGAAGGAGAACGAGGATGTCATCAAGATTGGCCGCACCCACCTCCAGGACGCGGTGCCCCTGCGGTTTTCCCAGGAGATCAGCGGCTGGCGGGCCTCTCTGGAGCGGGACTGGGAGATGGCGGAGCAGACCCTGCGTGGGGTCCGCAATCTGGCCCTGGGCGCTACCGCCGTGGGAACGGGGCTCAACGCCCCCGCCGGCTTTGACGAGGAGGCTGTGGGGGAGATCCGGCTGCTGACCCACAGGGAGTTCACCTCCGAGCCCAACAAGTTCCACGCCCTCACCAGTAAAGGGGAGGTGGTCTTTGCCCACGGTGCGCTGAAGGCTTTGGCGGCGGATTTGATGAAGATCGCCAACGACGTCCGCTGGCTCTCCAGCGGTCCCCGGTGCGGCATCGGGGAGATCCGGATTCCGGAGAACGAGCCGGGCAGCTCCATCATGCCCGGGAAGGTGAACCCCACCCAGTGCGAGGCCGTCACTATGGTGGCAGTCCAGGTCATGGGCAATGACGCGGCCATCGGCTTTGCCGCCAGCCAGGGGAATTTTGAGCTCAATGTGTTTATGCCTGTCATTGCCTACAACTTCCTCCAGTCCGTGCGGCTGCTCTCCGACGCCATGCTCTCCTTTGAGAAGAACTGCCTGCGGGGGCTGGAGGCCGACCGGGGACGGATGCGGGAGAATCTGGACCGGTCGCTGATGCTGGTGACCTGCCTGACCCCTGTCACCGGCTACGAGAGCGCCGCCAAGGCCGCGAAAAAGGCCCACCGGGAGGGGACTACTCTCCGGGAGGCGGTTCTGGCCCTAGGGCTCATGAGCGGGGAGGAGTACGACCGGCAGGTGGACCCGGAGAAGATGGTCTGAGAGACGGCTCTATTTGAAAAGGGACGGAAAGGCCCCCGGCTTTCGAGAGAAATTCCCGAAAGCCGGGGGCATCTGTTTTCAGAAGCGGAGGATTTGGCCGGTGCGCCCCGAGTGTCACTTGTCCATCAGCTCCCCCAGGAGCCCCCCGTCCCGGACCCCGAGGATCCGGGTGGGCAGGACCCGGTTGTGCAGGTCCTCCCCCTTTACCGCTACCGTCATGTAGTTCGGAGCGTGGCCCTGGAAGAGCCCGTCCGCCTCCTGCTCGTAGAGCACATGGTACACCCGCCCCACACAGCCCTGGAGATAGACTCCACGGAGTTCCTCCGCCAGCGCGCCCGCCCGGGCGGCCCGCTCCTCCTTCACCGGCCCCGGAACCTGCGCCAGCGCCGCCGCCGGGGTGCCGGGGCGGATGGAGTAGGGAAAGACGTGCATCGCCGCGAAGCCGCAGGTCCGGACAAAGGCCAGGGTCGCGGAAAACTCCTCCTCCGTCTCCCCGGGAAAGCCCACAATCCAATCCGTGGTCACAGCGGGTCGGTCGAAAAATCCGTTCAGTAAATCGACACTCTTTTTATACCGTTTGGTATCATATTTTCGGTTCATCCTGGCCAGCGTAGCGTCACAGCCGGACTGCATGGACAGGTGGAAGTGGGGGCACAGGTTGGGCAGGACAGACCCCCGGCGGCAAAAATCCTCCGTCACCGTCCGGGGCTCCAGAGAGCCCAGCCGCACCCGCACCCCCTCCGCCGCCCGGCAGACGGCCTCCACGAGGTCCATCAGCGGCGGCTTCCCCGGCAGGTCCCGGCCCCAGGAGGAGATTTCGATCCCGGTGAGCACGATCTCCCGATAGCCCTCCTCCGCCAGCCGCCGGGCTTCCGCCTCCGCCTCCGCCAGGGGCAGGGACCGCACCGGCCCCCGGGCATAGGGGATGATGCAGTAGGAGCAGAAGTTTGTGCACCCGTCCTCCACCTTCAGCATGGCCCGCGTGCGGGCGGAGAGCCCCCCGGCGGGCAGGATCTCGAAGCTCCGGCGGCGCATCGCCTCGTCCAGACGGACCACCGGCTCCCGCTCCCGGACCGCGTGCTCCAGGAGATCCAAAAACGCCATCCGGTCCCCGGTGCCGGCGATGAGGTCCACGTCCAGGGCCCGGACCTCCTCCGGGTGGGTCTGGGCATAGCAGCCGCAGACCGCCACCACGGCGTCCGGGCTCTGCTTTCTGGCCCGGCGGAGCATCTGCCGGGATTTTTTGTCGCTGACGGCGGTGACGGTGCAGGTGTTGACCACGTAGGCGTCCGCCGGGCCCTCGAAGGGGACCAGAGCGTGTCCCCGGGCGGTCAGCTCCCGCTCCATGGCCTGGGTTTCGTACTGGTTGACCTTGCAGCCCAGGGTGCAGATGGCGATTTTCATAGTGTTTCCTCCCGGTGTACATACATCCGCGACAGCTCCTCCTCGCCGTCCCCCCGCGCCGCCATATCCCGGCACGCGAAGCGGAGCAGGCTTCCCGCGAGGCCCTGACAGCGGCAGTCCTCCTCCATGTAAACGGCGCAAACGTTGGGGGCCAGGTCCTTCCGGTCGTGGAACCAGCCCGCCGCCTGGTCCCGCAGATCCGGATGTTCCCGGAGCTTGACAATTTCGTATGTATTCATGTGCCGGTATCCTTCCGAAACAGAATTTCCAGCGGTTCGCCCGGCAGCAGCAGGGAGCCGCAGTCCACATAGCCCGCTTTCCGATAAAAGTGCTGCGCCTGCTCGTCGGATCGGGTGGACGTCATCACCAGCTTGTGTCCGGCCGCTCTCATCTGCCGCTCCCAGCAGGCCATCAGCTGTCCGCCGAAGCCCTCCTTCCGGTGTCCCTCCAGAATGTACAGCAGGTTCATAAACGGCGTATTGTCCCAGAAAAGATTCCAGCGGAGCCAGCCAATGCGCTCCGCTCCCCGCCGTATGAGCAGCACCCGGCCCTGCTCCAGGCTCAGCCGGAGCTCCCCGGGGCGGATATGGCGGTCGTTTTCCAGCAGAAACGTATAGTCCTCCGCCGAAGCGGCACGGATATCCATTATGATAAAATCCTCCAAAGCAGATGGAAATGTCTTGCCTTTTTTTCCAATTAGGAGTACAATCAAAAATCAGACTCTGCGCATGCTCTATGGAGTTCCTTATTATATACTATTTTCCCCGGTACAGCAAGGAGAATTTCTATGCACTACTTAGACCACGCCGCCACCACCCCCGTCCCGGAGGAGGTGGCCCGGACCATGCTGGCGGTCCTGACGGAGGGCTTCGGCAACCCCTCCGCACAATACGAGCTGGGCCGCGCCGCCAAAGCCCGGCTGGAGCGGGACCGGGCGGTGATTGCCGGGGCCCTGGGGTGCGGGCCGGAGAGGCTCTTCTTCACCTCCTGCGGCACCGAGGGGGACAACTGGGCCATCCG
>JAAWUC010000149.1 GCA_022804995.1 Oscillospiraceae bacterium
TACGGCGTGGAGTGCATGATCGGCTGTATGCTGGAGGCCAAAATCTCTGTCAACGCGGCTGTCCATCTGGCCTGTGCTAAGAAGATTATCACCAAGATCGATCTGGACGGCCCCGTGCTTTGCAGCGAGGATCCCATTCTCGGCGGCGCGGTGTTTGAGGAGCAGCTGATTACCGTCTCCGACGAACCCGGTCTGGGCATCAGAGGTGTGGAGAAGATCCAATATCTGGAGGATTGACGCCCGGAGCGGAGCGTCCTATTTCAAATTAAAGGGGAACATTGCGATGAAAGTATTTATCAGCGCGGATATGGAGGGGCTCGCCACCACCTCCACCTGGGGCGACTGCGACCCCGCCAACCCGGCCTATCAGCGCCACACACAGGAGATGACCGACGAAGTGCTGGCCGCCTGTGAGGGCGCGTTCCGCGCCGGCGCGACGGAGATAGTGGTCCGCGACGCCCATGACAACGCAACCAATATTGATCCGCTCCGCCTTCCTCCCCGGGTGAAGCTTCTGCGCGGTTGGAGCGGACATCCCTACCAGATGGTGGACGGCATCGACAGCACCTTTGACGCCGCTATGTTCATCGGGTATCACTCTCCCGCCGGGGCCTCCGGCAACTCCCTGTCCCACACGATCAGCACCAGGCAGATGTACATCAAGCTCAACGGCCGGGACGCCAGCGAGTTTATGCTCCACAGCTATGTCTGCGCCTTGGAGGGCGTCCCCTGCGTGTTTTTGAGCGGGGATAAGGCGCTGTGCGAGATGGAGAGCGGCCTGCACCCCAAGCTGGTCACGCTTCCGGTCAAGGAGGGGAGCGGGGGAATCACCCAGGTCTACTCCCCTGCGGAAGTGCATCAGGCGATTCGTAAGCAGACAGAGAAGGCGCTCCGGCAGGATCTGAGCGGCGCGGTCATCCCGCTGCCAGAGCATTTCACGCTGGAAATATGCTACAAGGATCATGCGCAGGCCATGAAGGTGTCCTATTACCCCGGTGTCAAGCGCATATCCAATACAACGGTCGTTTTTGAAACGGACAGCTACTTTGAAGTGAAGCAGGCGCTGTCCTGGATTATATAGGACGGGGTGATGGAATGGGCCTTGAGGCGGCGTGGAATATCCGGATCGGACAGATGCCGGCGGGACCGCGCAATTTAATCAGTGATGTGCCCGGCGTTACGGTCGGCCACTGTACCCTTCAGGACGGCGAGACACAGACGGGGGTGACAGCGGTTCTCCCCCATGGCGGCAATCTGTTTCAGGAAAAGGTTTTGGCGGCGTCCCATGTGATAAACGGCTTCGGAAAAAGCATGGGGCTGATACAGATAGAGGAATTGGGTACCATTGAGACGCCAATTGTGCTGACCAATACCCTCAGCGCCGGCACGGCGTACACCGCGCTGGTGCGGTATATGCTCGCGCAAAACAGTGATATCGGCGTGACAACCGGCACCGTCAATCCTATCGTCTGCGAATGCAATGACGGATATATCAATGATATCCGCGGCCTGTGCGTTCAGGAGGACCATGTGATGGAGGCGCTGCGCCGGTGCGGCGCGGATTTTGAGGAGGGCGCCGTGGGCGCCGGGCGCGGGATGAGCTGCCACCAGATGAAGGGCGGCATCGGATCTGCCTCCCGCGTAGCGTCCATCGAGGGGAAGGACTATACCGTGGGCGCGCTTCTGCTGACGAATCACGCGCGGAAGGACGACCTTCTGATAGCGGGCGATCCAATCGGCCAGCGCATCCCCAACGTAAGGCTCCGGGACACGGACAGGGGGTCCTGTATCATCATCCTCGCAACAGACGCGCCCTTGAGCGAGCGGCAGCTGAAGCGGATATGCAAGCGAGCGGTGGTTGGATTGAGCAGAACGGGCTCCTATATTGGCAACGACAGCGGAGAGATCGCCATTGCCTTCACAACTGCCAACCGGGTGCCGCACTATCCGCAGCAGAGCACCGTCCCGCTGTGTATGCTCCATGATGATCATATCAATACAATCTTCCGGGCGGCGGCGGAAGCCGTGGAGGAGTCCGTTCTCAGCTCCATGCTGCACGCCGAAACGATGACGGGCTTCAAAGGACGCAGGCTTTTTTCCCTGTCAGAGTTCATAAATATGTAACAGGCAGGGCGGGAAATTCGTTTAGATACTGGAGCGGCGATATCCTTTTGGATATCGCCGCTCGCTTGCTCATCTTATGTTATGGGACCTGCTAAAAAATCAGGTTTTCTCCAGGCTGCTTGTCTTTGACGGACTTGTAATTCTGCATATTTACAGCGAAAATTACAAAAATACCGCCGCCATGAGAGGATAAAGCAGAGCAAGGTGGAAGCGGCCCAGCGTCAGTCCCGCCCCGCAGCGCAGGGCCATGTATCGCCGCTGCCTGACCGGGGCGGCCTGGGTCAGGGGCTGAAGCAAACGCTCCTCCCTGGAAAAGAAGAACGCGAGAAAGAACAGATCCCCCCCAGGCAGATCAACGGCAGGACCTGGCTGAGATAGTACCCAAAGTTCCAGGGGGAAAGGGGGCTGTGTGGGCCGCGCTCCGGATTACAGAGCTTAACATCAAGCCCAGGGATACCAGTAAGACGCCGAAGAACAGCTTGTTCCACAGCGGGCGCCGCAGTTCATATCCAAATATTTTACGCAAGGTTCAAGTTCTCCTCCGTCAGATGGCAGGCATCCAGAAATTCCTGATAGGTCAGGTAAGAATATTCCGGGTTCTGTTCCCGGCCAAAGAGACTTTTCAAAATCTCGTCCATAGCCTCCCCGCCGCCCACCATCGCTTCGGCCTCTAGGATTTTCAGGGGTATTTCGTTGTATTGCCGCATCCCCCGCAGGCTGTTGGCGATGTCGAGCTGGTACTGCTCCGGAAGGGCGGACAGGTATTCCGGGCATCGAACATAGAAGTCCTTGTAGTAGCCGTCTGCGGCCGACTGCCACTGGCTCCATCCCCGGCGTACCCTCCGCCGCTGGTTCGCCGTCTCCATAGAACGACAGCGGGCCGATATACTCGGTGCAGTATGTAATGGTCTGACTTGTTCACAGAGAAGGGGGACATCCGCACCGTTGGCCTGGACAGACAGAATCTGGTAGCTGGGATCGATAAAAATTGGACGGCTTGCTCTGCGCCGCTGGCATTCTAAAGCTGAAACACAGTCCTGATGGAGACACAGCCGGTTTTGGAGCGGCCGGGTCAGCTCCAGACGAAATTGCCGCAGAACGTTTATTGAACCGTCTCCCCGGAGATCAGGTAGAGATAGGCGGTCTCCAAAGTGGGCTCCACCTGCTCCACAAAATCAGGAAGCTCCCCGGCCACGGCACGGCAGGCGATTCCTTGGGAGGCGTTGACGCAGGAGGTGATATGTAAACCGTCCTCCTGCTGCGGGCCGCTCTCCCGGAAAACCCTTGTTGGCGCTCCCCTTCAATGACGCCATGTAGTCCAGGAACTGCCAGACCGTCAGCTCGTCAAACAGCCCA
>JAAWUC010000150.1 GCA_022804995.1 Oscillospiraceae bacterium
TTTCCCTCGCTCCAACATTTCCCTCACCTCTTACTCCCTATTTTATCATCTTTACAGGAAAATGTCTGCCAAGAGGCAGACTTTTTCGACAGGCTGGGGCCGCTGGGAACAGCGGCCTCTCTTTTTGTTGCGGTTTTTGTCAAACCGTGGTAAAATAGCTGTGCTGCCCCACCCCATACTGGCAACAGAAAGGGGGTGAGTGATATGGTGCACCTGATGGATCTCTTGGTGTCGGTTGTGGCAAACGTGGTTGCCTACTGCGTTTGCAAATGGCTTGACCGGCATGCGTAAGGGACAGCAAGCCTGAAGGCAAAAGGAACCCCGGAGAGCCACCACTCTCCGGGGTTCTGCCTTTGTTGTGAGCGACATGGTGTCTGCTCGATCTCTTAGCTGTGCTTATTATACCACAGCTCCCCTAGCATATGCAAGAGGAAAAAGAAAAATTCATTTCCGCCCGGTTTCGCAGCTACAGCGGCTTGCCCGCCAGCACCTCCCGGTAGTCCTTCAGGTTCTCCGCCAGCAGGGAGGGCGTGTCCAGGCCGTAGGGGCACTTGGCGGAGCACTGGCCGCAGTGGAGGCAGCCGTCGATCTTTGCCATCTCCGCCTGCCAATAGTCGTTGGTCCAGGCCTGGGTGGGGGCCCGGCGGATCATCAGACTCATCCGGGCGCACTGGTTGATCTGGATCTCCTGGGGGCAGGGCATACAGTACCCGCAGCCCCGGCAGAAGCTCCCCGCCAGCTCCCTCCGGTCCTTCTCGATAAGGGCCTTGATCTCCTCTGTCATGGCCGGGGGGTTGTCCTGGTAGGACAGGAACTCCTCCAGCTCGTGGGGGCGCTGGACGCCCCAGATGGGAAGGACGTTGTCAAACTGGGCTAAGTAGGCGTAGGCGGCGGCGGAGTTGTTAATGGTGCCGCCGGCCAGGGCCTTCATGGCGATAAAGCCCATGTTCTTCTCCGCACAGCCCTCCACCAGGGCCAGCTCCTTTTCGGTGGCTAAGTAGCTGAAGGGGAATTGCAGCGTCTCATACAGGCCGGAGGCAATGGCCTCCTGCGCCACCCCCAGGCGGTGGTTGGTGATGCCGATGTGGCGGATTTTGCCCTGAGCTTTGGCTTCCAGCATGGCCTCGTAGAGGCCCGTGCCGTCGCCGGGCTTGGGGCAGAAGGCCGGGTTGTGGAACTGGAGCAGGTCCACATAGTCCGTGCCCAGCTTCTCAAGGGAGGTGCTCAGGTCCTCCCAGAACTCCACCGCGGTGAAACGGGGGACCTTGGTGGCGATAAAGACCTTCTCCCGCATTCCGGCGAAGGCCGCGCCCACCTTCTCCTCGCTGTCGGAGTAGGAACGGGCGGTATCAAAGAAGCGGATGCCCCCCTCGTAGGCCCGGCGGAGCAGGGCTGCGGCCTCCTCCTTGGTCACCCGCTGGATGGGCAGAGCGCCAAAGCCGTTTTTGGGGACGGTGATACCGGTAGAGCCCAGGGTCACGGTTGTCATAGCGTTTTCCTCCTGCGTTTTGAATGGTGGATACGAAGATATCCCCTGTTAAAATTGATAGCCTATTATACCATATGGAGGGAAAAAGCACAATAAGCAGAAGTGCGCCGCGCAAACGGGGAGACGGTAAAGCCCTGGCTGTCAAAGCGGGCACTTTTTTTGCTGTTGGGAGGGAACTATTGCGCCCCGTTTACGACTCTATGGATACCAGGGGGCGAGAGTTCCCTGGAATTTTCTGAAAAGAGGATATCGGTATGAGAAAGGGAACAAGACTATTTGCGGCGGTCCTGTGCCTGCTACTGGCCGGCTGCGGGGCCCGGCCGGCGGAGGAGGCGCGTCAGCCTGCGGCGCCCACGGCGCCCACAGCGGCCATGGAGGAAGCGGAGCCGGAGGAAACGGCGGACAGCTATACGGGCCGCTGGCGGGACGGCGCCGGGGAAGCGGGGCAGTGCGGGATGACGATCAGCAAGGACGGCGAGGGCGTTTACAGCATTGAGATCCGCTGGGACAGGGAGGACGGCTCCGCCGAGCTCTGGCAGTTTACCGGGACATATGACGAAGCCTGGGAGGGGATTGACTATATCGGGACCCATTACAGGGAGGACACCGCAGACGGAGAGCGCCGGACCTCCACTGTATTGGAGGAGGAGACGGGGCTCCTCTACCTGGACGGGGATGGGGCCCTGCTGTGGGAGGATACCTTTGAGCATATGGGCGACGGCCTGCGGTTCACTCGGGAGACGTAAACCGCGGCTGCGGGGGCCGGCCAGGGAGCCGGCCCCCATGCCTTTTTGCTGAAAATAAAGTGAGGCTTTTTTTGATTTTATCACTTATACCGGAAATTTTTCATAGAATATTGAAATATTGTCGAGATTGGCAGTTGAAAACCGGGTATAATTGTACTACAATGGGCAAGTTGGATTTTGACCTGTGAAAAGAGGATGTTATATGAGGAACGAAAAGCTGCGCAATGTGGCCATTATTGCCCACGTAGACCACGGCAAGACCACTTTGGTGGACGAAATGCTCAAGCAGGGCGGCGTCTACCGGGAAAATCAGGAGGTGGTGGACCGGGTCATGGACTCCGGCGACCTGGAGCGGGAGCGGGGCATTACTATCCTGGCGAAAAATACTGCCATCCAGTACGGGGACACCAAGATTAACATTGTGGACACCCCGGGCCACGCCGACTTCGGCGGCGAGGTGGAGCGGATTCTGAAGATGGTCAACGGCGTTATCCTCCTGGTGGACGCCGCCGAGGGTCCCATGCCCCAGACCCGATTCGTGCTGTCGAAGGCCCTGGAGCTGGGCCACCGGGTCATCGTGGTGGTCAACAAGATTGACCGGCCCGACCAGCGTATCCACGAGGTCATCGACGAGTGCCTGGAGCTGCTGATGGACCTGGACGCCACCGATGAGCAGCTGGACAGCCCCATGCTCTTCTGCTCCGCACGGAAGGGTATCTGCGCCTACCACCCCGAGGATCCCCCGGGAGACCTCAAGCCCCTTTTCGACACCATCCTCAACTATATCCCCGCCCCGGAGGCGGACACCGAGGCCCCCTTCCAGATGCTGGTCAGCTCCATCGACTACAATGAGTTCGTGGGCCGCATCGCCGTGGGGCGGATTGAGCGGGGCGCCATCAAGCAGAACCAGGAAATCGCCGTATGCAACTACCACGCCCCCGACGCCCCCGCCAAGAAGGCCAAGGCTGTGAGCATCTACGAGTTTGACGGCCTGGCCAAGAAGCCGGTCACGGAGTCCTCCGCCGGGAATATCATCGCCATGAGCGGCATCGGGGATATCACCATCGGCGACACCATCTGCGCCGCCGCCAGCCCTGAGCCCCTGCCCTTTGTGAAGATTTCCGCCCCCACCATGGAGATGACCTTCTCCATCAACGACTCCCCCTTCTGCGGCCGGGAGGGCAAGTTCGTCACCAGCCGCCA
>JAAWUC010000151.1 GCA_022804995.1 Oscillospiraceae bacterium
GGAGCGGACAAGGCCAGCAAGTGCATCGCCTGCGGCATCTGTGCCAAGGCCTGCCCCATGGGGATCCTCTCTGTGGAGGAGAAGTAAGGTACATAGGGGCAAAAACCACCCGGGACGGCGGAATCTGCCGTCCCGGGGCTTTTTTATCCGTTCTCCCTGATGCCCAGCAGCTTGAACACCTCCAGGCCCTTCTCCTTATTTTTTACCTTCAGCAGCTCCGGCAGACGCTCCTTCTCAATCAAATCCCCCAGCGCGTCCGCCACCTCCCGGGAGATATAGACCGTCTCCCTGGGAGCGTTGGCCTCCAGCCGGGAGGCGGTGTTCACCGTGTCGCCGATGGCGGTGTAGTCCATCCGCTTGGCGGAGCCCACGTTGCCCACCACCGCCTTTCCCATATGGATGCCGATGCCAAAGGACACCGTCTGGCCGAAGCGGCGCTCCAGCTCTCGGGACAGCTCCCCGGCCCCCGCCACCATGTCCATGGCGGCGCGGGCGGCGCGGAGGACGTAGTCCTCCCGCTTCACCGGCGCGCCCCAGAAGGCCATGGCCGCGTCGCCGATGAATTTATCCAGGGTCCCGCCGCTGCGGAGGATGCAGTCGGCGATGAGGGTCAGGTAGCTGTTGAGGATCTCCACTACCTCCGTAGGCTTCAGCTTCTCCGATATGGCGGTGAACCCCCGCACGTCCACGAAGAGCACCGCGATCTCCCGCTCCTCTCCCCCCAGCTCCAGGGCCTTCGAGCCCTCCTTGAGCAGCTCGTTGACGATCTCCGGGGCCACGTAGCGCTTGAAGGTGTTCGTCACCTGGCGGCGCTCCGCAGCGGCCTGGATATAGTTGACCGCCAGACAGCCGCCGTAGATCAGGGTCGCCCCCGCCGGGACCCACAGCACACGGACCACCCAGCCCAGCTCATAGAGCCCCCGGGCCAGCAGGATCCAACCCCCGGCCAGCGCCAGCCACAGACCCGTGGACACTCTGACGCTCCGCCGCCAAGAGCCCGCCAGAGCCAGCAGCAGAAGCAGAAACAGGACCGCCAGCTGAACCCCCCTCCCCGCCTCCACCTTGTAATTCCCCCACAGCAGGGCCTGAATGGCGTTGGCGTGGTACTCCACGCCGTACATGGGCTTGGCATGGTCGATGGCCGTCAGGTAACTGTCCTGGAGGCCGGTGGCGTAGGGGCCGACAAGGACCGCCTTCCCGGCAAAGTACTCCGCCGGAACGTCTCCGGAGAGCACCTCGGCCACGGACCGGACCTCGATATCTCCCGGCAGGCCGCAGTAGGGCAGATACCAGAACCCCCGCCCGTTGACCGCCGGCAGCTCCACCGGCTCCTCCCCCCAGTAGTCCCGGTACCGCCGGGCCAGCTCCAGGGCCATAGAGGGGATCTCCTCCCCATCCGGCAGGCGAAGGGTGAGCATGTGGTGGCGGAGAATCCCGTCGGCGTCCATCATGGTGTTGATGTGGGCCCGGCCCGTCACGGCCCGGAGGCTGGGGAAGGCGTCCTCAAAGGCCACAATGGCATCGGTGTACAGGGCGTAGTCCCCCGCCCCGTCGGGGATCAGCTCGCTGCCGAACCCGGCGGCGCAGGCGGCGACCACGTTGCCGTACTCCCCCGCCGCCTCCGCCAGCCAGGCGTCCAGCTCCGGATCCGTCTCCCCGGTGTAGAGCACATCCAATCCGATAACCGCCGGGCGGCAGTCCTCAGACTGGTTAAGGGCTTCCAGCACCCGGGCCATTACGTCCCGGCCCCACTGATCGTAGGGCCCAATCTGCTCCAGGGCCCGCTGGTCGATGCCCACCACCATGATGTCCCCGTCAAAGGCGTCGGTCCGCTGGCAGAGGGCGTCGGAGGCGGTCCGGTCTGCCCGGTCCAGCACCCCCAGCCCCGCCAGCAGGGTCAGTCCTCCGGCGATAGCCAGCATGGTCAGAAGCCGCCGCCAGCCGATGGCTTTTTTCTCCATGTTCTCCCCCTCTCAGCCCGCCTTTACTCTTCCGGAACCGCCGCGCCCTCAAAGGCGGGCTCCCCGTTGACCCACACCGTTCCGTCCGCGCCCAAGGTCAGATTCCCGGAGACGCCGATCACGTTGCTCGCCTGCACCTTCACCGGGACGCTCCAGATGGAGACCTCCTCGGCGTAGGTCATATCCTGAATATAGAGATGGGTAGCGGTCTCTGTTCCGCCCTCGCTGATACCGCAGCGCCACAGGGACCCGTCCTCCAGGACGATCTCCGTGTTTCCAATGGAGGTGGAAACAGCCCGCACGCCGTCCATCACCTTCACCGGTTGGGTCTGGATGGGCTGGACTACCGATTGAAAATCCTCGTCATAGTTATAGTCGTAATCCACATACTCCTGGGTCACTGTGCCGTTGCCCTTGCGCCCGTTGCCCAGCTGGCCGCAGTCGTTAAGCCCCCAGGTCCACAGGCTCCCGTCCGTCTTGATGGCGGCGGTGTGGTAGAGGCTGACGCTGACGGCGGCCACATCGTCCATTACCTTCACCGGGGTGCTCTGGTAGCTGAGGCCCCAATCGCTGACGGTATCGCCGCCTGTCGTGCCGGTACCCAGCTGGCCGTATTCGTTGCTGCCCCACATCCACAGGGAACCGTCGTCTTTGATGACCGCCGTGGTATCGCCGCAGGTGCTGACAGCGGCTACGCCGTCCATGACCTTCACCGGTGTCTCGTCATAGGCTGTACCGTTTCCCAGGATGCCCCAGCCCCAGGTCCAGAGACTGCCGTCGGTTTGGAGGGCTGCGGTAAAGTCGGAACCCATGCTGACCGCCTGGACGTTCTCCATCACCCGCACCGGGTCGTTGGAGGTCCTGTTCCAGGACAATACCCCGTCGCCCAGATCTCCATCGCCCCACATCCACAGCACGCCGTCCCGGTCAATCACCGCCGTGGTGGAGTTGGGCACATCGCTGCCCCCGGCCCGCTCGCCGTTGACACAGACGGCGGAGACGTCCTCCCAGATCTGGATGAACTCCTCCGAATTGTTATTCGGGTTCTCCCAAGCATTGGCGGTGTTGTTCCCGTAGATGCCCCAGCCCCTCATCCAGAGGGTTCCGTCGGCCTTCACCACGGCCTGGAGCGAGCCGTTGTCGGAGAGAGACGCCGCCGCTCCGCTGCGGACCAGGGGCGCCGGGTTGAGCACATCGATGCCCGTATCGTCTAAAATCTCCTGGAGAAAGTCCTCGTCCTCCTCCAGCTCCTCCCGGACAAATTCCGGGACATCCCGGGCCGTCAGAGGCGTAACCGTCAGTTGGCCGTCCTCCCCCAGCGATACCTTCTCCCCGGCGGAGATATTGGCCCTCTCCCCGTCCGCCTCACAGCGGATTTTGCCCTCCAGCAGAGCCGCCTGCTTCTTCTCCGCGTCCACCCAGCCGCAGGTTCCCCGGATGCCCACCAGCAG
>JAAWUC010000152.1 GCA_022804995.1 Oscillospiraceae bacterium
TCAGGACAATAACCAAGGCCGGGGCGCGGTCTTTGCCACAGGCACGCCGCTGTGCAATTCGATCTCAGACACCTACGCCATGCAGATGTACCTGCAATATGACAAGATGAAGGAAACGCACCTGGACCGCTTTGACAACTGGGTGAAATCCTTTGCCAAGCCTGAGCGGGTATGCGAGATTGATGTGGATACGTCCAAATATCGATATGTCCTGCGGTTCGCGCGGTTTTTCAATCTGCCGGAGCTGTCCAGGCTGTTTTCCCAGATCGCCGCCTTTTATGCGGTGGACGACAAGGAAGGAATCCCGCGGCTGGAGCGCTACAGCGATGTGATTCTGCCCCGCAATGCGGCGCTGCAGGGCTACATGGACCAGTTGTGCCAGCGCTCAGAAAAAATACGTGCGCGGCAGGTGGACAAGACCGCAGACAATATGCTTAAAGTGAGTACCGACGGCAGAAAGGCGGCGCTGGACCTGCGTTTGGTAAGACAGGAGCAGCCCAGCGGGGAGACTTCCAAGGTCTGGCGCTGTGTTCAGCAGGTTGTGGAGACTTACAAAGAGCACGACGGGTGCAGCCAGATCATATTTTGCGACTACTCCACGCCTAAGACAGAGAAGTTCAATATATACGACGAACTGAAACAGGAATTGATGAAGCAGGGTGTTCCATCCAAAGAAATTGCCTTCATTCACAGCTGCCGCTCCGAGGCAGAAAAGGTGCGGCTTTTTGAAAAGGTGAACTGCGGCGCGGTACGCGTCCTGCTGGGCTCCACCTTCAAATTGGGCATCGGCGCCAACGTGCAGACCCGGCTCAAGGCCATCCATCACCTGGACGTACCCTGGCGGCCCTCCGACATGGTACAGCGGGAGGGCCGCATCCTCAGGAGAGGAAACCGGTACCAGGAAATCAAAATTTTCCGCTATATCGCCGAGGGAAGCTTTGATTCCTACTCCTGGCAGCTGCTGGAGACCAAGCAGCGGTTTATCTCCCAGTTTTTAAGCGGCTCGGAATACCAGCGTTCCGCCTCCGACCTGGAGGAAAATGTATTGACCTACGCGCAGGTCAAGGCCCTGGCCATTTCCCAGCCGCTGATGAAGGTGCTGGCTGAGAAAGAAAATGAACTGCGCCGCTTGCAGCTGCTCTCCAACAACTATGTTCACACACAGGAAGCCCATCGGCAAACTATCACTGAGCAGGAGAAACAGCTGACAATTCTCAAAGAAAGGCTTGCGGCTACCGAACGGAATATCAGCTATGTGGGCGGCATTTCTGAGGAGGGCTTTCAGGCCGCTTACCAAAATGTGAAGGGGGTACTGACTGAGGATGTGATTTTGGGCAGGACAGCTTCTCCCCCGGAACTGTCGGTCTTGGGGTTCGGAATTGCAATCCCGGGAGTCGAGCAGCAGAACGCCAAAAAGCCCTATATTGTTCTGTCCCGCAATGGGGTGGACTATCCAATCGACATGGGAGCATCCTCTACCGGGAACGCACGCCGTGTGGTGAATTTTTTGAAACGGGTTCACGAACTTCCCAAGCGCATCGGAGAACAGCGGGACGAATGTCTGAGGGAAATCGAGCGTCTGGAGAAATTGAGTCGGGAGACAAACCCCTATTTGGATAATATGAGGTCTTTGGAGAAAGAGATCATACAAATGCGCTCCAAAATCACCGAACCGAATGGACTATAAATTTGATGAAAAGCTAATTTTTCAAAGAGGTATGAGCGGATCCCTGTACTTGTTTTAGTATAGGGGGCTGTGCTATACTTCAGAAACAAATCTAACGGAACGCCCCCAAATTTGGAGGACTCTAGTATGCGGCATATTAAAATTGGCAGTCTGACTTTGCTGGCAGGTGCACCCGGCTGGAACAGGAAGAGGAAATGGGGGGCTTCCCACCGTACTGGATATGGTCCGGCAAGCGGCGTTCAGGATGGCTCCGAAACCGGGGCGGGTAGTTCTGAGCGCGGTTTTAAGAAGTCAACGCCGGCCTTGAGGCGGTTGAGGAGGTGGCTCATACGATTCTGCAAGGCATCTCGGAAGATGAAAATATAGACTTTGTCCTGGGCGGTATGGAACGATCCGATAAGGGAGCCAGTTTCGTACTTGCCACCGCAGAGAGGCTTGTCAAGGAGGAAACACCATGACCTATGTGATGTCGGACATTCACGGCCATTATGACAAATACCGGGAGATGCTGGAGACGATCGAGTTCGCGGCAGACGACACCCCCTATGTGCTGGGGGATGTATTGGACCGGGGATCAGACGGGTTCAAGACCCTGTTGGACATGACGGCGCGGCCCAACGTGATCGGGCTTCTGGGGAACCACGAGCTGCTGGCCGCCGCAGTGCTGCCGTCCCTTTTGCGCACCATGCGCCAAGGGGAGGAACAGCCGTTGAGTGAACCGGAACAGGAGCAGATGCAGGAATGGATTCAAAACGGAGGAAAGGCGTCCATTCTGCAATTTCTCCAGCTCGGCGGGGAAGAAATGGCGACAGTATGCGAGTATCTTCCGGAGTTATCCGCCTATGAGGAAATCACCGTGCAGGGGCGGCAGTTTCTTCTGGTCCACGCCGGATTGGAGCATTTCTCCCCCGCCCGCTCTCTGGAAGAGTATGACTTGGAGGATTTTCTGTTCTGCCGCCCCAATCTGGATGCCGCCTATTTTCCGGATAAAACCCTTGTATTTGGGCACACGCCTACCCGGCTACTCTACCAGCAGATTGGGGAGCCGGGACAACCGGACCGGATTTTTCATCGCGGCATGATGATTGGAATTGACTGCGGCTGTGCCTATCCCGGCGGACGGCTGGGGTGTTTGTGTCTGGATACGATGGAAGAATTTTATGTATAGATGAAACCGGTTATGTTCATCGATAAAATTTATTTTCAGAAGGAAAATGTTATGGAAAACAATCTGGAGTTTATCATTAAGAGCGCTGTTCTGGTCCATTACTGTGGCCCCGGCGGGGATGTGGCCATCCCAAAGGGTGTTACTGAAATTGGAGGAAATGCTTTCGATGGCTGCACCAATTTGACCAAAGTGACCATTCCGGAAAGCGTCAATGAGATTGAATAGAGTAATCAGTTTGATGATGATATGGAATATAGCGAAAATCTAATCATCCGCGCTCCCGCCGGAAGCTATGCGGAACAGTGCGCCGCAGAGCACGGCATCCCGCTGGAACCCGTGCCAAATCAACTAAGAGTCTGTTAAAAATTTTTTGACAAACGAGAAGGAAAAGCAGATAATAAGGGAAAACAGGCAGGAGATGAGGGCGAATGCGACAATATCCAAGCGATA
>JAAWUC010000163.1 GCA_022804995.1 Oscillospiraceae bacterium
GCCCTTGCGGATGGCCTCGGGGACCTCGGCGGCCTTGCCCAGGCCGAAGCCCACCTTGCCCTTGCCGTCGCCGACGACCATCAGGGCGGAGAACTTCATGACGCGGCCGCCCTTGACGGTCTTGCTGACACGGTTGAGGTGTACGACCTTCTCGATATACTCGCTCTGGGGCTTTTCAAATCTAGCCATAGTTTTGTTCTCCTCCTCCCTTAGAATTTCAGCCCGCCCTCGCGGGCGCCTTCGGCCAGCTCGGCCACGCGGCCGTGGTACAGGTAGCCGCCCCGGTCAAAGACAACGGTCTCGATGCCCTTGGCGAGAGCCGCCTTGGCCACGGCGTTGCCGACCTCACGGGCAGCGGCCTTGTTGTTGCCGCGGTCCAGCTTCAGGGAGGAAGCGGAGCACAGGGTGACGCCACTGACGTCGTCAATCACCTGGGCGTAGATATTCTTCTCGCTGCGGAACACGTTCAGACGGGGGCACTGGGCGGTGCCGGAGATCTTCGCGCGCACGCGCTTGTGCCTCTTCAGGCGCTGGGCGTTGGTGTTGGGTCTCTTAATCATTTCAGCTCGCCTCCTTACTTCTTCGCGCCGGTCTTACCGACCTTGCGGCGGATGACCTCGTCCACGTACTTGATGCCCTTGCCCTTATAGGGCTCCGGGGGACGCTTCTCGCGGACCTCGGCGGCGAACTGGCCCACCTGCTGCTTGTCGCAGCCGATGATGACAACCTTGTTAGGGGCGGGAACCTCAATGGTGATGCCCTCCACCTCGGGAACGGTGACCTGGTGGGAGTAACCGATGTTCAGCACCAGGTTCTTGCCCTCCTTGGCGGCGCGGTAGCCAACGCCGTTGATCTCCAGCTCCTTCTTGTAGGTCTCGTGGACGCCCACCACCATGTTGTGGAGCAGGGTCCGGGTGAGGCCGTGGAGGGAGCGGTTCTCCTTGGAATCGTTGGGGCGCTTGACGTGCAGGACCTCGCCGTCCCGCTCGATCATCATGTTGGGGTGGAACTTCTGGGTCAGGGTGCCCTTGGGCCCCTTGACGGTCACTACGTTGCCCTCGGCGACGGTGACTTCTACGCCGGCGGGGACGGTAATGGGCATTCTGCCAATTCTACTCATGTCAATACCCTCCTTACCAGACGAATGCCAGGACCTCACCGCCGACATGGGCCGCGCGAGCGGACTTGTCGGTCATGACGCCCTTGGAAGTGGAAATGATAGCGATGCCCAGGCCCCGCAGGACGCGGGGGAGCTCCTCCGCGCCGGCGTAGCAGCGCAGGCCGGGCTTGCTCACCCGGCGCAGGCCGGTGATGACCCGCTCCTTGCCCGCGTTGTACTTGAGGGTGATGCGGATCACGCCCTGGGTGCCGTCGTCGATGAGCTGGAAGCTCTTGATATAGCCCTCGTCCAGGAGAATCTGGGCGATGGACTTCTTCATGTTGGAAGCGGGAACGTCGACGGTCTCATGCTTGGCGCTGTTGGCGTTGCGGATACGGGTGAGCATATCCGCGATGGGATCTGTGATGTGCATGGGTGGTTTTCCTCCTCATTTGAAGTTACAGCCTGCCGGCTGTTTAGGTGTTGAGGTATCGCCACGAATTGGGTAATTCACGGCGACCTTTCAACATCCTGTTGACAAACAAACGGCCCTCTTACCAGGAAGCCTTGCGCACGCCGGGGATCTCCCCCTTGTACGCCAGCTCCCGGAAGCAGATGCGGCACACGCCGTAGTCCCGCAGGTAGGCGTGGGGGCGGCCGCAGATCTTGCAGCGGTTGTAGCGGCGGGTGGAGAACTTGGGCTCGGCCTGCTGCTTTAGAATCATAGACTTTTTCGCCATTTTTTAATCCTCCCAAATCAGCGCTCGAAGGGGGCGCCCACCTGCTCAAGCAGGGCCTTGGCCTCTTCGTCGGTTTTCGCGGTGGTGCAGATGATGATGTCCATGCCGCGGATCTTGTCGATCTTGTCGTACTCGATCTCAGGGAAGATGAGCTGCTCCTTGATGCCCAGGGCGTAGTTGCCCCGGCCGTCGAAGGAGTTGGGGTTGATGCCGTGGAAGTCGCGGACGCGGGGCAGGGCCACGTTGAACAGGCGGTCCAGGAACTCCCACATCTTATTGCCCCGCAAAGTGACCTTCGCGCCCACGGGCATCCCCTCGCGGACCTTGAAGTTGGCCACGCTCTTCTTGGCGATGGTGACGATGGCCTTCTGGCCGGTGATGGTGGTCAGGTCCCGAACCACGGCGTCCAGCACCTTGGCGTTGTCCCGGGCCTCGCCGCAGCCGACGTTGACGACCACCTTGTCGATCTTGGGGATCTGCATGACGCTCTTGTACTCGAACTTCTTCATCAGAGCAGGAGCGACTTCCTCTTGGTACTTTGTTCTTAAAGCCGGCATAGTTCCCTACTCCTCTCTCAAATTTCCTCCGCGCCGCACTTCTTGCAGACGCGGATGCCCATCATCTTCTCCTTGCCGGAGACGGTCTTCTTCACGCGCTTGTGGGCAACGCGGGTGGCCTTGCCGCACTTGGGGCAGACCAGCTGCACCTTGCACTCCCGGATGGGGGCCTCCCGGCGGACGATGCCGCCCTCCTCCCCCTGACGGCGGGGCTTGGTGTGGCAGGTGACCACGTTTACGCCCTCCACCACCACCTTGGACTCGCCGGGGACGGTGCCCTGCACCTTGCCCTGCTTGCCCTTGTCCTTGCCGGACAGGACGACAACGGTGTCGCCCTTCTTGATATTCATAGCCATTTCTCTCCGCTCCTCCTTACACGACTTCGGGAGCCAGGGACAGGATCTTCATGTAGTCCTTGTCGCGCAGCTCGCGTGCCACGGGCCCAAAGATACGGGTCCCTCTGGGGTTCCGGTCGTCCTTGATGAGGACGGCGGCGTTGTCGTCAAAGCGGACGTAGGTCCCGTCGGCCCGGCGCACGCCCTTGGCAGAGCGCACAATGACGGCCTTGACCACCTCGCCCTTCTTCACCGTGCCGCCGGGGGTGGACTTGCGCACGGAGGCGACGATGACATCGCCGATATTGCCGTACTTGCGCTTGGATCCGCCCAGGACACGGATGCACTTGATCTCCTTGGCGCCGGTATTGTCGGCGACCTTCAGAAAGGATTCCTGCTGAATCATGTTTCGGCGCCTCCTTACTTCGCTTTCTCAATGATCTCGACCACGCGCCAGCGCTTGTCCTTGGACAGGGGGCGGGTCTCCATGACCTT
>JAAWUC010000153.1 GCA_022804995.1 Oscillospiraceae bacterium
GTTTCTCCGTCCAGACAGATGACAATCTCTCCATCCCCGGACTCGATCACCACCTCCCGGGCGGTGGAGCGGCGGACGACCTCCGGATAGCGGTAGGCGCAGCCCTTGGCGTAGTCCCCCACCAGCCGAAGAAAGGTCAGGCGGTCCACCCGGCGGACCAGAACGGTATGGAGCATGCCGTCGTCCATCCGGGCCTCCGCCGAGGGCATGAAGCCCCCGCCGTAGTACCGTCCGTTGCAGACGGCGGCCAGGATGAATTCCCCGCTTACCCGTTCCCCGTCCAGGGCCACCGTCCAGCGGCGGCTGTAGCTTTTGGAGAAAAAGTTCACCGCCAGGGAGACGATATAACTGCCCTGACCCTTCAAAAGTCCGCCGTACCGGTGGACGTCCTCCGCCACCTGGGCGTCCAGACCCGCGCAGGCCACCGTCAGGGCCAGACGTCCGTTGCAGTCGATGGCGTCCAGGGGAAACTGGGGGCCGTCGAAGAGGTTTTCGGCGCTGGCAAACAGCGGGGCCGCGTCCCCAAAATTTTTCAGAAAATCATTGCCTGTCCCCACGGGAATACAGGTCATGGCGGCACAGTCCTGTCCAGCGATGCCGTTGGCCACCTCGTTGACTGTGCCGTCGCCACCGCAGGCGTAAAAGCGGACCGGCCCGCCGGCGGCGGCAGCGGCGGCGGCAGTCTCCCGGGCGTGGCCGGGGCTCTTGGTGAGGATGCACTCCGTTTTCAGGCCCCGGGCCGTCAGGCGCTTCGCCATCGCCATAATCTCCGCGGTACAATTGCGCTTTCCCGCCGCCGGATTGATGATAAAAATATGCCGCATAGGCATGTCCCTCCCGCAACACACAGACTACAAATCTCTCCCCTCAATCGCTGCCAAGCCGAAGCGCACCGCCAGCGCCACCCGGTCCCGCTCCGCCTCGGAGGGGGCGGTGTCGTACCGGTAGCGCATCTCCTGAAGGAAGAGGCCCCGCAGGGTATCCTCCCCCGCCCGGTCCCAGAGGCTCTGGGCAGGCCGGGTTTTGTCCCGCAGCTCCAGCTCGTAAACCCTGTCCTGGAAGGACGCCGCCAGGAGGCCCAGATCGATGGTCCCGGCCTCGCCGGTGAAAATGATCCGGCAGAGGTCGTCTCCCGCTGTGGGCGGCAGGGCGGACTCCAGCGCTGTCCGGGGATCCCGCCCGGTAACGTCCGCCTCCACAATGTGATACCGCCGGCGGCAGAGGGGCACGAATTTCATCTCCGCCCGCCCCGGCCCCACCGTCCCCACAAGGACGCCCTTATCCCCCAGCTCGTCAAAGCCCCGCCCCTCCGGACAGCCCGGATAAGCCCAGAAGCAGGCGCCCTCCCTCCGGAGCCCGCTGGTCTGATGGACGTGGCCCAGAGCCGCGTAGTCCGCCCCGCAGCGGCCCAGCTGTTCCCGCGTAATGGGGCCGTACCGGCTGCTGTTGGACAGCAGATCTCCGTGGAGGCAGAGGATATGGGTCCGCCCGTCCTGGGGAACAGAGAAGCCCTCCAGGACCTGGTCCGCCCGCTCAGTGGAGGAGAAGGCCGCCCCGTGGACCACACAGTCCAGCGACGGCAGCACTTTCTCCGCCAGCGCTGTATCCTGGAAAATATGTACGTTATCCGGCCATTTTTCTGTTCTGTAGGGGCTCCGGGCGGTGCAGGGGTCATGATTCCCCGGGGCGATGAACACCGGGCAGGCCATCCGCTCCAGCGCGCGGCGAAGGGCCTCCACTGTCTCCGGGTAGACCCGCTCGCTGTCGAAGAGGTCCCCGCTCAGGAGTACCAGCTCCACTCTCTCCGCCAGCACCAGCTCCGCCAGCCGGTCCGGCAGCTCCCGCAGCTCCCCCCGGCGCGTCCGGGCCTTCTCCGGCTCAAGACCGGCAAAAGCGCTGTCCAGATGGAAGTCGGCAGCGTGTATGATTTTCGGCATAATTTCTCCTTATCCCTGACAATTTCTCTCTGTATTTTTTATTCCAGCCGCCGGACTGTCATCGAATATCAATCCTTTCCACACCCACGCACAGCCCGGTGGCGCTGTCCAGGGAGAACACTGCCCCCTGCATCTTACAGGGGCCCTCCGCCGTCTCAAACCGGCCCGGCAGTCCCCCCAGGAAGAGCTCCACGCTCTGCTCCGGCCGGATGCCCAGCACAGAGTGGATGGGGCCGGTCATGCCCAGGTCGGTAAGGTAGCCCGTCCCCCCAGGCAGGACGCACTCGTCGGCGGTGGGGACGTGGGTGTGGGTACCCCAGAGAGCGGAAACCCGTCCGTCCAGGTAACAGCCCATGGCCAGTTTTTCGCTGGTAGCCTCGGCGTGGAAATCCACCAGAGTAAAACGAGGGCTGTTTTCCTTTAAAATCCGCGCGGCTGCGGTGAAGGGGTTGTCGGCGTTGCTGTCCAATCCGCAGCGGCCAATGAGGCTCATCACCCCGATCTGCACGCGCCCGCAGTCGTAGAGACCCCAGCCCCGGCCCGGGGCCCGTCCGGTGTAGTTGGCGGGGCGCAGGAGGTAGGGGTCCTCCTCCAGCCGTCCGGCGATTTTCGGCTTGCCAAAGGTGTGGTTTCCCAGCGTGATGACATCGGCTCCAGCCTGGTAGATTCGGTCCGCCTGCCGGTCTGTAATGCCGGTACCGGAGGCGTTTTCGCCGTTGACCACGGTGAAGTGGATGTCCTTGAGCTGCTTGAGGCTCCGCAGGCGGCGTTCCAGGTGCTCCAGCCCCTGCTCCCCCACCACGTCTCCAACCGCCAGGATGTGATACACCATATTTAGACTCCCCCTTCGCTGTGTATTTATTTGTAGTATAGCTGGTTTTGGGAGGAAATGCAAGGCACGGATGCCAGAATATAAATGCCGGCGCTACCACAACCGCTACCAAAAGGAGCTGGAGGAAAGTCTTGCGCCGCAAGGCTTTCCTCCAGCTTTCTGCTATTTTGGGGCCGAAACGCTACCAAACAAGGACAAACCCGCTACCAGGATTTTTCCGATAAACGCCGAAACCCTTGCCCCACAGCGGTTTCAGCCTCCCGGTTTCCTCCGCCTAAGGGGTTAGGGACTAGACTTTTCAGCGATAATTCTTCTGAGTTTTCGCCGAAACAGCCGCTTCTCATAACTTTCAGCCCAAATTCAAAAAGGAGGACCAAACCCGCCATGAGAAATCTTCAAAAGATTCTCGCACTGGCCCTGGCTCTGATTATGAGCTTCTCTCTCGTAGT
>JAAWUC010000009.1 GCA_022804995.1 Oscillospiraceae bacterium
ATTGGAAGAAAAACCGCATTACATGGAAAGCACCGATGAACGGCTGGACTTGCGGCATGGGCTGGGGCTTTTGCTGGTACGGCAGATTGTGGAGGCGCATGGAGCCACGTTGAGAATGGCAAACGGCACTTGTGGGGGATTTGAAGCGGTGTTGATTTTCGCTTGAGAAATGGCAAAGGCAATACCGTACAAAACAAGCTGTATGTGTCACAAAATCTGTACGCGCTGTCAGACGAGGGAACGGTGGCGGAAGTGATTGATAGCCGGGCGTTCTCCGATTTTTGCGGGGTGGAATCCGGCAATCAGGTACCGGCCGGAGACACGCTGGGACGGTTTTGGAACCTGCTGATCCGCAGTGGGATACAGGAAAAGCTGTTTGCCAAAGTGGCGGGGCTGTTCCAGGAGCGAGGCTCTCTGCTGAAAAAGGGAACGATCGTGGATTGGATGTTGATCTCCATACCCACCAGCACCAAAAACAGGGAAAATGGGGAAACACCTGGCACGTTGGCCGCAAGGCGCATGCTGGTACCGAGGTCTGCAAAACCAGACCGCCAAACTGAATATGGTGTTTGCTTTGGCAAATCCGATTCTGGCTGACAGGCCCGCCTGACGGCTTGATTCAATTTGCCTGCGGGTCCGCTTTCCAGAGAATATTCCTTCATTTCCTTGTTTTCAGGTTATCCCTTCCATTGGGGGAATTGTACGGTGTTATCCTGCGGGGGATGATATCCGGCCCTACCAAGTGTCATATATTTTAAGGATTGTTATAAACTCTCTGTATCCACCACTTCCACCACGCCCTGGTCCATTTTACTTCATAAATACGAAAAAGTCTGCCGTGAGGCAGACTTTTTCGACAGGCTGGCGCAGCTTTCAGCCGCGCATAGGAAACACAATTTTCTTACATTGCATTACATTATAATGTATACCGCAGGTACCGCTTCAGCCTGGCTCTCGCCCGGGCCAGGGTGCGGGAGACGGTGGACTTGTTCACCCCCAGCTCCTGGGCGATCCGGGGCATGGAGCGCCCCAGGTCGTAGTAGAGGTGGAGCATCTCCGCCTGCCGGGACGTCAGCTCCTCTCGCCGCACCCGGCGCAGGTTCCGCCGCAGCCGGGCGATGGCCTCACTGTTGTCCTCTCCGTTGGCCCGCTCCCAGGCCGCCAGATCCCCCAGGACCTCCCGCCCCCTCCGCTTACCGCTTCTTCTGTCTTCCATAGTACCTCCTGGTGTAATACCGCTCCAAAACCAACGCCGTCTCCCGGGTTTCCCGGAGCAGGGTGTTGAGGTCCCTAACCCGCTGTTCCAGCCGGGACTTCTCCTCCGGCTCCGCCGTCTTAGCCTGATCCCGCAGGGCGATGATCCGCAGCCGCAGCAGCTCGCAGCTCTGGCGGTAGCTGGCCGCCATCCGCAGCAGCGTCATTCCTCCACCTCCCCGCAGATGTGGCGGAAGCAGGACAACTGGCCCAGGGTCCAGGCCACCAGGCAGCTCTCACAGAAAATCCGTCCGTTCACCTTCCAATAGGCTCCGCCGGGGTACAGCTCCCCACCGCATTGGGCGCACTGATGTACCGGGGCCGTCCGCTGGCGGTCCCGCTGTCTCTTCGGTTGATAACGCAAAAAATTTTTCCTCCGTTTCTAAAAAAATCTATTGACAAACGGCGGCATTTCTGTTAATATACGTCTTGCCGCTAATCGTGCTGGTATAGCTCAGTTGGTAGAGCAGCTGATTTGTAATCAGCAGGTCGGGGGTTCGAGTCCGTCTACCAGCTCCACCCCTTCTCTGGCGGTAACTGAATAGGGAGACCTTTTGGTGGGACTATATGGGAGCGTTCCCGAGTGGCCAAAGGGGGCAGACTGTAAATCTGTTGTCGACGACTTCGGTGGTTCGAATCCACCCGCTCCCACCAAGGCAAAGGCCGCTGTACCGCTGGTACAGCGGCCTTTGTCATATCACCTCCTTGTTCTTTCTTATCTAGAACGTACGTTTCTCTATCGCCTATAGTAGCACAGCACCGCTGTAATGTCAAGCACTATTTTTAGTTTTTCTGAATATTTTTGTTTGGTCACAGATTTCCTGTGACCGTGTCCCGGAAAGGAGACCACCATGAGTTTTGGACAGAGGCTGCGGGAGCGGCGGGAGGAACTGGGGATGACCCGGGGGGAGCTGGCGAAGGCCCTGGGCGTCAGCCAGTCGGCGATCAGCAACTACGAGAGCGGGCTCAACGCCATGCGGGAGGAGGTGCTTCTGCGCCTGTTCAAGACCCTGGACGTGGAGCCCAACTACCTCTATCAGGACGCCTTCACCGGCGAGCGCTTCATCTGCTCCACGGAGGAGGAGCGCCTGGTGAAGCGGTACAGGAGCCTGACTATCCCGGGCCGTCAGGCGGCCCAGTCGGTGATGGACGCCCTGACGGCCTACCAGGCGGATCTGGAGGACCTGGCCCCGGAGGAGGAGGTCCGGCAGATCCCCCTCTACCGCTCCCCGGCGGCGGCGGGCTATGCCGCCCCGGTGTTTGGGGAGGACTTCGACTACGTGCCTGTCACCGGAGAGGTGCCCCGGGGGGCGGAGTTCGGCGTGCGCATCCAGGGGGACTCCATGGAGCCTGTCATCCGGGACGGGTCGGTGGTGTACGTCAACCGGGATCCCCTGTCCAACGGGGACGTGGGCATCTTCTGCGTGGATGGGGACATGTTCTGCAAGCAGTACGTACGGGACCGGCTGGGGATGGTGTACCTCTTCTCCCTGAACCGGAAGCGCTCGGACGCGGACATCGTCCTGCCCCGGGACAGCGGCCGGACCATGGTGTGCTTTGGCCGGGTGCTCTTGCCCAGCCGCCCGGATATCCCGGGAGCGCCGGGGCTGTAGGAGCGCGCCCGTCAGCAGTTTTTGTTGTCAAACTGTAACCGATTTCCACTTGCTTTTTCGCGTATTTGGGGTGATAATAAAGCAAGCTGCCAAATACTGTCGAAGGTCGAAGGATGTCCAATTATGAGCCGTATTTTTTGTCTTGCACTCAGCCTGCTCCTCTCCCTGCCCATCACCGGCTGCGAAGGACAGGCCGCCCAGCTCCCTGGCGACGCCCCTGCCACTGAAAGCACCGAAACCGTTTTAATAGGCGGGGAGGCGGAGATCCCTGCTCCCATCCAGGAGGTTCCAGCGGAGACGGAGGAGCTTCCGGCTCCCGAAGCGCTTCCCGAGCCGGAGGAGCCCTACGTCCGGGTCATTGACCCGTCGAAGCCCATGGTGGCCCTCACCTTCGATGACGGGCCGGACCCAGTGTACACAAATCAGATTTTGGACCTGCTGGAGGAAAACCACGCGGTAGCCACCTTCTTTGAGGTGGGCTGGAACATCTACTCCTGTCCGGAGGCCCTGGTCCGCGCCGCGGAAATGGGCTGCGAGCTTGCCAGCCACTCCAGCGGACACAAGGACTTGAGCAAGCTGCGCAAGAGCGCCCTTCTGGAGGATATCCAGACCATGGACGCTATCTTTGCCGCCGTAGGGCTGGAAGCGCCCCTGCTGCTGCGCCCCCCCTACGGCGCCACCAACCAGAACGTCAAGTACGGTACGGATCGGGCGGTGATCACTTGGACGGTGGACACCTACGACTGGCAGAGCCGGAACGCCGCCTCCGTTGTCTCCAGCATTCAAAACGTCCCCAGCCTGGACGGGGAGATCGTCTTGATGCACAGCATCTACGACAGCTCGGTGGAGGCCCTGGAGACGATTCTCCCCTGGCTCACGGAGCAGGGCTACCAGACCGTCACCGTCACGGAGCTGATGGCCTACTACTACGGGGAGCTGCCCCAGCCCGGGCAGTTCTACGGCTACACCTATTTCTCCACCCATGACCGCACGGATACGCCCCTGAGCCTGGAGACAGAGGAAGTCCCGGCACAATAACTGAAAAAACAAGGCAAACCATTTCGGTTTGCCTTGTTTTTTATTCTTTCAAGCCAAATTCCTGCTCCACCAGCGCGAGCGTATCTTCAATGCTCCTGCGCTCATCCCGGACAATCACCCGGAAGCCGGAATGGAGAAAGGCGTCGTAGTTCTCGGGGGAGTTGATCCTCTTCAGGCACTGCCTGAAATTTTCCATTGCCAGCGCAGGATCCTCCTCCTCCATGATCAGCCGGTATAAAAACTGCTTCTCTCTGTCCGGCCTCTCAAAAAAGCGGTTCACCGATACGGCGGGGTCCGCCAGCATGATGAGCACATGGCGATCATCCGATATCTCCCGCAGCGTCTCCAGGGAGATATTGGTGTCCACAAAGACCATTTTCCCCTCAGCACTCAGTCTGTCCAGAATTTGGAGCTCCAGGATTTCACATTCCTTTGACGTGCCCCTGATCCACGCCTCATACTCCTCCGGCGTCCGCCTGATGAAATCGCGCCAGTCCTGCAGATCTCTCGTGTACGTCAAGCCCGGGAAAGCGTCCCTGTCCAAGCCGGACAGCAGCGCGTTATGGTAGTTTTCCTCGCAGGCGATCCCATCATATTTTTCGGCGAGCCGCTTTACCATAGTAGATTTCCCGGCGTAGGCGGTTCCGTTTATAAAATAGGTCCGGGCAAACTTTACTTTCATTACTGCACTCCCGCTGTCTCGTGGCGGACCTTGGCGTAGGCGTGCTTGCGCACCACAAAGAAGAACCCCGCGTGCATGGCGGCTGTCACAGCCCAGCTGATGGGGTAGGAGATGTACAGCGCCGCAGGGGTGCCGAAGAAGGGGAAGACAAAGGCTACCCACAGCAGCCGCAGGCCGCAGGCCCCCACCAGGGAGACAATCATCGGCACCACCGAGTGGCCCAGCCCCCGCAGAATCCCCACCATAGTGTCCATCAGGCCGCAGATGAAGTACAGAGTGCAGACATAGAGCATCCGCTCCTCCGCCGCCGCAATAACCAAGGGGTCTCCGGGGGCGTAGATCCCCGCCAGCTGACGGCCAAAGACCACCGCCAGCCCTCCCAAGACCAGTCCGATGGCCGTGCTGTAGCCGACGCACAGAGCTGACACCCGGTCCACCCGGCGGCACTCCCCCGCGCCGTAGTTCTGGCTGACGAAGGTGAGGGCGGTCTGGTAGACGGCGTTCATCCCCGAATAGACAAAGCCCTCAATATTAGCGGAGGCGGCGGAACCGGCCACCACCACGGACCCAAAGCTGTTGATGGTGGACTGGATGACCACGTTGGACAGGGAGAACAGCATCCCTTGGAAGCCGGCGGGGAAGCCCACTCGGACGATCTTCTTCACCACCTGCTTATCCAGGCTCAGGCTCCTCAGCTCCAGGTGCAGAGCCCCGTTGTCCCGCATCAGGCACAGCAGCACCAGCGCGGCGGAGATGTACTGGGCGGCGATGGTGGCCAGGGCCACCCCCGCCACGCTCATCCGGCAAACGATGACAAATACCAGGTTCAGGCACACATTCACCACGCCCGCCGCGCTCAGGAAGTACAGGGGCCGGCGGGTATCCCCCTGGGCCCGGAGGATGGCCGCGCCGAAGTTGTAGACCATGTTGGCCGGCATCCCCAAAAAGTAGATCCGCAGATACAGGGACGCAAGATCGATCACGTCCTCCGGGGAGGACATCAAGGCCAGCAGCTGCCGGGCCAGCGTGGAGCCCAAAATCAAAAGAACAATCCCGCCCAGCCCCGCCAGGGTCATAGCGGTGTGGACGCCCCGGCGCACATCCTCCTTCCGTCCGGCCCCCAGCTCCCGGGCCACCACCACGTTGGCCCCCACCGAGAGGCCCACGAACAGGTTCACCATCAGGTTGATGAGGGAGGAGGTGGAGCCCACCGCCGCCAGGGCCTCCTTCCCCACAAAGCGGCCCACCACCACCACGTCCGCCGCGTTAAAGAGCAGCTGCAGCAGGCTGGAGGCCATCAAGGGCAGGGCAAAGAGCAGCAGCTTGCCGGAGAGCGGGCCGTGGAGCATGTCAATCGTATAGTCCTGTCTGCGCATAACACACCTCACCGCGTAAAAATCACGGCGCGGCGCGCTGGGGAGCGCGCCACGCCATACAGGCATAGAAGTTATATCATATTCCCGGGCAAACAGCAAGAGCGGGGCGGAAAAATCTTTCCCAAATCCTTTTGACTTTTCCCCCTTTTTATGGGAATTTCGTACATGACGGCAAAATTGAGGCCCGGACGCGTATGCGTCCGGGCCCCGGTTGTCTCAGAATATCCGCCTGGCCGGAGGATTACTCCTCCTCTTCCTTCTTCCGGGAGGGAAGGCTCAGCACCACGATTCCCGTCAGGGAAACCGCGCTCAGAGCCGCCCACAGCACAGTCCGGCCGCTGTCGCCGGTCTCCGGAATCTCAAAGCCGAAGAGAGGCACATCATCCTCGGGGATATAGACGAACTCCTCCTCATTCTCAGGATCCGGCACCTTCACATAGGTGGTAGGCACGTCGTCCTCCAGAATGGTCACGGTGTCCGGGCTGTCCGGCTCATTGGGATCGGGCAGCTCGGGATAGTACTCCTCCGGCGGCTCCTCGAAGGTCCGAGTGGTTTCGTCGTCGTCATCGTCGTCATCGTCGCCGCCGGGCCCCTCGTAGAAGCGGTTGATAAAGTGCACGCCTAAGGTCTCCTCCGGGTCAATAACGCCCTCCAGATCGCCCTCGGTGGTGACGCCGTCAAAGTAGTACTCCGTTACGGGAGCCTCCGCCACAGTGTAGCGGGTGTCCTTGCTCAGGTTCTTGATGGTCAGGGACTGGCCGTCCGTCAGCTGGAAGCTCACCTCGCCGTTGACTACCTCCAGCTGAGTGTAGGCGGGAGCCTCCACAGCGGGAGAATCGCTGCTGCCCTCCACCTCCACAAAGACGGGCAGGGTGTCGCCAGGGGCGGCCTCCAGAGCAACGGTGAAGTCAAACAGCCGGTCGCGGTAGCGCCAGCCGGCGTTGCCGGCGACTGTCTTGCGGACAGTCAGTGTGCCGGGATCCCTCCGGTTGACCACAGTTACGGAGAAGACGGTCTTCTCCCCGGCCTCGTCGATGACGCCCGTCCAGCCGTCGCCGCCGCCCAGATAGGTGTCGTAGCCCTCCTGGTTGGCCTCGCGCTCAGTGATGGTATAGGTGGTGCCGTTGGGCAGGCCGGTGATGGTCCGGGTTTCGCCGCCCCGCATGGTGAAGGTAACGGTACCGTTCTCCAGCGTTACCGCCTGGCCGTCCAGCTCTATTGCGTTGGGCTCGCCATTGGTGGTCCACTCGCTCTTGGTCAGCAGCTCGCCGTTGGCGTCCCGCAGGACCACGTCGAAGGTCCAGCTTCTGCCGGCGTCCGCGCCGCTGCCCCGCAGCTCCTTGGTGATGGACAGCTCGCCGGTGCCGCGGTGGTTCTGGAACAGCACAGTCGAGGTGATTTTGTCGAGCTCGGTGACGCCGTCCTTACCATCAATGTCAATACCGGGGATGTATCCGCCAATACCGGTCTCGGTGATCCCGGCTTCCGGTAAGACAACTCCGTCTGCCTCATCAAAAGGCTCCATACCGTAGGGATCGTCTATAACCGTGCTGCTGTAGCCGTTTCCGTTGAAGTTATCCTCCGTAACCTCGTACCAGGTTTCGTTCGGCAGGCCGTTAACAATCAGCATCTGTCCGCCCTTCAGCGAGAAGTGGAAGAGGCCGTCGCTGACATCATAGAAGTCATCATACAGAGACCCTTCCTTGACAGGTTCGCCGTCCATGCCGATGACGCTGTAAGCCGCCTGTCCAATGATCCCCGCATTCCACCAGTGCTGGGAGTTGTTGAGTGTATCCACGCCCATCGGATCAACATCATCGTCAACGAATCCAGCGCCAGCTTCCCCGCCGGTCTCGGTCTTGCTATAGGCATACGCGGAGATCAGCTTGAGCGTAAAGTTGAAGTCATCCTCATCATACGCGCCATCGCCGTCAATCAGCTTGAGAATCGCCAGATCGCCCTGGTTGCGCATGTTGGTATACAGATAGGAATCAACAACTGTTTTATCATCCGGCTTGGAGTTGGCAATCGTGCCGGACGCTGTACCATCAGCATTATTGATGGTTACATTCTGAGCGGTTCCGCTGAAGGTAACTGTAGTGATATAGCCGTTGGCATTGGCCTTCATTTCCTTCACGGTGTACTCCGTGGCGGCAGGCAGGCCGGAGACAGTCAGCTTCGCGTCATCCACCAAATTCGCCGTCAAGGTCCACTTGTGCCAGCCGGCTTTCTCACCCTCCTCAATTTCCCCGTTCGGGACAAGTTCATGACTCACATTGGGATACATCTTGCTCTCAAAAGCAATCTGAACCGTCTCCTTAATAATGTCCTCAGTTGCAGTCTTGGGAACAAGCAGATCAATCGTAAACTCAAACTGCTCGCCGGCGTTCTCAATGGCATTGCCGGTAACATCCTTGCTGATGACCAGCGTACCCTCACCGCGGTAATCCCGGGCCTTGATCTTGTCTGTCTCACCATCACTGCTGATCGTGCCGGAGGTAGTCTTGCCATCGACAACATTGCCAGTGGCACCCGTAATATCGTACACTACCTCATAGCCTTCTTCGGTCAGCCGCTCGGTTGTCTCGGTGACGGTATAGGTCACGCCGGTGGGGATGTTGCCCAGCGTGGCAATGACTTCTTCTCCATCGGTCTTGACGTCCTTGGTGATGGAAACGATCCATTTCTCGCCGGTTTCATCAAACTGCGTCGTGACATTTTCCGACTGATCGTCACCGGAGATCCAATTCGCCAGATCCTTGACATCAACCTTAGTACCAGTATCCTTGAGGATATCCGCCCTGCTGAGGTCCAACGCAATCTCAAACGTGATCCGCTCGTCAGCCTTAGCCGGTCCCCCCATGGTCTTGGTGACCTCCAGGGCGCCCTTGGTCCAGGCGTTGGTATAGTCAAGATATATCCTGTCCGTGTTCTCCACAGAACCGCTCTCCGCTGTTGGCTTTGTGGTTTTATAACCGTCTGTATCAGCCTTCACTTCTTTGACGGCATACTGAGTCTTAACCGGCAGCGCGGGGAAGGTCAGTGTCTGGTCATGGGCCAGCTGCACACTGCCCATTCCATTTTCGTCCAGAACCAGCGGGGATTTCGACTCTCCATTAACCTCATATCCCGTCCACTGGCTGTTCAGCGGGTTGCCGTCAACATCCTTGAGTGTAATCTCAAACTCCCAGAGCCGGTTCACCTCATCGCTGCTGGTGTTGCCGACGATCTTCTTGCTAATCTCCAGACTGCCCAGCTCGCGGGTGTTGGTGAAGGTGACGATGTTCCACCGATCTCCGTCATCTTTTTCTCTGGTGATCGAAACATCATTGGTGTTCGCGCCCTCATAATTCTCTGGATCATAGTTGTTCAGGCCGAACATCATCACAGGCTCAACCCCAGGATCTTTATCCGTTTTGACCTCAACTGTACTCGTATACCCGTTACCATTACCGTTTTTCTCAGTAACAGTATAAATCGTACCGTTGGGCAAATCCTTAATAATCAGATACTCTCCATGTTTCAGAGTGAAGTCCAAACTGCCGGTAAAAGTCCAGGTATTCTCACCCTCTACATACTTACCGTCCTTGTCATGCTTCTGAGCGACGACTTTTTTGCTTGCGCTGGTACCAGCGAGTGTGATATTGAAATCAAACTCTTGGTTCTCATCGCCGCCATTACCTGCCACAACCTTCTTTACCAGCAAATCACCGTTGAATCGAGTGTTAGTGAACTTGGCTGTGGGCGTCTTACCCGCTTCAATTTCGCCACTCTCACCGCTCGAAGTTGTGACATAGCCGTTTTCGTCTGCTCCAGCCTCAGTGACGCTGTACTGCGCCCCGGCAGGGATGTCGCTTATCGTAACTTTATCGTCGTGCGCAAGACTTACTTTCCCACCATCGGAAATGTTACCAGTCTCGGTCGAACCATTTGCTCTGGTAATGGTATAGTGATAGCTTCCGGGCAGAGCGCCACCACCGGGCAACTTCAAGTTAATAGTAAACTCCCACTGCGTTGTCTTGTCAATGGTATCTCCGGCTACCGTTTTAGTGATGGTCAGATCGCCGCGCTCCAAGCTGTTGTTGACATCATGAGTTTTTGTACTACTGCCTGTAAGCGGGACAGTACTCAGATGATACAGCTCCGGAGCCGCTGTCTCCTTGATGGAATAGCTAAAGCCCACGGGAATACCCGTAAATGTGAGCTTGCCGTCATCATTAGTCTTGCCGCTCCTCCAGTTGTTGATGCTCTCGCCATCCTTAGAGACTGTCATTGAAAACTCTGCACCAGCCAAAGGACGCGTTGTGTTATCCGGCGTCCAGTTGTCGCCGGTTTTGTTGATGGTTACATCGTAGGTAGGAACATTGTACTTTGTGATAAGAACACCGCTGCTAGGAAGTTCCTCATCCCAAGTAACGAGACGCACAAAATCTTGCGAGTCGCTTCCTTTATAATAGTCCAAGGAGTTGATTTCTACTGACGGATTCTTTTTACTATAACTTATATCAATAGTCCCTGAAGGGGACTCTAAGTTTGTAAGTGTCGCAGTGTACTTTGTATTCTTATTGCTTAACGTAATATTTTTTGAAGTATTTCCGCAAGATACACATACAACCAACCCTTGAATTGGATTTGTCACCTCAAAAGCAACTTCTACATCGTAACAAATCTGTCCATTTTTTATTTTAGCCGTTACTTTATCGGTTTTAGGATTCTTTAATGTGATTTTCTTAACCTCTGGCTGTGTTTTAGTAATTAACTCATTATAGAGCGCATTAATACGTCCTTCAGCCCCGGGTCTATTTTCGTGTGGGTCAACATCTTTCTTATTTTCAATATTCCACTTATCATCACCAGCGTCTAATCTTTTGGTATACCCATATGACTTACCGTCAACCGCATGCCAAATAGCCGCCTGGGTAGCTGACAGCGCTTCCGCACCACTTAGACCCCGAGCCACTAATGCAGGATAATTTTCAATCGGGCCTCCTCTATATCCGTATTTTAGAATGCCCCGTATTTGATCTGCCGCTTTCCCGGTATATCCCTCCTTTTTTTCGTAGCTACTACCCACATTAGCAGCCGCCGAATGATCCGCACAATAAGCAAGATCTCCGTTGTTTAGTTTATATATCGCCGGTCCATTATAGTCCTTGTCCATTCGGTAAGGACTGCGGTAGTAAATTCGTTCATAGCGCAAGGAATCCAGTATCTGCACGCCATACCCCAGCTTCTCCAGCATCTCCGCAAGCACGGCGGCGTCATCGCCATACACATCCGGCCAGCCGGGCCAGCCGATACCGGCCTCCTCAAGAGCCGCCATCTTCTCGTGGAAGAACGTCAGCGCCGCCTCCAGCTCCTCGGGGGAATACTGGCAGCTGCCGCCCTCGCCGTACACGCCGTCGCCGTATTTTTCCAGCATTTCGCGCATCAGCGCCCGGATCTCCCGGACAGCCTCGCCGTCCTGCACCAGCACCTTCCAGGTCACGGTAATGGTCTCGGTAATGGTCTCGACCTCGCCGCCCTCGGGCCCGGTGTAGTAGACGCGGGAGGCCTCGGTCACGTTGGCATCATCGCCGACAATCTCGTCGGGCGTAGTTTCGTTCTCACCGCCCTCGTTCTCACCGGGGGTAGTGCCATCCTCGCCCTCGTTCTCACCGGGGGTAGTACCATCCTCGCCCTCGTTCTCACTGGGGGGAGTGTCGCCCTCGCCCTCGTTCTCACCGGGGGCAGTGTCATCCTCACCCTCGTTCTCGCCGGGGGTAGTGTCATCCTCGCCCTCGTTCTCACCGGGGGCAGTGTCATCCTCACCCTCGTTCTCGCCGGGGGTAGTGCCATCCTCACCCTCGTTCTCGCCGGGGGTAGTGTCATCCTTGCCCTCGTCCTCGCCGGGCGTCTCGGGCGGAATCACGCCAAGGTCCTCGCCGGGCGTCTCCGCTTCGGGCGCCTTGGGGGCCTCGTAGGTGTAGCTCACCTCGACCTCGCCGGCCCGGTAGGCCACCGCGTTCCAGGCCCCATCGATGGTCAGAACCCCGTCGTCGCTGGACGACCAGGTTCCCGTCTCATCGGTGATCCCTTTCCGCGCCAGCAGCTCCGCCGCCAGGCCCTCCACAGGGGTCTCCTCCTGGGCGTTGTCCAAGGTTACGATATAGTCGTAATCCTCCCTCGCCCCTTCCGTCGCCCACGCGCTGATCGACAGCAGACTCATCGTCATGCTGAACGCCAGCACCAGGGACAGCAGCCGCTTCAATTTCTGTCTCATACAAATCTCCTTTCAGCCGCCCACCGGCGGCAGGTTTTACATTACAACACGGCCTGCAGCGCGTCTCTCCGCCGCCGCAAGCCCCGCTCCCCGCCTCACAGAAGGCAGGGAACCCCCCAGGGGGGTTCACCTCTTTAACAACAGTATAGCACATGCCGGTCACAAAAGTGGTTACAAATTTGATATTTTGTAAAATATAATCAAAAAAAGAATTCGACGAAAAAATATCCAATTTCTGACATTTTCATTCCTTTCAATTTGATATCGTCCAAAATTCGCACAAGTTTATACCCGTTTACGCTTCTTTGCCATTTTTAAAGTTCGTTGTTTTTGGAATTATTTTCTTTAATAGTAAATTTTATCCATTTCTATATTTTGAATTTGTTATTCCGCAGCACTTCCAGCCGCCAAAACCCATCCGAAAAAAATTTACGTTTCCCTCTTGACAAATCGCTCATACTGTGTATACTGTTCATATACAGACAACCGGGTTGATATGCACAGTTTGGAGGTGAACGCCATCGACCTGATCATCAGCAACGCCAGCGGCCAGCCTATCTACGAACAGATTGTCCGGCAGATAAAGGGCGCCATTACAACGGGAAAGCTGCCGCCGGGGGAGCCTCTGCCCTCCATCCGGGCGCTGGCCCGGGATCTGCGCATCAGCGTGATCACCACCAAGCGGGCCTACGAGGAGCTGGAACGGGACGGGTTTATCCACACAGTGGCCGGAAAGGGCAGCTTCGTGGCGGAACAGGACCTGGAGCTGGCCAAGGAGAGCCATCTGCGGGACATCGAGGCCCATTTGCAGGCGGCGGTGGAACTGGGCCGGCAGTGCGGCCTGGGTTCGGAGGAGTTAGCAGATATCCTGCGGGTATTATGTGAGGAGGATTAAATAAAGTGGATACAAACGCGATTGCTATCAAGGGCTTGACCAAGCGCTACAAGGACTTTGCCCTGGAGGATCTGACCCTGAACCTGCCCTATGGCTGTGTACTGGGGCTGGTGGGGGAGAACGGGGCCGGAAAGAGCACCACCATCCGGCTGATCATGGACGCCGTCGGCCGGGACGCCGGGACGGTGGAGGTGCTGGGGGCGGACAACCAGGGTCCGGACTTCCTGCGGGTGAAGGAGGACGTGGGAGTGGTGCTGGACGAGACCTTTTTCCCCGAGGTGCTCACCGCCGTACAGGTGGGGAAGATCATGGCGGACACCTACAAAAACTGGGACCAGGGGGCCTATGAGGGGTGGCTCCAGCGCCTGGAGCTGCCGCAGAAGAAGAAGCTGAAGGACTACTCCCGGGGCATGACCATGAAGCTGGGCATCGCGGCGGCCCTGAGCCACCACCCGAGGCTGCTGCTGCTGGACGAGGCCACCGGCGGTCTGGCCCCCATGGTCCGGGAGGAGCTGCTGGAGGTGTTCGCGGACTTCGCCGCCGAGGACGGCCACGCGGTGCTGCTGTCCAGCCACATCGTCAGCGACCTGGAGCGCATCTGCGACTACATCGCCTTTCTCCACAGGGGGAGGCTGGTTCTGTGCGAGGAGAAGGACGTGCTGCTGGACACCTACGGCATCCTGAAATGCACCAGGGAACAGCTGGCCAACATCCCGGAGGAGGCCATTCACGGCAAGCGGGTGGGCGCCTACGGCGTGGAGGCCCTGGTGGAGCGGGAGCTGATCCCCCGCGGGCTGACGGTGGACCGGGCCAATCTGGAGGACATCATTCTGTATCTGGTGAAGGAGGAGAAGCAATGATTGCTCTGTTGAGAAAGGATATCTATGTGGCCGACAAGCAGGCCCGCCTGCTGATTGTTCTGGCGCTGATTTTCTGCCTGATTCCGAATATGGGGGCCTTCAGCAGCACCTACGCCCTGATGACAGCCTTCATGATCCCCATCAACTCCCTGGCCTACGACGACAAGAGCAAGTGGGACAAATACGCCGCCATGCTGCCCTACCGGATTTCGGAGCTGGTGGGGAGCAAGTACCTGCTGTGCGTGATCTACACCGGCCTGGCCTTTTTGATTGTGGCCGTGGGCATGGCTGTCCAGGGGCTGGTGGTCACAAAGGCGGGCATTGACTGGACGGAGCTGTGGGAGACGGAGCTGGTGCTGATTGTCACGATGGCGTTCATTATGAACCTGACCCTGCCCATGCTCTACCGGTTCGGGACGGAGCGGGGCCGGATGCTGATGATTCTGATGCTGGGCGCGGCTTTGGGCATGGGCCTGGGACTGGTGAAGATCGTCAAGACGCTGCACATCCCCGGCCTGCCCCTGCCGCTTATCGTAACGGCGGGCGTCGCGGCGGCTGTCCTGCTGACGGTTATTTCCGTGAGGCTGTCCATGCGGTTCTACCGGAACCGCCGGGAGGGGAAGTACGACTAAAGCAGAAGGGCCGCTCCAGATGACTCTGGAGCGGCCCTTTCAAGCGGACCATTTCCATTATGTCCCATTTCACACCTGCTCCAGCAGATGCACTCTCTTCCAGTGCCCCCGGGCGTAGAGCGCCACGGACAGCCCGGCGCTGAGGGCCCAGCCGATGGGCCAGGCCCACCAGATGCCCACATACCCCAGCCAAACAGGCAGCAGATACGCCAGCCCCACCCGCAGAAACAGATCGGAAAACGTAGTCGCCATAAACTCCCGGGCGGAGCCCGCCCCCTGGAGCACCCCGTCGCAGCACTGCTTTACCGCCACGATGAAGATAAACGGGGCCACAATCCGCAGGTAGCCCACACCGGCGGCGATGATGTCTCCGCTCTCCGCCGGGACGAAGATGGTCATGGCCTGCCGGGAGAAAAGCAGCAGGAAGGCTGTGGCGGGGACGCAGACGGCGGCGCACAGCCAAATCCCGCCCCGCAGTCCCCGGCCTACCCGGTCCAGCTTCTTTCCGCCGATGTTCTGGGCGGTGAAGCTGGCCACCGAGGAGCCCACGGCGGAGTTGATGTAGACCACGAAATAGATGAGCTTGGAGGCGGAGGAGAAGCCGCCGATGATCCCCGGCACCACTGCCGCCTGACTGTTGACCAGGCTCTGCACCATCAGATTCCCCACGGAGACGAAGCTCTTCTGACAGATCCCCGGCACCGCCAGGGAGGAGATCATCCTCAGCAGCGCGGGGGAGAACCGCGCCCAGGGCCCGGATTCTATCCTCCTCAGCCGCCGCAGCAGCGCCGCCAGGGAAACCACCGCTGCCACCCCTTGGCACAGGGCGGTTGCCAGGGCCAGGCCGGCCACCCCCAGATCCACCGCCGTTACCAGCAGCACGTCCAGGCCGATGTTCGCCAGGGAGGACGCCACCAGAAAGATAAGGGGCGTCATGGTGTCCCCCAGGGCGGTGAAAACGCCGGTGCAAGTGTTATATAGAAAGATGAACACCAGCCCCACGGTGTAGATGCGCAGATATTGGAGGGTGGGCTCCATCAGCGCCTCCGGGGTATTCAGCAGGCCCAGCAGGGGCCGGCAGAAGATCAGCCCCAGCGCCGTTAGGACCAGGGCCAGCGCGACGCTTGCCAGGAGGGAAGTGCTGACGGCGGTCTTCATCCGCTCCATGCGCTTGGCCCCGAAGAGCTGGGAAACCACCACGCTGCATCCGATGTTGATGCCCAGGGCCGCCGCCATGTAGATCATCGTCACCGGGTAGGAGATGGACACCGCCGAGAGGGCGTCATCCCCGATGAACTGCCCCGCCACGACGTTGTCCGCCATATTATAGAGCTGCTGGAAAATGACGCTGACCAGCATGGGAACGGAAAACAGCGCCAGCACCCGGCCCGGCCGGCCCTCCGTCAGATCCTTTACCATGAGAACGCCTCCTTTTTAAACCGTTCACAGTATAGCCGGGGCCGGGGGAAATTGCAAGAAGAGGAAAGACAAAAAAAGCTCGTTGACAACGAAAAAATCTGTGATATAATACGAAAGAATAAAAGCAATGATGAAGCGAGCGCCGGACAGCGGCCCAAAGCGAGCGGGGGACGGTGGGAGCCCCGCGGCGAAGCCTCCGGCGCGGCCACTTCTGAGCGGGGAGCGACGAGCTCCACGGCCCTGCCCCCGTTACCGGGCTGCTATGAGGTCCCCTGCGGGGGACGAATTAGGGTGGTACCGCGAAAACCTTCGCCCCTATGTGGTGGCGCGGGTTTTATTTTTTGCCTGAAAGGGGGACATACTGGATGAAAATAAGACGGGCCGGGCTGCTGCTGGCTCTGCTGGCGGCGCTGCTGCTGGGGCTGTGCGCCTGCCGGGTGGAGGGGAACCCCCTGCCGGAGGGTATGGACGAGGAGGAGACGCTGGCAAAGGGCCGGGAGGCGGTCCGGGCCATCGCCGGGAACGACTGGGAGGGCCTGTGGGCGCTTCTGCGGGAGGATGTGCGGGAGAGCACGAGCCCGGAGGACATCGGGACGCTGATTCTGGGTCAGCTGGACGGGGCCGGGGTGTACAAGCAGATCGACAGCTATCTCGCCACCGGCCAGAGCTCCGACGGCGAGGACTACGGGGTGTGCGTGTTCTACTGCAAGTATGAAAAGAAAAAGGTTTTGATTCGGGTGGCTGTGGACCCGGAGATGGAGATCATCGGGTTTGAGGTCAAGAAGCGGTAGGGAACAGCTCCTCCATGAGGTCCATCCCCATCCGAAGGCCCAGGGCAAAGCTGTGCACTCCGCAATGGAAGCGGAGGGCGGCTATGCAGTCGGTTAATGTGAGCTTATCTCCATCATTAAGGTGAGCATCCGCAGCAAAGCGCTCAATAGCCGTCTCCTCCGCTTCCCGAAGCTCCTGTTGGAGTTCCCGGGCGTAGTTTTCGTATAGCCATTCGTAGGTTGCATTCATCATCATCAAATCCCTCTCTGCGATATTTTATGGCGTGCTATGCGCATATTATAGCACGAAATATCAAGGCGTGTCAAGCCTATAATGAGGTATATGTATGGAAATTAAAATGCCAAAGTTTTCGGCACGCATTAAAGAGCTTCGGAAAGAAAAAGGTGTGACACAAGTCGAGATGGCTGAATTTTTAGGTTGTCAGCCCCGTCATTATCAGAAAATCGAACGTGGCGAAATCAATATCCCCTCTGTGATGCTGGAACGATTAGCCGATTATTTCGAGGTCTCCACCGACTACCTCCTGGGCCGGTCCGACAACCGGAGGATATTATAAAACTTTTGGTGCCAGAATCCCCCCGCCACCGCTCCGCGGCGGCCCTCCCCCCTTTAACAAGGGGGGCGAGAGGGCGAATCTTCCCAGGGGCATCACCGATCCCCTTGCCCCCTTGTTAAAGCGGGACGGGAGGGCGAATCTTCCCAAGGGCATCACCGATCCCCTTGCCCCCCTTGTTAAAGGGGGGAGGGCCACGCCGCAGGCGTGGCGGGGGGATTCGTCGCAGGGAACCCCTATTATACCATAAATCCATATTATACTATTTAAACTATATAAAAGGAGAGAACCCCCATGCACAAGTCATACGGTGTCAATGAAATCCGGGAGATGTTCCTGAAATTTTTCGAGAGCAAGGAGCACCTCCGCCTCCCCAGCTTTTCCCTCATCCCCCAGAACGACGCGAGCCTGCTGCTCATCAACAGCGGCATGGCCCCCATGAAGCCCTATTTCACCGGCGAGGTAGAGCCCCCCCGCCGCCGTGTGTGTACCTGCCAGAAGTGCATCCGCACCGGCGATATCGAGAATATCGGCAAAACCGCCCGCCACGGCACCTATTTCGAGATGCTGGGCAATTTCTCCTTCGGGGACTACTTCAAGAAGGAAACCATCTCCTGGTGCTGGGAGTTTCTGACCAGCCCGGAGTGGCTGGGCCTGGAGCCCGACCGGCTCTACCCCTCCGTCTTCGGCGGCAGCGAGACCACTCCCGCCGACGACGAGGCCTTTGAAATCTGGAACAAGGTCATCGGCATCCCCGCCGAGCGAATCTTCAAATTCGGCAAGGCCGACAACTTCTGGGAGCATGGCTCCGGCCCCTGCGGCCCCTGCTCCGAGATTTACTACGACCGGGGCGAGGAGTACGGCTGCGGCAAGCCCGGATGCACCGTGGGCTGCGAGTGCGACCGGTATATTGAAATCTGGAACAACGTCTTCTCCCAGTTCGACAACGACGGCCAGGGCCACTACGCCGAGCTCAAGCAGAAAAATATCGACGTGGGCGCGGGCCTGGAGCGCCTGGCCTGCGTGAGCCAGAACGTGGAGTCCCTCTTTGACGTGGACACCGTCATGAACATCACGAACAAGGTCAGCGAGATCACCGGGGCCAAGTATGAGCAGTCCCACAAAATCGACGTGAGCCTCCGGGTCATCACCGACCACATCCGCTCCGCCACCATGATGATCTGCGACGGCGTGCTGCCCTCCAATGAGGGGCGGGGCTATGTCCTGCGCCGCCTGCTGCGCCGTGCCGCCCGGCACGGGAAGCTCCTGGGGGTGGACCGGCCCTTCCTCTATGAGGTCTGTGCCACGGTCATCGCCGAGAACGAGGGCGCTTACCCCGACCTGCGGGAGAAGGAGGGCTATATTACCCGTGTCATCCGCATGGAGGAGGAGAGCTTCGCCAAGACCATCGACGGCGGCATGAGAATCTTCACCGAGATGCTGGAAGGCCACAAGGCCAAGGGGGAGAGGACCTTCTCCGGGGCCAACGCCTTCAAGCTCTACGACACCTACGGCTTCCCCATCGACCTGACGGCGGAGATGGTGGCCGAGGAGGGCATGGGCGTCAATCAGGACGAGTTCAAGGCCCTCATGGAGGAGCAGCGCCTGCGGGCCCGGAAGGCCCGGGAGGCCCTGGGCGATCTGGGCTGGGCCGGCGTGGAGTTCGGCAAGGACGTGCCCTCCACCGAGTTTGCCGGGTATGACAGCGCGTCCGTAGAGGACGCCCGGGTGGTGGCCCTGGTGGTGGAAAACGAGCTGGCCGAGGTGATGATGTCCGGCGTGGAGGGCATTGTGGTCCTGGACAGGACGCCCTTCTACGCCGAGATGGGCGGCCAGTCCGCCGACCACGGCGACATCTTCCGGAGCGGAGAGGGCGGTCTGGTCTTTCGTGTGTCCGACGTGCAGAAGAACAAGGGCGGAAAGTATATGCACTACGGCAAAATGACCGAGGGGACCCTGGCGGTGGGGGACACCGTCTGCGCGCAGATCGACCCCGAGCGCCGGAAGGCCATCATGCGCGCCCACACCGCCACCCACCTTCTGGACGCCTCTCTGCGGGAGGTGCTGGGGGACCACGTCCACCAGGCCGGCTCCCTGGTGGAGGAGGACTACCTCCGCTTCGACTTCACCCACTTCGCCGCCCTGACGGCGGAGGAGCTGAGCCAGGTGTCCCAGGGGGTTAACGACGCTATCCTGGCGGGCTACCCGGTGGAGGCGAAGGAGATGCCCATCGAGGAGGCCAAGAAGACCGGAGCCATCGCCCTGTTCAGCGAGAAGTACGGCGACACGGTCCGGGTGGTGGACATGTGCGGGTACTCCGTGGAGTTCTGCGGCGGCACCCACCTGGAGAACACCGCTATGGCGGGGCTGTTCCACATTGAGAGCGAGTTCTCCGTGGCCGCCGGCGTGCGCCGCATCGAGGCCGTCACCGGCAAGCGGGCCCTGGACGAGATGAACCGGTTCCAGGATATGCTGTTCCAGGCGGCGGCGGCGCTGAAGGTCAAGCCGGTGGATTTGAAGGAGAAAGCGGGCCAGATGACGGCGGAGCTCCGGGAGCTCAAGCAGGCCATTGAGAAGCTGAAGGCCAAGGAATTTGTCAACGAAGCGGACCAGTTCCTGCTCAATGCCAAGCAGGTGAAGGGGCTGAAGGTGGTATCCTTCTCCCGCTCCGGCCTGACGGCGGACGATATGCGGAAGATGGGCGACTTCCTCCGGGACAAGGAGCCTGCGGTGGCGGCGCTGCTGGCCAGCGTCAGCGACGGGAAGATCACCTTCCTGGCGGTCTGCGGCAAGGAGGCTGTGGCCCGGGGGGTCAAGGCCGGGGAGATTATCAAGGCCATCGCCCCCATCTGCGGCGGCAAGGGCGGCGGCAAGCCGGACTCCGCCATGGGCGGCGGCAGCGATCTGCTCAAGCTGGACAACGCCCTGGCGGCGCTGGATGATTTTGTCAACGAGAAGGCGAACTGAGGGCATAAAAAGGCGGGGCGGCAAATGCCGCCCCGCTTCTCTGCTGCGCTTTAGGAGAAGGAAATGTCATAGATGCCGTAGGTACCGGAGCTCACATACTCGGCACTCCCTCCATACGCATCAAGGCCGTCAAGCCCCGTCTCGCCATACACGACCTGCAGCTTGACATTGGGCGCAAATTTCACGGGAATAGTGAATGTTTTGGGCGCGCCGTCCCAGGTGACCGGGTACTCGGCGGAGTACTCCCCGTCCAGATAGACCTCTACTCTCGCGTTGGAAACCTCATCGCCCATGTGTCCAACCGTGACGGTCATGGTTTCATACTCGCCGTTGAGGTTCCACATGGCAAACGGCCTGTTGCGGTCATATGTGGTTTTTTTGAAAACAACACCCAGGGTCTGTTTTGTTCCCGCTACCTCAAAAAACTTCTCCCGGTCGGTTCCGTCGTAAGCGGTCGCTTGAAACAGCTGATAGGGCGGCAGCTTGGTCATCCAGTTTTCCTCCGCGCCGGGGACCTTGCCGATATAGACGGTCTTGGTGTCCCCGTCCCAGCCGACCTCCTTGCCCAGGGCCTCTGCCACAGCCCGGACGGGCAGATAGGTGGTGCCTCCGCTCATGAAGGGCTCCACCACGTTGCCGTTGGCGTCCTTGGGCGTGACCTCCACGCCGTCTATTACCAGCTTGATGTCCATATAGCTGGCCTCGATGGTCTTCTTAGTGGCGGCGCTGGCCGCAGCGGCGGTGCCTATCAGCAGCAGGGCGGCTGCGGCCGCCAGCAGTGCGCGGCGGAGGTTTTTGCTCAGTTTCATTTCTCGTTCTCTCCTATTCTTTTTGTTTCCAGACCTCCTTCTCTTCCATGCAATGGAAGAGAAAAGAACCGGTTCTTTTGAAATTTTACCAAACCGCCGCCGGTTTGTCAAGTCACGTATTCTTCTTGCTGATGGGCTGTCTTACCAGCAGTCTGCCCAGGGCCTTGCCGTCGAAGGGGCAGAGGGGGTACAGATACCCCCGGCCCAGGATGGGCTTGGTGCTGGCCAGCAGGAGCAGAAAGCCCACAATCCCTGCCGCCAGCCCCCAGACATCAAACAGGGCCACCAGGATCAAAAACACCATCCGCGTCAGCTTCAGGGCGTATCCCAGCTCAAAGCTGGGCTGGGCGAAGTTGGCGATGGCCACGAAGGCCATATACACCAGCACCTCCGGCACCAGCCATCGGGCCTGGACCGCAAAGTCCCCCAGAATCAGGGCCCCCAGCATACTGAAGGAGTTGCTCAACGCGTCCGGGGTGTTCAGGGACGCCAGCTTGAGCAGGTCCACCACGAAGTCCAGCAGCAGCAGCTGGAGCAGAAGCGGCACGCTCCCCGGCTCCTCCGGCACGATGAACGCCAGATACTCCGGTACCCGCATAGGGTCCTTCACCAGCAGATACCAGACCGGCGTGATGAACAACGCCAGCAGCATCACCACAATCCGCAGATACCGCAGGTACGTCCCCACCAGGGGCGGGAAGTAGTAGTCGTTGGCCTCCTCCATAAAGTCGAAGAGACTGGTGGGCAGGAGCATCACCGAGGGGGAGTTGTCTACTAAGAGTATGATATCTCCCTCCATAATACAAGCCGTAGCGGTATCCGGCCGCTCCGTGTATCGGACCTTGGGGAAGGGGTTGTACCACTGGGGCTTGACAATGGCCTCCGCCACGCTCTCCTGGCTCATGGCGATGGAGCCCACGTCGATGGCCTCCAGCTTTCTGCGCAGCGCCTCCAGATCCCCCCGGTTCACCTGGTTCTCCATGTAGGCAACCACCACGTCTGTCCGGCTCCGGCCCCCCACCTTGTGGTTCTCCAGGGTCAGGTTCGGGTCCCGGATCCGGCGGCGCAGAAGAGCCGTATTCTGGACCAGGGTTTCCGTGAAGCCGTCGTGGCTGCCCCGGAGGACCTTGCCGTCGGAGGGCTCCTCCACGCTCCGGCCTGGAAACTTCTTGGCGTCGATCATGGCACAGTAGTCGAAGCCCTCCAGCAGCAGGATGGTCTTCCCCAGAAAGGCCCCGGTGAGAATGTTCTCCAGCTGGTTTTCACAGTCCACCTCGCAGAAGGTGACGCACCGGTCGATGAACTCCTGCATGGTTTTCGCCCCCTGGCCCAGCTCCGCCCCCCGGCCCAGGAGAAAGGACGTGATGCGCTCAATGACCCCGTCGTCCCCGTAGCCGTCGATGACGTACAGCCGGCCCTTCCACTGGCCGATGTAGAGATCCCTGTTGATCACGTCGTAGTTCCGGCCCACCCCCAGCAGGGTATCCAGGGCCTGCTGGTTTTCGCTGAGACTGCCTGTCAGTTGTTCCATAGCGGTCCTCCCCGTTGTCCATTTGGGGCTAGTATCCGCAAAAAGCTAAAAAATATATCCCCCCTCCCGGCTTGCGGGGAAAAAACCGCTGTGCTATAGTGGATGCACTATGTAATGGAGGGACCCGCCATGAACACTTCCACCGAAGCCATGACCATTGACACCGCCGCCGTCCGGGCGTTTTTTGACAGCCTGGCCCCCGCCTGGGACAGCGGGAGGATCACCCGGGAGGACATTCTCCGGGAGATTATGGATTTCGCGGGTATCACTCCGGGCTGCCGGGTGCTGGACGTGGCCTGCGGCACGGGGGTGCTGTTTCCCTGCTACCTGGAGCGGGGCGCGGCGGCGGTGACGGGCATTGATCTGTCTCCGGAGATGGCGCGCATTGCCCGGGAGAAGCACCGGGACCGGCGGCTGACAGTGCTGGCCGGAGACGTGGAGGAGGCGGAGCTGGGGGAGTTTGACCGGATTGTTGTCCTCAACGCCCTGCCCCACTTTCCGGACCCGGCACGGCTGCTGAGCTGTCTGGGGGACCGGCTGGCCCCCGGCGGGCGGCTGACAGTTGCCCACGACCGCTGCCGGGACTCCATCAACGGCCACCACCAGCGGAAGGCCAGCGCGGTGTCCCTGGGCCTGCCCCCGGCGGAGGAGACGGCGGAGCTGTTTCCCCTATCCCTCCACGTGGATACGGTCATCGACGGCGAGCGGTTCTATGTGGTGTCCGGAGCGCTGTAAACAAAACAGGCAAAACGAGAGGAGCGCCCTGTCGGGCGCTCCTTTTATGCTCTCTCCAGACCCAGCCGGGCCATAATCTCCTCCTCCCGGGCCCGCATCCGGGCCTTCTCCGGCCCCTCGTCCAGGTGGTCGTAGCCCAGCAGGTGGAGCACGGAGTGGACCACCAGATAGGCCAGCTCCCTCCGGTTGGAGTGGCCGTACTCCCTGGCCTGGACCTGGACCCGCTCCATGGAGAGCACCATGTCCCCCAGGGGCACCAGCCCTGTGCCGGGGTCCGCGTCCTCCTCCCCGGGCAGAACCCCCGGCGTGAGATCGAAGGCGGGAAAGCTGAGGACATCCGTGGGCCTGTCCACTCCCCGCGTGTCCAGGTTGATCTTGTGGATGGTCCGGTCATCCGTGACCCGCACATCAATCTCGCAGGGGAAGTCCACCCCCTCCGCGGACAGGGCTGTACGGATCACCCGCCGGATAAAGGCCCGTAGGCCCTCGCTGATCCCCGGCACGTCCGCCGTAATGGGTATATAATGCCGTTTCATCCTCTGTCATCCTCTCAGCGTGCGCTTCAGCGCTTCTATGTACCGCTCCTGCCACCGCCGCAGCCCCAGGCGGAGCAGCAGCTTCCGCCGGAGCGTTCTGCCCTCTATGTCGGCGGTGAACTCCACCCGGGTCCCGCCCCGTCCCTCCGGGAAGAGCAGGATCTCGCATTTCCCCGCCGCCTCCTGGTTCTCCACCTCTGCGGCGTACCACCGGCAGGGGGCGAAGGCGGTGATCCGGAAGATGGTCTCCCTTCCGTTTTTATCCTCGGTGACGATCTGACGCCCGTCTCTGGACTCGTGAATCCACTCCGGCCCCCCGGGCCAGACCCACCACCTTGGGTCCGTCACCACCTTCCACACCCGCGCCGCCGGCCGGTTAAAAACCACCTCTGTCGTCTGTTTCGGCATAGCTCTCTTCCTCTACCGCTTCTTTTTCTGGCCGTAGTAGTCGTCGTAGGCCTTGATAATCCGCTGGACCATCACGTGGCGGACCACATCCTGGTCTGTCAGCTGCCGGATGCCGATGCCCTCCACGTTCCGGAGCACCCGCACCGCCTCCTTGAGCCCCGAGGTCTTATCCGCCGGCAGGTCAATCTGGGTCACATCCCCGGTGATGACCACCTTGGAGTTGAAGCCCATGCGGGTGAGGAACATCTTCATCTGCTCCCGGCTGGTGTTCTGGGCCTCGTCCAAAATGATGAAGCTGTCGTCCAGGGTCCGGCCCCGCATGTAGGCCAGGGGGGCCACCTCAATGTTCCCCCGCTCCAGATATTTCTGGTACGTCTCCGCCCCCAGCATGTCGAAGAGGGCGTCGTACAGGGGCCGCAGATAGGGGTCCACCTTGCTCTGCAAATCCCCAGGCAGAAATCCCAGCCGCTCCCCGGCCTCCACGGCGGGACGGGTGAGGATGATGCGGTTGATCTGCTTGTCCCGGAAGGCGGCCACGGCGGCGGCCACCGCCAGATAGGTTTTCCCCGTGCCGGCGGGGCCCACGCCGATGGTCACCGTGTTCTTCTCAATGGACTCCACATAGTGCTTCTGGCCCACGGTCTTGGCCTTCACCGGACGGCCCTTGGCGGTGATGCAGATCACATCCTCGGTGAGCTCCCCCACCTTGTCCTCCTGCCCGGACCGGGCCAGCCCGATGACGTAGCGCACCGTCTGCTCCCCGATGTTCTCCCCCTTGGCCGAGAGGGTCAGCAGGGCGTTGATGGCCTTCGCGGCCAGGCAGGCGTCCTCCGGCTCCCCGGTGACGCGGAGCTCCCCCTCCCGGTTGGCCACCGAAACCTGGAACTCCGCCTCAATCAGCCGGATGTTCTCGTCAAAGGAGCCGAAGAGGTTCACCGCCTGCTCCAGCCGCTCAATCTCAATTCTCTGCTCCATAGCTTTCGTGTCACTCCTTTGGTATCTCAACGAATTGTCCGATCTGCTCCCCGCACTCGGCGGAGAGGGTGACAATCAGATCCTCCCCCGCCCGCTCATAGGTCAGGGTCCGGTCCAGCACCTCCCCGTCCTCCCCCAGCTCCGCCGCCAGACGCCGGGTGAGCACCAGATCCGCCAGGCGCAGGGCCTCGGCCTCGCTCCGCCGGCCCTCCTCCAGGGTATAGGGCCGCAGCTCCTCGGTGATCATGTCCACCGGCAGGGCGATGTTTCCGGGCAGGGTCCATTTTTCTCTGGCCACTATTTTATCACAAGTATCCCCAGAAATGCTACTGCCAATATACAAATTCACCCGCTTTTTTCCGATCAGGAAGGCCCGCCGGACCTCCCGGGCCCCGGTGTACCGCTTTTTTTGGAGGGAGAGGGGCACCCGGCAGCGCAGCTCATACCAGGTCCGGCCGTAGACCTCCCCCATGCCCCGGGTGTACCGGGCCCCGGCGAAGTCGTTCTCCACCACGCCGGCGATGAGCAGCTGTCCGGCCCGGACGGTGGTGCCCGGCAGGACCTGCTTCTCCCCCTCCCAGGGCTCCACGGCGGTGATCAGGGCGTCCTTGGCGGCCACGGTGTTGCCGGGCTGGCGCTTGCTGATGATCTCCGGGGCCTCCACCCGCTCCCGGACCTGGACGTAGGCCCGGCAGCCCCGGACGTTGACGGCGATATAGCTCAGCTCCGGCACCTCCAGGAGCATGTAGTTGCGCAGGTCGAAGGAGTCCACGTCGTAGCCGAAGGTGCCGAAGGCCACGCCGTATTTCTCCAGGGCCCGCAGGATCTCCTGGTCGGAGACCGTCTCGTTGCCCTCGATCTCGAAGTCCCAGATAAAGAAGGACCCGCACACCAGCAGCGCCAGACAGACAAACAGCGTCCCCCACAGGGCGTAGCGGCGGCGGATGCGGCCCAGGAAGAAGGGGGCCCCCTTCCACCCCTGGGCGGTGAGCTCGCAGTCGATCTTTTTCGAGAGCTTTCGCAGCCGCTTCCAGTCCCGCCGGGTGAGGGTGAAGGAGAAGGCCACCGGGGACTCCCAGCGGAGGTCCCAGAAGGCGATGCCGTACTCCGCACACAGGTTGAGCACCCGCTCCGGAAAGCCGCTCTCCACCCGACCCGTGACCTGGCCCTTCAATAGATTGACAATCCGTGTGAGCATCCTACTTCACCCACTCCACCCGTTGAATCTTTCCCTGAATCCGCAGGGCCTCCCCGGTCATACTCACCAGCTCCAGGCCGCTGCCCAGCACCTTGACAATCAGCCCCTCCCCGTTGATGTCGATCTCCTCCTGGTCGTAGGAGAGAATCCCCCTGTGCCGCTCCATGTAAAACTGCCGGTCCCCCGTCATCTCCACGTGGGGCAGTCCAGCCACCACGTCCGCCGGCAGATCAAACAGCTCCGCCGCCTCGCTCAGCGGACGCTTTACCCTCCGTTCCCGCTCCATCTTTCTAACCTCCTGTTTCTGCCGCCCCAGGGCGGTGCATACCCATTTCTATGCGGCGGAAAAATTTTTTAGAAAACCTCTTGACAACCGCCCACTTTTGTATTATTGTATTAAGCACCTAATACATTAACACAAATATAACGCATAGGAGGTTTTTCCAATGGATATATCCGAGACAGCCGCCGGACGGCGGGGCCTGTCCTCCACCGGGCTGAAGGGGATCGCCCTGGCGCTGATGGTTCTGGACCACATCCACTATTTCTTCGGCTTTACCGGATGGATTCCGGAGTGGTTCAGTATGCTGGGCCGGCTCTCCGCGCCGCTGTTCCTGTTCTGTGTTGTGGAGGGCTTCACCCATACGAGGAACCGGAAGAAATATTTTTTGAAGGTCTATGCCCTCTCCGCGGCCATGAGCGGCGTCCTGATTCTGATGAGCTTCTTCGGCCTCCTTGTCCGGCCTGACGGCTTCTACCCCATGAACGGCATGATGACCTCCTTCGCCATCCTCATGATTGTCTGGCAGGGGATCGACTGGCTGGGGGAGAGGCGGTATTTCCGGGGCCTGGCGGCAATCGTGCTTCCTTTGGCCTGGCCCCTTCTGCTGAACCTGGCCCTCGCCCCGTTCCCCGCCCTCCGCCTGCCCCTGACGGTGGCCGGCGTGGTTCTGGTGCCCACCTGGAATTTCAGCCTGGACGCCTGCCTCCCTGTGCTCATCGAGGGAATCCTGCTCTACCTCTTTCGGAAAAACCGCCTCCGGCAGGCCATCGCGTTCACAATCTTTGATTTCCTCTTTTTCTTTGTCCTCGTCTATGTGAGCCTCATGCGCTCCCAGCCGCTGGACTTCCACTGGACGCAGATGTTCACTACCTATTATGAGTGGTACGGGGCCTTCGCGGGGCTAATCATGTTGTGCTACAACGGGCAGCGGGGCAGCGGACATAAGGCGTTCTTCTACGCCTTTTACCCCGCCCATATTTATCTGTTGTATTTCCTGTCCTGGGGACTGTATCATTTCCTGCATTAAAACGAAATAAAGGAGGAGCAAAGATGGAATGGACCTTAACAGAAGACCGCCCAATCTGGCAGCAGCTGACGGAACAGATCACCCTGCGGGTTCTCAAGGGGACCTATCTGCCGGGGGATAAGCTCCCCGCTGTCCGGGAGCTGGCCGCTCAGGCCGGGGTCAACCCCAACACCATGCAGAGGGCCCTGGCCCAGCTGGAGGCCGACGGGCTGGCGGTGGGGGGGCGGACCGCCGGACGCACCGTCACCGAGGACCGGAGCATCATCCAATCCGCCCGGGAGACCCGGGCAAGGGCCGCGGTCAGGGCCTGTCTGGAGCTGCTGGCCGAGCTGGGCTACAGCCGCGAAGACGCGCTCGCTTTTATGAAGGAGGAATTGCACGATGAATGAACAGCTTGTGACCTGCGCCGCCCTTACCAAGCGGTACGGGAACAAAACCGCCCTGGACCAGGTGGACCTGGAGCTGGGCCGGGGGAAGATTGTGGGCCTGCTGGGGCCCAACGGCAGCGGGAAGACCACCCTTATCAAAATTCTCTGCGGGCTCCTGCAGCCCACCGAGGGGACCGTTCTTATCGACGGCCAGGGTGTGGGGCCCTACACCAAGTCCATCCTCAGCTACCTGCCGGACCGGATGTACTTCGCCGACTGGATGAAGGCCACGGACCTCTTCGACCTCTTCCACGACTTTTACGCCGACTTTGACAAGGTCAAGGCCGTGAATATGTGCGCCAGCCTGGGCGTCACCCCCAGCGACCGGCTCAAGACCATGTCCAAGGGCACCAAGGAGAAGGTCCAGCTGGTGCTGGTCATGGCCCGGAAGGCCCAGCTCTACCTCCTCGACGAGCCCATCGCCGGAGTGGACCCCGCCGCCCGGGACTTTATCCTGGGCACCATCCTCACCAACTACAACGAGGACGGCACCGTCCTCATCTCCACCCACCTCATCAGCGACATCGAGAAGGTGCTCGACGAGGCCATTTTCCTCAAGCAGGGCCATATCACCCTCCACGACACCGTGGACAACATCCGGGAGCGGGAGGGCAAGAGCGTGGACGCTCTGTTCCGGGAGGTCTTCCGGGCTCCCAACTATGAAGGAGGTGCGTTCTGATGTTTGGAAAGCTTCTGAAATACGACTTCCGAGCCATGTGGAAGCAGTTCGCGTTTATCTGGCCCGCCGCCCTGGTGCTGGCCGTGGTCAACCGCTTCACCCTGGACGGCCTGGACAGCAGCAGCTCCGTGGGGGAGACCACCGCCGGCGTGGCTATGCTGGTCTACGTGGCGATTCTCATGGCTATGTTCATCGTCGCCGTCATCTTCACCATCCAGCGGTTCTACAAGGGCCTGCTGGGGGATGAGGGCTATCTGATGCACACCCTGCCGGTGAAGCCCTGGCAGCTGGTCGCCTCCAAGCTCCTCTGCGCCGTCGCGGCCACCGCCGTCAACGTGGCCGTGGCGATTCTGTCCATGCTGCTGATCATTCCTTGGAGCAAGGAGGATGTGCAGGAGGTTCTGCAGGCATTCCGGTATCTCTTCTCCCACTGGAATATCCAAGCCACCGAGATGACTGTCGCCGTGCTGGAGTTCGCCCTGTGTACCCTGGTTTCCCTGGCGGTGGGGTATCTCCACCTGTACCTGGCGATGGCCCTGGGCCACCTCTTCAACAAAAACCGGGCTGCCATGAGCGTTGCCGCCTTCATCGCCCTCCAGGTGATTGTCAGTATCCTGGGCAACATGCTCCTGCCGCCCATCACCGATCTCATCTCCCCCTTCGTCCACAATTTCCAGGGTCTGGAGGGCTTCCACGCCGCCATGTGGTTTGCCATCGCTACAGAGCTTGCCGCCTCCGCCGTCTACTTCGCGGGGACAAACTACATCCTCCACCACCGGCTGAATCTGGAGTAAGGAGGAAAATGATATGAGAGAGCGCACACTGCTGGGCGGGTTTATCCTGCTGTGCCTGCTGCTTATGGCGGGCTGTACGGCAGCCAACATCTCCCAATTTGACACGGACGACTTCTCCAAGGCCCAGAAAATCGTTGTCCACGACGCCGCCGGAAGGGAAAAGGCCGTCCTCACCGAGGAGCCTGACATCGACGAGTTTGTGGAGGCCATGGACGTGGAGGGCTGGCGTCTGGCGGAGCTGCCCAAGGGTTTGACGGAGGCCGGGAGCCTCACCCTCTGGCAGGCCGAGACTGTCAAAGCCTATATGGAGGCGGGGGACGCGGACTTTTGGGAGATCTGCACCTTCCGGTTCTACGAGAACGGGGGCTATCTCACCATCGACACCGGCCTGGCGGACATTGAAATCACCTTTGCCATCCCCCAAAACGCCTCGGACTATCTCCAAACGCTCATCGCCTGACAGGAAGCGGCCCGGACAGGTCTAACCTGTCCGGGCTTTGCATATGGTCTAGGGGGTGATGCTGGATGAAAAAATCGCTGTCTCTGCTGTTTATATTAGCCCTGGGCCTGCTCCTCCTGCTCCAGCCGGAGCGGGCCTCGGACGCGGCCCGGGAGGGCCTGGCCCTGTGCGCCGGGACGGTGATCCCGTCCCTGTTTCCCTTCATGGCGGTGGTGTCCATGCTGCTCCAGCTGGGGCTGGCGGACTCCCTCCAGGGGTTCTGCGCGCCCTTTATGGGGCCTCTGTTCCGGATGCGGGGGGTATGCGCCCTGCCGCTGCTGACGGGGCTGCTGGGGGGCTACCCGGCGGGCGCCAAGACGGCAGCGGACCTCTACCGGCAGGGGCGGCTGACCCGGCGGGAGGCGGAGCTGCTGCTGGGCTTCTGCGACAACTGCGGGCCGGCGTTTCTGCTGGGCTTCGCCGGGGCGGGGATCCTGGGAAGCGCCCGGGCGGGGGTGTGGCTGTACCTCGTCCATGTGGGGTCGGCACTGCTGACCGGGATGGTCCTCTGCCGCCTGCAGCGGGACCGGGGAGCGCCCCTTTTGGCGGGACGGAGCATCGCCAGCCCTGTCAGCTTCCCCCAGGCGCTGACCTCCGCCGTCGCCGGAAGCGCGGGGACGATGGTAAATATCTGCGCCTTTGTGGTGCTCTTCCGGGTGCTGGCGGGACTCCTTCCGGAGGGGACGCCGCCGCTGCTGGCAGGGGTCCTGGAGATGGTGACGGGCGTCGCCGGCCTCCAGCCGGGGCGGGAGGGCTTTGTCTCCGCAGCTGCGCTCACCGCCTGGGGCGGGCTCTCCGTCCACTGCCAGGGGCTCTCCTCTATTCTCCCGGCGGGGCTGACGGCCAAGTGGCACTGGGCCGGAAAGGGTGTTCAGGCGGGCATCGCAGCGGCGCTGGCCGCCGGTGTATCCACCCTGCTATAAATTTTCAGAAAGCCTCCTCCGAAAAGGGACAGCCGGACCAGCAGGTCCGGCTGTCCCTTTGTTCCGGCTTTATCGGAGCGCCCCGTCTTCGCCGGACACTTTTCTTTCGCCCCTGGTTATATTCTGGGACAACCTCTCATAGAGTGAACTAAACGAAGGGGAGGGGATGCCATGACAGAGGAATACGCCGCCGCCCGGTACGAGGACGCCTGCCGTCTGCTGCCGGTCCGGCTGCGGGGAGCGGCCCTGGCGCTGTGCCGGCGGGAGAAGGCGGAGGCGGAGGAGCTGCGCCTGCGGGTAGGACGGGCTCTGGCGCTGACCACCCGGTCGGGCCCCCAGGTCCTGCCGGAGACCAGGGTGGTTCGGGGGGATCTGGAGCAGGTTCTGGACCGGGCCACGGACTACTCCCGCTACGCCGCCGCCGAAACCATCCGCCGGGGCTACGTCACCGCCCCCGGGGGCTTCCGGGTGGGGATCTGCGGCACGGCCCTGCCGGGGGAGGGGGACAATCTGGGCATCAAGGATATCTCCTCCCTGTCCATCCGCATCCCCCGGCTGTGCGAGGGCGCGGCCCTGCCGGTACTGCCGGGGCTGCTGGAGGAGGGCAGGCCGGTGAGCACCCTCCTCCTCTCCCCGCCGGGGGGCGGGAAAACCACCCTACTGCGGGATCTGGTCCGCCTCCTCAGCCGGGGGGACGGGCTGGCGGAGCCGGTGCGGGTGGCCCTGGTGGACGAGCGGGGGGAGCTGGCGGCGGTGTGCCAGGGCCGTCCTCAGCTGGAGGTAGGCCCCCACACGGACATCATGGACGGCTGTCCCAAGGCATTAGCCGTCCCCATGCTCCTGCGGGCCATGTCCCCCCAGGTCATCGCCCTGGACGAGCTGGCCCTGCCGGAGGATGTGGAGGCAGTCCGCGCCGCCGCCGGCTGCGGCGTCGTTCTGCTGGCAACGGTCCACGCCGCCTCGGTGGCGGAGCTCTCCGCCCGGCCCCTCCTGCGGGGGGTGCTGGAGAGCGGCGTGTTCCGCCGGGCGGTGGTGATCGCGGGAGAGGACCGGCGGTGCCGGGTGGAGGCGCTGCCATGAGGGGCCTGGGGGCACTGCTGGTTCTGGCGGGCAGCGGCATGGCCTGGGTTCTCCACCGGCGGGAAGCCACGCTGGCCATGCGCCTGGGGGAAGCCCTGCTGGAGGATCTGGCGGTACTGCGCTACCACGTCTGTGTCTGCCGGGACCCCCTGCCGGAGATTTTAGGGAAGCGCCTGGACAGCGGCCTGGGGGCGGAGCGCTTCTGGAGGCCGCTGCTGGACAGGCTGGGGGCGGAAAAATCCCTGGCGTCCTGCTGGGCGGAGGCCGCCGGAGCACTGCCGCCGCCCCTGAACCGTCTGTTGGAGCCCATCGGTCCTCTACTGGCGGCGGGGGGCGGACCGGCGGGCCGGGCTATTGAGGAAACAAGAGAGGAGTTGACCGGGTTTATCCGGGCCGAGCATATCCGTCAGGTCCAGTCCGGGCGGCTGAGCGCCGCGCTGTGCCTGTCGGGAGCCTGCCTGCTGATCCTGGTGCTGATATAGAAGATGGATATTGATCTGATTTTTCGCATCGCGGCCATCGGCATTGTGGTGGCGGTGCTCAACCAGCTGCTGGTGCGCTCGGGCCGGGAGGAGCAGGCCCTGATGACCACCCTGGCGGGGCTGGTGGTGGTGATGATGATGCTGGTG
>JAAWUC010000010.1 GCA_022804995.1 Oscillospiraceae bacterium
AGGCTTTGGAAAAATTGTGAGCGTAAACTCGTTATTTCTGCTCAGATTCTTACTTTCGCCCTCATTGCCATCCTCATCAGAAGATATTAAACAGGCTCTGAGGTGTTCGCACCGGTCCGCGTGGGGCTGGGGCAACTCCCGGTAGAGCTCAGAGGCATATTTCAGGGTTGCGTCGTTCTCGATGTAGGGGACGATGTATTCGTTGTAAAGCGTGTTCAGGAAATCATCCATTGTTCTTTTTCCTTTCTTGTAGTAAAATGCACATAATTCAATGCTATAGTGATATTATAATGCACTGAGTTCGTTGCGTCAAGAGGTAATTATGGAATTTCGAGAATTTTTTAAGGACCGTCTGCGTGAACTGCGCAAGGAAACCGGTGAAACGCAGCAGCAGGTAGCAGATGCTCTCCATATCCCACGGCAGCATTATCAAAAATTTGAGCGAGGGGAAAATCTGCCGAGCCTTGAAAAATTTATGGATTTAGCAAAGCACTTCGGCGTGTCCCTGGACTATCTCGCCGGATGGACGGAGGAGCGTAGAAAATGAACCTGCAAAAAGCCCGCCTGCTGCTGATTCTCTTCGGCGCGCTGGGATTGGTTCTCCTGCCCCTGGGGGCGGTTCTCCGGTCCGATCTGATTCTCTACGCCGCGCTGCTGAGCTATGTCCTGGCGGTGGCGGTTTGGTTTCGCTTCAACCGCTGTCCCCACTGCCATAAGCACCTGGGCCGCAGTACCGGCCTCTACTGCCCCCACTGCCGGGAAAGACTGTAATATCCGGGAGGACGCCCATGACCTGTACCGAGCCGGCTTACGCCAAACTGAATCTGTCCCTGGATATCCTGGGCCGCCGGAGCGACGGCTACCACGACATGCGCATGGTCATGCAGTCCGTCACCCTCCGCGACACCGTCACCCTGGAGGAGCGGGGGGACGGGGCCCTGTCGATCTCCACCTCCCTGCCCTTCCTGCCCTGCGACGAGAGCAACATCGCCGCCAAGGCCGCGCGGCGGTTCTTCGCCGTGACGGGCCTGCCCTTCCCGGGCTTGGATATCGATATCCGCAAATCCATCCCCGTGTGCGCCGGCATGGCCGGGGGCAGCAGCGACGGGGCGGCGGTGCTCCGGGCCCTGGGCCGCGCTTACGCGCCGGACCTCCCCCCCGCAGAGCTGGAGGCGATGGCGGCGGCGGTGGGCAGCGACGTGCCCTTCTGCGTCCGGGGGGGCGCCGCCCTGGCCGAGGGCCGGGGGGAGGCGCTGACGGACCTGCCGGGCCTGCCAGCCTGCTGGTTCGTGCTCTGCAAGCCTGGCTTCTCCATCTCCACCCCGGAGCTCTTCGCCCAGGTGCGCTGCAAGCGCCTGCGCTGCCGCCCGGACACCGCCGGACTCCGGCGGGCCCTGGAGGCGGGGGACCTGGAGGGCGCGGCCCGGCGGATGTACAACGTGTTCGAGACCGTCCTCCCCCGAAAGCACGCCCAGGTCTTTGAGATCAAAAGCGCCCTGCTGGATCTGGGGGCCCTGGCGGCCTCCATGACCGGCAGCGGTCCCACGGTCTTCGGCCTCTTCCGGGACCGGGGCCGGGCGGAGACGGCGGCGGAGGCCCTGCGGGCCCGGTATCCGGCGGTATTTCTCTGCCAGCCGTCGGGACGGGCTGTATAAAACCGGAAAAGACCGTCTATACTGGAGACAACAACTCCGGAATAGGCGGTCTTAAACCATGAAAACACGTGATAAGCTGATTCTGTCCATCCTGGCCGGTCTGGCGGCTATGGTCCTGTACGCCTCGCCCATGTGGTGGGGGGTGGTCTTTTCCCCCATCGCCCAGCCGCTGACCACCAGCGGGGAGGCGGCGGAGGAGAGCGGCCTCGTCTGGGAAAGCGGCGAGGCGGAGGTGCGGCTGAAGTCCCTGGAGCTGCTGCGGGGGCTCTTCGGCCAGCGGCGCTGAAAAAAATGTCCCGTCCGGCAGGGCGGGGCGTTTTCTATTTCTTGACTTGCCCCGGCCAGATGGTATAATAGGGTCAGAAGAAAAGCGGAGGGCAGCTCCCTCCGCGCCGCAGACCAGAAAGGAGGATCCCCATGACCCTATCGGAAGCTGTCCTGAGGCGCGTCTCCGCGCGGGCCTATCTCCCCGAACCCATCGACCCCGGCCGGCGACGGCAGCTGGAAAAGATCATCAGCCAGTGCAATGCCCGCTCCGGCCTGTCTATCCGCCTTGTCTGCGACAGGCCGGAGCCCTTCGCCGGCGTCAAGAGCTGCGGGCTGTTTACCGGCGTGCGCCACTATCTGCTCTTCGCAGGCCCCGCCTCGGACCCGGACCTCCGGGAGAAGTGCGGCTACTTCGGGGAGACAATCCTCCTCACCGCCACGGCCATGGGCCTGGGTACCTGCTGGGTGGGGGGTACCTACGACAGGTCCGCCTGCCTGAAGGCCCTGGACGGGGGGGAGGAGCTGGTGTGCGCTGCCGCCATCGGCCACACCCCGGAGACGCCCACAGGCCGGGAGAAGCTCATCCGCCGGGTGGTGTCCCGGAAGAGCAAGTCCATCCCGGAGCTGGCTTCCGGCCTGAGCCAGGCTCCGGACTGGTTCATGTCCGCCATGGCCTCGGTCCAGCGGGCCCCCTCCGCCCGGAACCGCCAACCCGTCCTCTTCGAGCGCCTGCCGGACAACACGGTCCGGGCGGAGCTGCTGGAGGAGACCGCCTTCTCTCCGGTGGACCTGGGTATCGCCAAGCTCCATTTCGAGCTGGGGGCCCACGGTGGAACCTGGACCTGGGGCAGCGGCGGAACGTTCACCAAGGCCCGGGAGGAGAAGAGCTGCGGCGCGGTCATCTGGCGGGGCACGGCGGAGGAGCACCAGTTCCTCCTGGCCCAGCACGGCGCGGGCCACTGGAGCTTCCCCAAGGGCCATGTGGAAAAGGGGGAGAACGAGAAGCAGACCGCCCTCCGGGAGATCAGGGAGGAGACGGGGCTGGACGTGGACCTGGACACCCGCTTCCGGGAGGTGGTGACCTACTACCCCATGCCGGAGGTTATCAAGGACGTGGTGTTCTTCCTGGCCCGGCCCTCCGGCGGCGTGGAGCACGCCCAGGAGGAGGAGATCGCGGCCCTGGGCTGGTTCACCTTCCGGGAGGCCCGGCCCCTGGTGACCTTCGCCTCCGACGAGGACGTGCTTCTGGCGGCGGAGGCGTATATCAAAGGAACGGAATAGTGGAGATTGTATGACAGATTATTTTGACCTGCGCCTGACGGAGGATGAGCTCCGGGCCATCAGCAGCGTTGGCCTGGCCCACTGCGGGGACGCGGTTTACGAGCTGCTGGTGCGCTCCTGGCTCTGCGCCCACGGGAGGGCCACCGGCAAGAGCCTCCACCGCGCCACGGTGGAGCTGGTCCGGGCCGGAGCCCAGGCGGTGCGCGCGGACCGCGTCCTTCCGCTGCTGACGGAGGAGGAGCAGGCGGTGTTCAAACGGGGCCGCAATGCCCACGTTCACACCGTCCCCGCCAGCGCCAGCCGGGCGGACTACTTAAAGGCCACCGCCCTGGAGTGCCTGCTGGGCTGGCTGTACCTGCGGGGGGAGCGGGGGCGGATCAACCAGCTTTTTGCCGCTATGATGGAGGAAACCGACGATGCCACTTGACGCCATCTGCCTCTCCGGTGTGGTCCGGGAGCTGGAGGAGGCAGTACTGGGCCTGCGGATTGAGAAGGTCCAGCAGCCCTCCCGGGACCAGGTGGTCCTGACCCTCCGGGGGAACAGAAAGCTGCTGCTGTGCGCCGGGGCCAGTCAGGCCCGGGTCCACCTGACCAGGGCCCAGCGGGAGAACCCCGCCGCGCCCCCCATGTTCTGTATGCTCCTGCGCAAGCACCTGGGGGGCGGACGTATTGCCGCCGTGGAGCAGCCCGTTCTGGAGCGGGTGGTGAGCCTGACGGTCGATATTGTGGACGAGATGGGTGAGCCGGGCCGGCGGAAGCTGGTGGCCGAGTGCATGGGCCGGCGGTCCAACCTCATCCTCCTGGACGGGGAGGGGCGGATTGTCGACTGCCTGCGGCGGGTGGACATGGAGATGAGCCAGCAGCGGCAGGTCCTGCCGGGGCTCTTCTACCGCCTGCCGCCAGGGCAGGAGAAGGCCAATCCCCTGGAGATTGACCGGGAGGGCTTCCGGGCCCTCCTTCGCCAGCCGGGGGAGTCCCGGGAGGCGGACGCGCTCCTGCTGGACAGCTTTTTCGGTATGTCCCCCCTGGTCTGCCGGGAGATCGCCGCCGGAGGGGAGCTGGAGGACTCCTTTTTCCGCTGGCAGGAGACGGTCAGAGAGGGACGCTTTACCCCGTGGCTTTTGACAAGGGACGGAGCGCCCTTTGACTTCTCCTACCTGCCCATCCGGCAGTACGGCGGGGAGATGGCTTTGGAGGAGCGGGAGAGCTTCTCCGCCCTGCTGGACGAGTTCTACGAGAAGCGGGAGCAGGCCGAGCGGGTGCGGCAGCGGGGGGCGGACCTCCAGCGGGCGGCCTCCACCGCCCGGGACCGGGCCAAGCGGAAGCTGGCCATGCAGGAGAAGGAGTACGCCCAGACCCAGGACCGGGACCGTCTGCGCCTGAGCGGGGAGCTCATCACCGCCAACCTCTACCGCATGGAGAAGGGGCAGAAGCTCCTGCGGGCTGAGAACTACTATGAGGAGGGCTGTCCCGTTATGGACATCCCCCTGGACCCCCTCCTGACACCCCAGCAGAACGCCGCCAAGTACTTCAAGCGCTACAGCAAGGACAAGACGGCGGAGAAATACCTCACGGAGCAGATGGCCTCCGCCCGGCGGGAGCGGGACTGGCTGGAGAGCGTCCTGGACGAGCTGAGCCGGGCGGAGACGGAGCAGGACTTCCTGGACATCCGCCGGGAGCTCCGGGAGGCGGGATACCTGCGCGGCCAGAGCGGCGGCAAAAAGGAGCCCAAGCGGCCCCCCAGCCGGCCCAGGGCCTTCCGCTCCAGCGGGGGATTTCTCATCCTGGTGGGCCGGTCCAACACCCAGAACGACCAGCTCACCCGGGAGTCCTCCAAGACCGACTACTGGTTCCACACCCAGCGCATCCACGGCTCCCACGTGATTCTCCGCGCGGAGGGCCGGGAGCCGGACGAAGCGTCCATGACGGAGGCGGCGGTCCTGGCGGCCTGGTTCTCCCAGGGGCGGGAGAGCGCGTCGGTGGCGGTGGACTACACCCAGGTCCGCAACGTCAAGAAGCCCAATGGAGCCCGGCCCGGCATGGTGGTCTACGACCCTTACCAGACCGCCTATGTGAAGCCGGACGGGAATCTGGTGAAGCGCCTGGCCGAGGGCTAGCAAAAAAATGGATTGACAGGGCGGGAAAATGACGGTATACTCAAAAGCGTAAAGGGAGTAGCCTGCACAGTGCGGTCTGTGTTCGCTCAGCCGTCAATACGATTTTAGAATCCGGCTTTGTGATGAAATGGCGAGACTTTGCCGCGCGGCAGCGGCAAAGTCTCGCTTTTTGATACATGAGGGATAAATAACCAGTAAAGTGAGGAAAGCTATGACATTTGCGGAATTAATGCTTTTTGCGGTCCGGCTGCTGGCCGGGACGGGGGTCTTTCTGGTGGGCGTCCACCTGCTGACCTCCAACATTGAGCAGCTGGCCACGGGAAAAATCAAGGAGCTGTTCGGAAAAACCGCCGACAGGCGGCTGGTCAACGTGGGCATCGGCGCGGCGGCCACGGCGCTTATCCAGAGCTCCGGCGTGACGACGGTGCTCATTGTGGGCTTTGTCAACGTGGGTATCATGAATCTGTACCAGGCGGCGGCCATGATTATGGGCGCCAACATCGGTACCACCGTCACCGCCCAGATCGCCGCCCTGAGCACCTTCCCCATCACCACCTATATCCAGGTGCTGGTCTTTGTGGGCATCATGATGAGCATGGTGTGCCGTCGGGACGGCCCGAAGCGGACAGGCATGATTCTGGCGGGCCTGGGGCTGATTTTCATCGGCCTGGCTTTGATGAGCGACGCCATGAAGGCCAACCGGGACGGGATTCAGGTCCTCTTTGAGACAGTGACCAACCCCTTCCTGCTGTTCCTGCTGGGCATCCTCCTCACGGCTCTGGTCCAGTCCAGCTCGGCCACCACCTCGGTCATTATTGCCATGTCGGTGGCGGGGCTCACCATCGGCACCGGGGGCAACGAGGTGCTGTATATCATCCTGGGCACCAACATCGGCTCCTGCGTGACGGCCCTGATGTCCTCCGCCACCGCCGGGACCAACGCCCGCCGGGCAGGGCTTATCCACCTCCTGTTCAACACCGGGGGATCGCTGCTCTTCTTCGCCCTGATGGCCTGCTGGCCCGGCTTTATGGAGGCGACCTTCCGCCGGTGGTTTGCCGCGCCGGCCACCCAGATTGCCATGTTCCACACCTTCTTCAACGTGACCTGCACCGTGCTGTTCCTGCCCTTCTGCGGCGTGTTCGTGAAGCTGTCGGAGTTTTTTATCAAGGACACGGAAAAGAAGCCCCAGGAGCCCGCGACCTGCCTGGACGAGCGTATGCTGGCCACCCCCTCTCTGGCGATCTCTCAGCTGGAGAAGGAGCTGGTCCGCCTGTCCGACACGGCCATGGGGGCTTTCCGCGTTGGATACCAATCCTTCGCCGAGAAGGACCGGGAGCTCATCGCGCCCACCCACGAGCTCATTGACCGGGCCAACGCCATCAGCCAGTCCATGGTGGACTATATCATCCGCCTGGCCGCCAGAAACAAGCTCACCGGAAACCGGGCCATTTCCGACCTCCACAGCAACGTGGGCGATGTGATGCGTATCGCGGAAATCGCCGACAACTTCACCAAGTACACCCATCGGACCATGGAGAGGAACCTGGACTTCTCCGAGGGGGTCAAGGCGGAGCTGGACCGGATGGTGAGCTGTGTGGAAAATCTGTATATCCTCACCCGCCAGGCCGTCCTGGACCGGGACGCCAGCCTTCTGCCGGAGATTGACCGGACGGAGAGCGAAATCGACGCCTTCCGCAAGCAGCTCATCGACGGCCACATTGAGCGGCTGAACCAGGGCGCCTGCCGCCCTGAGAGCAGCGGCGTGTTCATCAATCTGGTGTCCAACCTGGAGCGGCTCGGGGACCATCTGACGTATATCGCCCATACCGTTCAGCAGTAGCCGGCCTGTCCTGCATCCTCCGTAAAAGAGTTTGAGGCTACCGAATTTGAAGATTACTATATGACACTTGAAGCTGAGGCGGCATCCCTCTCAAAAGGATGCCGCCTTGCCTGCGCCTGGACTGCGTTTTTCAAATTTTATGTGGGTCTGGGATAGAACCCTCTACAGCAGCGCAATAACCAGCCACACCGCCGAGGCGGCGACGGCCGCGCCGGCAATCCAGGCCCAGCGGGGGACCCGCTGCCAGAGGGGAAGCCGGACCGTCTGGGCGGCGGCGTAGCCCCGGGCGATGCGGCAGGCCTCCCCCAGCACCTGCTGGGAGGTAACGCCCTCCTGGGCAAAGGCCTCGTTTTTGACGATAAAGATGGCCTGCTCAAACAGCTTGGGGTCCGGGGAGTCGACGACAATCACACGGCGGGAAGTACCTTTTACCAAGGGGCACCGCTCCTTTCCAACTGGAGAGTTTTGCTTGCGTTCCCAGTGTTTCCCGGCAGGGGGAGGATTATACGGCCGGACCGGGAATTTTTCAGCGGGCCCGCTCATCACACCTCCCGCCGCCCTCTGTCCCCGGGCAGCAGATACAGGCACAGGGCCGAGCAGTCGTCGTCCCCGCCCCGGCGCGCTCGGCACTCCCGGAGGACCAGACTCACCAGCACATTGGGGTCCTCCCCCTGCCAACCGGCCAGCAGGTCCTGGAGCCAGCCGTCGCTGGAGGAGTCGGCTACGCCGTCGCTGACCATCAGCAGGAAGCTGTTCTCCTCCAGGGGGAACCGGGCGGGAGCGGGGACGCTCCCCGCGTCCTGGAGCCCGGCGGGGAGAGCGGAGCCGGTGAGGCGGCGGACGGAGCCCTGGCGCTTGATGTAGGTGGGCGCGGCCCCGTACTTGTAGAGCGCCGCCTCCCCCGCCGCCAGGTCCACGGCCATGAGATCGATGGTGGTGAAGCTGCCCTTCTCGTCGCTGCGGAGGTTCAGGGCCGTGTTCAACGTCCCCAGGGCCATCTCCGGGGCGATGCCGGCCTTGAGGAACTGCTCCGTCAGGCGCAGGGCCATCTGGCTCTCCCGCTGGGCCTCCCGTCCGCTGCCCATGCCGTCGCTGAGGAGGAGGTACAGGGTGCTCCCCGGCCCCCGGAAGAAGGTCAGGCTGTCCCCGCACACCCGCTGGCCGTCCTTGGGGGTGGAGCCCATGGCCGCGTCGCAGGGCATCTCGTCCCGGCCGTCGGGCGACGGCTCCGGGGCGGACATGGTCTGCACCACCAGCTCGCTGAGCTGGGCGTACTGGCCCTTTGTCCGGGCCCGCTCCGCCTCCAGCTGCCGGCGGTACTGGCGGCGGAGGAGGTGGGCGGTGGTCTCGGTATTGATGGCGGCCAGGAGCTGGGGGAAGTGGATACACCGGCTGGCGAAGTGGGAAGCGAAGTCCCCGGGCTCCGCCCTCCCCCGCTCCAGGATGACGGGGGTGGCGTCGTTGAAGGTGTTGAAGGTGGAGATATACTCCTTGTTCCAGCACACCTCCCGGAGGGCGCAGCCCCGGCAGGTGACCTCCGCCGCCCGGTCGAAGATGACGGCGGGGTTCTCCTCCTTTCTGGGCCCCGGCTGGCCGAAGCTGTCGCAGAGGGAGCGCAGGGCCTCGGCGGAGAGCTTCAGCCGCCGGCGCAGGCCCTCCATCTCCCGGGCGGCCTTCCGCCTGGGGATGACGGCCTCCCGCAGCAGCAGGGCGCAGTAGTGGCACAGGAGACCGGCCAGGACCGTGCAGGCCGCCAGGCGGGTGAGGCTCTGGCCGGTGAGGCCCATCTGGAGGCTATAGGCCAGCTCCACCGCCAGGGTGGTCCCCGCCGCCGTCAGGGGGCGGAAGGAGGGATGGCGGAACCATTTGGTATCCCGGAAGGCGGAGAGGATGGAGTAAATGAGTACCAGGATGCCGCAGCACCGCAGTCCCGGCCCGAAGCCCAGAAAGGCGAAGCTCCCCGCCAGCCCCCCCAGCAGGGCGGACAGCGCGTCCCGCCCCGGACGGCACGCGGCCAGCAGTCCCGCCGCCAGAGGGGCCCGGCCGTCCAGGCAGCACCCCGCCGCCAGGAACCCCGCCCCGGCGAAGCCCGCCAGACGGACCCACTGTCCCACCTGCTGCCGCTCCAGCGCCGCGCCCGCGATTTTCATAGCTTGTCCCCCTCTTTCCCGGTCGTTGTCCTCCCATTGTAGCAGGGCGGGAAAGAGAAGGATGTCGGGAAATAATGGAAGAATTTTTCCCGTTTTTCAGGCGCGGGCGGGGCCCCTGTCCCAGGCGGACGCGGCCTGGACGCAGGCCCGGCAGAAGCCGTACAGCAAAACCAGATAGCCCATCAGGCGCAGGCCGGCGGGGATTGCCGCGTACCAGGGGAGCCGATCCAGAAGGTGGGTGTACAGCCGCAGAAGGGGAATGTGCCAGAAAAAGACGTATATGCTGACCGAGCCGAAGGCGCTGTGAAGGCCCGGACGCTCCAGCAGCCCCCTGACAGGCGCGCAGTCGGCCGCCGCCAGAATCAGCAGGGGACAGAGGAGGAAGGTGAACACGTCCCGAGCGTCTCCTGCCGCCCCGGCGAAGCCCAGGGCCGCCGCCCGGAGGAGAAACACGCCCAGCAGTCCCGCCCAGACCCCCTCGGCAAGGCGCCGGCGCTTTTTGTCCCGGCCGGTGAGGAGCTCAAAGAGCAGACAGCCGAGAAAGTAATTGGAGAGGCCCTCCCCGTCCTGGGTGTAGCAGAAGGGGCCGCTCAAACCGGCCTTCAGGATCACCTGGCCCCAGAGGACCAGGGCGGCAAACCCATAGACAGACTTCCTTTTGAAAATCCGCAGAAACGCGAAATGGACGATGTACAGCAGCAGAAGCTGGCTTAGAAACCAGCAGGGGAAGTTGTAGGGCAGGCTGTTTTCAAACCACCCGTAGTTGATGCACAGCAGATTCCGCAGAATCTCCCTGGGGCGCAGGCTTCCGCTCCCCGGCTGGCGGGCCAGGAAGAAGAGGCAGATCAGCTCCGTGACAAAATAGAGGGGGTAGAGCTTGGCCAGCCGGCGCTTCATGAAAGCAAAAAAGCCGACCTCCCCTCCGGCGATTTTGTCCCGGTAGCCCCAGGAGATGCACAGGCCGCTGATCATAAAGAAGAGATAGTTGCCCAGATACCCGCCCCACTGGTAGAAAAACCCCAGAGCGTTGGGAAAGGCCCCGGGGAAGCTCCCCTTGACATGGAAAAATACAACAGAAAAAATGGCGATCCCCTTCAGGGTGTCCAGCGATCTCCATCCGGCCTCTCCATTCCGCATGACAGAGCCTCCCTCCAAATTTCTCAAAAAAACGCGTCCGGCTCACTCCGCCGGGCGCGTTTTTCAATGCTTCCTTTTGTTCAGATGCGGACAGTTCTACGCCACGGCGGAGAAATTCGGATTTTCCTCCTCTTCCTCCCCCAGCTTCTGAGCCTCGGCGTACTTGTCCGCCGCCTGAGCGGCGGTAACGGTGCGGGTGGTGCCCCCGGAGATGTAGGGCTTGCCGCACTCGGGGCAGATGTCCGTGTGGAGGGTTACGCTCTGGCTGACCACCCGGCGTCCCTCCTGCCGGGCCTTGGCCTGCTCCCGGACCACGTGCTCGTTCTCGTGGCCCCGGACCGCCGCGGCGGCCTGCTCCGGGGCGATGTTGGTGGGGGTCTGGAAGGAGACGCCCATGTCGTCGGACCCGTCCTGGTACTTTCGCTTCTCGCAGGTCTCGCACTCGCCGTCCTCCAGGGCCTTCTGGGCGCTCTCCGCCCCTGCGGCCTCCTCCTCCGGGGACAGGGCCTCCTCCGGCTGGCCTTCCTCATAGGGCGTCATCCGCATCCGCACGGCCATCTCCGCCGGGTCAGCCCCCTCCCGCAGGGAGGGCAGGCGCGTCAGGGAGGGTTTCGCCTCCTCCCCCTTGACGGAGGGAACGGGGCGCACGGGCTCCACCGGCGTCTCCGGGGAGGCGGCGCGGCGGGCGGTCCATACCCCGCCGGCCCGCTGGGCCTCCTGTGCCTGACCGGCCTGGGGCCGTCCGGTATAGCGGGCTGCATTCGGGGCAGTATAATACATGCTCAAGCTGGAAACAGCTCCTACCATATCGCTCACCTCACATGAAAATTTCGTATCTACAGTATAACAGACGCTTCCAAAAATAGCAAGCCCCCTGTCTCCGGGATTTCAGTCCTTCCCCGGAAAATTTCCCGAAACTGCTGACAGGCGGGGACAGATATGGTATACTTTTTATCACGGGGACAAATAAAATTTTTCTGGGAGGTACACTATGCGCATCAAAGGCGGAAAGGTCCTCTTCGGCAGGACCTTCGTGGACGCGGACATCGCGTTTGACAGAGCGATTACGGCCATCGGGCGGCTGGAGGGCCCGGCGGACCTGGACGCCGCCGGGGGCTATGTCATCCCCGGCCTGGTGGACATCCATACCCACGGGGCCGTGGGGGAGGACTTCTCCGACGGGAAGCCCCAGGGGCTCCAGCCCCTGGCGGACTACTACGCCGCCCACGGCGTCACCAGCTATCTGGCCACCACCATGACCCTCAAGGAGGAGGTCCTGACCCCCGCTATGCACGCCGTCCGGGACTTCAAGCCCGGCGGCGGGGCCAAGTGCGCCGGGGTCCATCTGGAGGGCCCCTTCCTCAGCTTCGCCAAGCGGGGGGCCCAGGCGGCGGAGAACCTTCACAAGCCGGACGCCGCCCTCTTCCACCGGCTCAACGAGGCCTCCGGCGGGCAGGTGAGGCTGGTGACGGTGGCCTGTGAGGAGGAGGGGGCCATCCCCTTTATCCGGGAGGTCTCCCAGGTCTGCACCGTCTCCCTGGGCCACACCTCGGCGGACTACGACACGGCTATGGCCGGGTTCCAGGCCGGGGCCTCCCACGCCACCCACCTCTACAACGGGATGCCCTCCCTGCTCCACCGCGCGCCGGGGGTTATCGGCGCGGCCTTCGACGCCGGGGCCAGCGTGGAGCTCATCTGCGACGGGCTTCATATCCATCCCGCGGTCATCCGGGCCACCTATCAGATGTTCGGGGATAAGCTGAACCTGATTTCCGACTCCCTCCGCTGCGCCGGGATGCCGGACGGGGATTACGAGCTGGGGGGCCAGCCCATTGTGGTCAAGGACCACAAGGCCACCCTGCTGGACGGCACCCTGGCCGGGTCCTCCATCTCCCTGCTGGACGCGGTGCGCAACGTGGTCCGGTTCGGCCTGCCTCTGGCGGAGGCCGTGTACGCCGCCTCCGCCGCTCCGGCGCAGGCCGTGGGCCTGGACGCCGGGGTGATTGCCCACGGCAAGGCCGCAGATCTGGTGGTGCTGGATAGAGATCTGAATTTGAAAGCCGTGTTTGTGGACGGACAGAGAGTCTGCTGACCAGCCATATCAAAACGGGACAGCTGTAAGCTGTCCCGTTTTGTCATACATACCCCCGCTCCACCGTCACCACGGCGAAGTAGTTTCCGTCCAGGGCCCGGACGGCGGTCTGAATCCGCTCCGCCGCCTCCCGGTCCGGCAGGGGGCAGTCGTAGGGCAGCACCGCGTCGAAGATCACATTGGTGTGGGTGTGGCCGGGGACCATCCGGAAGTCGTGGATGGAGATGCCCGGGTCGATGATCCCCACCAGAGCGGCCACCCGCTGGCGGGTTTCCGCCGTGACGCCGTCGTCCTGCTCTACCGGGTCCATGTGGATGGTGGCCAGACAGCCCATGGAGGCGTTCAGCTCCCGCTCCGCCGAGTCCACCACGTCGTGGAGCACCAGAATGTTCCCGTCGGCGGGGACCTCCGCGTGGAGGGAGATGATCCGCCGCCCCGGGCCGTAGTCGTGGACGATCAGATCGTGGATCCCGATGATCTCGGGGAAGGAGAGGACCAGCTTCTGAACCTCCCGGACAAACTCCGGCGTGGGGGGCTGGCCCAGGAGGGGATCGATTGTCTCCTTCGCCGCGTTCACCCCCGCCCAGAGGATGAAGCAGGCCACCACCACGCCGCACCAGCCGTCGATCTGGAGGTTCCAGAAGTGGCCCGCCAGGGTGCTCAGCAGCACGGCGGTGGTGGCCAGGGTGTCGCTGAGGCTGTCGGCGGCGGTGGCGGACATGGCGGCGGAGTCAATCCGCCTCCCTACGCTCCGGTTGTAGAAGGACATGTACAGCTTCACACAGATGGAACACAGGAGGATCCCAGCCACCAGGGGGCTGAAAGTAACCGGCTCCGGGTGAAGAATCTTCTCAACAGAGCCCTTAGCCAGCTCCACCCCCATCAGCAGAATCGCCATGGACACCACCAGGCCGGAGACGTACTCCAGCCGCCCATGGCCGAAGGGGTGGCTTTTGTCCGGGGCCTGAGCCGCCAGTTTGAACCCCAGCAGCGTCACCACCGAGGATCCGGCGTCGGAGAGGTTGTTGAAGGCGTCTGCCGTTACGGCGATGGACCCGCTGAGGAGGCCCGCCAGAAACTTTCCGGCGAACAGCAGCAGGTTCAGCCCGATGCCCACGCACCCGCACAGCACGCCGTAGGCCCGGCGGACAGCCGGGTCTGTTACAGTATCGCAATCCCGGATGAACTTCCGGGCCAGGAAGGAGATCATAGCTTATACCGTACTCTCGTCAGATTTCCCGGATACAGCGCCGGGATAAAACCACCGCTTGGTGAAAAAATAGCACAGAGGCGTCATCCACAGCAGCACCGCGTAGGGCACCGCCCGGCTGTCCGCCCCCAGCATGGACAGGGGGATAGAGCAGGCAATAGACCAGGGGATCAGGCCGGCGGTCATGATGCCGGAGTTCTCGATGTCCATGGCCAGCTCCTCCCGGGAGGAGTAGCACCGGCCCAGCAGCTGCTCGGAGAGGATGCTGGCCACCGCCTGGTTGCACAAAATTGCCGCGCAGAGGGTGGACACCGCCGTCATGGCCGGAAAGCGGCCGATTTTCGCCGCCAGAGCTTCCGCCTTCCGGTCCAGGGGCTCCAGGTCCCCGGTGCCCTCCAGAATGCCGGAGTAGAGGCCCGTCAGGGTGACGATGACATAGCTCACCGCCATGCTGGTGATGCCTCCGCCCTCCAGCACCGCCGCCAGGGCAGGGTCCTCCGGGTGGTAGCCGCCCCAGGCGGCGGAGAGGAGCTCCAGGGGGGAGAAGCCCTGGACCGCCAGGGCCACTGCGGCCGCGGCGGTAATGCTGGCGGCCATGGCCCATTTGATGGGGACCTTGAAAAGGGGCAGCAGGAACATCACCGCCGCCGGAATAAGAGCCGTCCAGGAGATGGTGAAGCCCTCCGTCAGGGCCGTCAAAACCTCCCCGTCCAGGGCGGAGAGGGGGTGGCGGGGGGAGAGGAACAGGTACACGCCCAGGGTAAGTACAGTGGGCAGGAGGCCTGTGCGGAGCATCTGGCGGACGTTGGCGTAAAGGTCCGTGCCGGTGACGGCGGCCACCAGGCTGGCGGCGGAGGAGGCGGGGGAGCACCGGTCCCCGAAGTAGGCTCCGGAGACGATAACCCCCGCGGCGGCGGCCGGGTCCACGCCTCCGGACCGGGCCAGAGCCATGAGGATGACGCCCATGGTGCTGCACACGCCGTAGGAGGTGCCCAGCACATAGCTGAGGGCCCCGCTGAGCAGGAAGGCCGTTACCAGAAAGAGCCTGGGCGTCACCAGCCCCACGCCCTCCACAATGCAGAAGGCAATGGTGCCGCTGCACCGCCAGAGGCCGGTGATGACGCCGATAAGCAGGATGACCTTGACCACAATGAGGCTCTTTTTGCACTTGGTCCAGGCCATATTCCACAGCTGTCCGGGGGTGTAGCCCTGCCGCCGGCCCAGGAGCCAGAATACAGCCAAGCCCCCCAGCAGGGCCCAGGCCACGGAGTGCCCCGTTGCCAGGGCGGCGGCCACCATGGCGAAAAAGAGGCAGAAGCAGAGTGCCAGCATCTCAGTCCCTCCCCTTGATGGTCAGGGTGTAGTGGCAGCAGAGATCGTCCAGATCCTCGCTGGCGGCGGCGGGGAGGCGGAGCCGTCCCCCGCAGTCCCCGCAGATGAGGTCCACCGCCCCGCTCAGGATCTCCATGGTATAACGCCTGCTGCCGCAGGAGCAGGAGATGCCGTCCCGGGCGGCGATGTCCTTGAGCTCAGAGAGGATTTCATACATGACTGTGTCGTTGGCGAAGGCCTCGCCCTCCTCCCGGCGGCGGGCGGAGAGCTCCAGCTTTTCCAGGGCGGGGCGCACCCGGCGGATATCGCCGATATAGCAGCAGTGCTGCCTGGTTTTGGGGCAGGCCAGGGCCACGCCGCTCCCCTCCAGGACAGAGGAGACGGGGACCTCCGCCCGGTGCTCCCCGCCGCACAGGCCGCAGGGGACCGTGAGGCGGAAGACGCGGCCGTCGTTCTCCGCCGTCAGCTCGCTCCGGCCGCAGTCGCAGACCACAGCCGCCGCCGAGGCCATCAGGGCGAAGGCCGTCCGCTCCCCCAGGACGATTTTCTTACACTCCGGGCAGAGGCAGCCCAGAGCTCTCTTTTGTTCCGGCATGGGTATTTCCTTTCTCATCAAAGTCGGTTTTCCTATTATACGATACTTCCCCCGCAATTTCCACACCGAAATAAATAATTTCAAAAATTCGGTGAAAAATAAAGAAACCGCCGGGTTCTCCGGCAAACCACCTATGGAGGCGAATCAATATGCAAAACCGTTTGGGGCGGCAGACCCTCTCCCTGGCACGCCCCCCTGTCATCCTCTCCCACGCCGCCGTCGGCGGGCGTCAGGAGGGGGAGGGACCTCTGGCCCACTGCTTCGACTGCCTCAGCGACGACAGCTTCTTCGGCGAGAAGACCTGGGAGAAGGCCGAGAGCGCCATGCAGAAAACCGCCCTGAGCAAGGCCCTGGAGAAGGCCACCCTCTCCCCGGAGGCCCTGGACTACGTCCTGGCCGGGGACCTCCTCAACCAGTGCATCGGCACCTCCTTCGGCCTGCGGGAGTTCGGCATTCCCTTCTACGGCCTCTACGGCGCCTGTTCCACCATGGGGGAGTCCATCGCGCTGGCCTCCCTGCTCCTGTCCGGGGGGTGTGCGGACAAAATCGCGGCCATGACCTCCAGCCACTTCTGCACCGCCGAGCGCCAGTATCGGATGCCCGTGCCCTACGGGAGCCAGCGGACCCCCACCGCCCAGTGGACCGCAACGGCGGCGGGCTGCGTGGTTCTGGCCGCCCAGGGCGAGGGGCCCCGGATCACCGCTGTCACCTGCGGCAAGATCGTGGACAAAGGCATCACCGACGCCAACAACATGGGCGCGGCCATGGCCCCCGCCGCCTACGACACCCTCTCCGCCCACTTCGCGGCCACGGGCACCGGCCCCCAGGACTACGACCTGGTGGTCACCGGCGATTTGGGCGTCCTGGGCCACCGGATCGTCATGGACCTCTTCGCCCAGGACGGGGTGGACATGGGCAAAAACTACCAGGACTGCGGGATGCTCCTCTATGACATCCAGGCCCAGGACATGCACGCCGGGGCCAGCGGCTGCGGGTGCGCGGCATCGGTGCTGTGCGGGTATCTGCTGGGGCAGATGGAGGCCAACCACCTGCGCAAAATCCTCTTCGCCCCCACCGGGGCCCTGCTCTCCCCCACCTCCAGCTTCCAGGGGGAGAGCATCCCCAGCATCTGCCACGCGGTGGTTATCGAAAAATAGGAGAAGGAGAACGGTATGTATGCAGTATCTCAACGCGTTCCTGTGCGGCGGCATCCTGTGTGCCATCGGGCAGATCTTCATCGACAGGACCAAGCTGACCCCTGCCCGCATTCTGACGGGGTTTGTGGTATGCGGCGTATTCTTGGAGGCCATCGGTGTGTACGGGCCCATTGCCCAGTGGGGCGGAGCGGGGGCGTCGGTGCCCCTGACGGGCTTTGGCTCTAACCTGGCCAAGGGCGTGGCAAAGGCGGTGGGGGAGAAGGGCTGGCTGGGCGTGATGACCGGCGGGCTCACCGCCACCGCCGGGGGCATCGCCGCGGCGGTGCTCTTCAGCTTCCTGGCCGCGCTGGTTTTCCGGCCCGGGGAGAAGCGGTAGGGACGGGACAACCAGAGAAAAGCGGGCTGGCCTCCTGGCCGGTCCGCTTTCCCGTATCTGAAAAATTCCTCTTGACAAATACCCCGGCGGGGTATATACTGGCACTGTCAGCAAAAATACCCCCAGGAGGTATTGAGATGGACCAGTGCTGTGACTGCCGCAAGAGCCGGAAACGGAGCGACGAGGAACTCCGCCGCCTGTGCAACCGCCTCAGCCGTATCGAGGGACAGGTCCGTGGCCTGCGGGAGATGCTTGGCAAGGATGTCTACTGTACAGACATTCTGGTCCAGGTCTCCGCCGTCAACGCCGCCCTCAACAGCTTCAGCAAGGAGCTGTTAAGCGAGCACCTGCGCACCTGCGTGGCGGACAATATCCGCCAGGGCAACGACGAGGTGATCGACGAGCTGGTTTGCGTCCTGCAAAAATTGATGAAATAAAGAAACTCTTTCAGAAAGTCAGGTGAATCCCATGAAGCAGACCTTCAGTGTAACCGGTATGACCTGCTCGGCCTGCTCGGCCCACGTGGAGAAGGCCGTGAGCCGGGTGGAGGGGGTGTCCGCCGTCAATGTCAACCTCCTCTCCAACAACATGCAGGTGACATACGACGAGGCCGCCGTCACGGCGGAGGAGATTGTGGCCGCGGTGGTGTCCTCCGGCTACGGGGCCTCCCTGCCCCGGAAGGCGGGGGCCAAGGCCGGCGAGCCTAAGCGGGAGGACGTGATGGCCGGGGAGCTCCAGCAGATGAAGCACCGCCTTGTCTGGTCCTTTGCCTTCCTGATCCCCCTCTTTTACATCTCCATGGGCCATATGATGGGCGCGCCCCTGCCGGGCTTTCTGGTGGGGATGGAAAACGCCCTGGCCTTCGCCTTTATCCAGTTCCTGCTGACCCTGCCCATCATGTACCTCAACGACAAATATTATAAGGTGGGCTTCAAGACCCTCTTCAAGGGTGCGCCCAATATGGACTCCCTCATCGCCGTGGGCTCCATCGCCGCCGTCATTTACGGTGTGTTCGCCATCTTTCAGATCGGCTATGGCCTCGGCCACGGGGACATGGCGCGGGTGGAGCAGTACCACATGGACTTGTATTTTGAGTCCGCCGGGATGATTCTGACCCTCATCACCCTGGGCAAGTTCCTGGAGACCCGCTCCAAGGGCAAGACCAGCGAGGCCATCACCCGCCTGATGGATTTGGCCCCCAAGACCGCCAGCGTCCTCCGGGACGGGGTGGAGACGGAGATCCCCGTGGAGGAGGTCCGGGTGGGGGACCGGATCGTGGTCCGGCCCGGCCAGTCCATCCCGGTGGACGGGGTGATTGTGGAGGGGGCCTCCGCCGTGGACGAGAGCGCCCTCACCGGCGAGTCCATCCCTGTGGACAAGGGCGTGGGCGACAAGGTTGCCGCCGCCTCCATCAACAAGTCCGGAGCCTTTACCTTTGAGGCCCTGCGGGTGGGGGAGGACACCACCCTGGCCCAGATGATCCGGCTGGTGGAGGAGGCGTCCTCCTCCAAGGCCCCCATCGCCAAGCTGGCGGACAAGGTGGCCGGGGTCTTCGTGCCGGTGGTGATGGTCATCGCCGCCGTGGCCGCGCTCATCTGGCTGCTTGTAACCCACTCCATCACCGCCGCCCTCACCACAGGCGTGGCCGTGCTGGTCATCTCCTGCCCCTGCGCCCTGGGGCTGGCTACCCCGGTGGCTATTATGGTGGGCACCGGAAAGGGGGCCGAGAACGGCATCCTGGTGAAATCCGCCGAGGCCCTGGAGACTCTGCACAGCATCGACACCGTGGTGCTGGATAAGACCGGCACCCTCACCCAGGGCAAGCCCCAGGTCACGGACATTCTTCCCGCGCCGGAGCTGACGGAAAACGCCCTGCTGGGTCTGGCGGCGTGCCTGGAGGCGCCGTCGGAGCACCCCCTGGGGGCCGCTGTCGTGGAGGAGGCCGCAATCCGGGGCCTGCCCCAGACGCCGGTGAAGCAGTTCCGGGCCGTCCACGGCCGGGGCGTAATGGCGGTGCTGGGGGAAGCCCGGTGCCTGGCCGGAAACCGGGCCATGATGGAGGAGGCCGGGGTGGAGCTGAGCTTCTTCCTGGACCGTGGGGAGGAGCTGGCCGCCCAGGGGAAGACGCCTCTGTATTTCGCCAAGGAGCGGACCATGCTGGGGCTCATCGCCGTGGCCGACACCCCCAAGCCCACCAGCAAGGCCGCTGTGGCCGCGTTCCAGGAGCTGGGCATCTCCGTGATCATGCTCACCGGCGACAACCACCGCACCGCTGACGCCATCGGCGAGCAGCTGGGGGTCACAGACGTGATGGCCGAGGTTCTGCCCCAGGACAAGGAGCGGAAGGTGGCGGAGCTCCAGAGCCGGGGGAAGACCGTGGCGATGGTGGGCGACGGCATCAACGACGCCCCCGCCCTGGCCCGGGCCGACGTGGGCATCGCCATCGGGGCGGGCACCGACGTAGCCATTGAGAGCGCGGACATCGTGCTCATGAAGAGCGATCTGATGGACGCCGCCGCCGCTGTGGAGCTGAGCCGGGCCACCATCCGGAATATCAAGGAGAACCTGTTCTGGGCGTTCTTCTATAACAGCCTGGGGATTCCCCTGGCGGCGGGGGTGTTCTACTACTTTTTGAACTGGCAGCTCAACCCCATGTTCGCCGCCGCCGCTATGAGCCTGAGCAGCGTGTGTGTGGTGACAAACGCCCTGCGCCTGCGGTTTTTCCGGAGCAAGTACCGCTCCCGCGCCCCCCGGATGACCAGTGAGACCGGGACCATCTGTCTGACGGGCTGTCCCGTCGCGTCCCAGCCCATAGAAGAAATCAATACAAAACAAGGAGGAACAGCAGAAATGGAAAAGACCATGAAGATCGAGGGCATGATGTGCGCCCACTGCTCCGGGAGAGTGGAGAAGGCCCTCAACGACCTGCCGGGCGTCACCGCCACGGTGAATCTGGAGGCTGGCACCGCCACGGTGAAGGGCGAAGCCAGCGACGAGGTTCTGACCAAGGCCGTCGCCGACGCCGGGTATACTGTCACCAGTATTCAGTAAAAACAGTGAAAAGCACCGGACCGCTCTGTGGAGTTTCGCAGGCGGTCCGGTGTTTTTTTACTGTTTTTTATGGTTCGTCCGGCCGGTATTCCAGGACATCCTCCACCCGGCAATTCAAAATCCGGCAGAGGTCATTCAAGGTGACAGTGGAAATATTGCGGCCCTGCTTGAGAGAATCCAGCGTTCCCTTGCTGAACCGATGCCGGTGGATGAGGGTGTAGGTCGTGATGCCTTTTGTCCGTATGGTCCGCCACAGCGGGTCGTATGCAATCATGACCATCCCTCCTCCCGTTTATTTTTCCATTATAAATTTTCCCTTCTCTATTGAATATTCCCGATATACCGGGTATAATGCGGGTGAGGTGATATGGTGAGCTATTTTGATGGAATTATCCCAGCCTCCTGTATCGAGAGAAGCCTCATCCCCCGAAGAACAGCCTCACCGCGAAGGCCGCCGCCATAAATCCGGCCAGGTCCGCAATCAGCGCCGCCGGAATGGCGTACCGGGTTTTCCGCACCCCGGCGGAGCCGAAGTACACTGCGATGGTGTAAAAGGTTGTCTCCGTGCTCCCCAGCATCACCGCCGCCGTCCGGCCGATGGTGGAGTCGGGGCCGTAGGCCCCCATGAGCTCGCTGCCGATGGCCAGGGCCCCGCTGCCGCTGACGGGCCGGATGAACAGCAGCCCGGCGGTCTCCGGCGGAATCCCCAGCCGCACCAGCACGGGTGAGAGCACCTGCCCCGCCGCCTCCATGGCCCCGGAGGCCCGGAGCATATAGACCGCCGTCATCAGTCCCACCAGGGGCGGCAGGATGTGGATCAGAATCGTCAGCCCCTCCTCCGCCCCCTTGGTCAGGGCCTCGTAGACGTTCACCCGCTTCCCCAGAGCGTACAGCGCTGTGCCCATCAGCAGCAGGGGAACCAGATAGGCAGAGTAGTCCATCTCACCGTCCCCCCCGCCGCCAGATCCGGGCGAACAGCTTCGCCGCCAGAATCCCCGCCGTCACCGACAGCGCCGACGCCAGCCACACCGCCGGCAGGATATCGAAGGGGCTCTCCGCCCCCAGGGCCCCCCGGACCCCCGCCACGGTGGTGGGCAGGAGCTGGATGGAGGCGGTGTTCATCACCACCAGCAGGCACAGCTCGTCGGTGGCGGTTCCGCCGCTCCTCGCGGCCATCCGCCGGGCGGCCTGGATGCCCAGGGGCGTAGCCGCGCTGCCCAGGCCCAGCAGGTTGGCGGACACATTAGCGGACACCGCCGCCAGGGTCTCCCTGTCCCGGCAGGCGTTGGGCAGCAGCTTTCCCAGCAGGGGCCGGAAGGCCCGGCTGAGGGCCTCCGTCATGCCGCAGGCCTTCATCACGCTCATCACCCCGCCCCACAGGCACATCACCCCCGCCATGCTCAGACACAGCTCCACCGCCGCTGCCGCCCCTTCCATGGCCGCGTTTCCCACCGCGCCGATAGTTCCCTGAAACAGCCCGAAGAGGACCGCCGCAGAGACCATCCCCGTCCAGACCCAAGCCATTGCCATATGCTTCACTCCTTTTCCTGAATATGGAAAACAGACCCGTCCGCTTCCCTTTCCTTTGCACAATATATAATTTTTGTGACGGAAATATTCGAAATTTTTGGAAAAAAATAAGTCGAACCCGGTTGACAGGGCACATCGTCTATGATATGCTAACACTAGCATATCAGTAGTGAAGGGAAAAACGTGAAGGAGGCTGTGTGATGAAATCCACCGGGATCGTCAGGAAAGTTGATGAGCTTGGACGGATCGTACTGCCGATTGAGCTGCGCCGGACGCTGGACATTGCGGAGCGGGATGCACTGGAGATCTATGTGGAGGGCTCCACAGTCGTACTGAAGAAGTACCGTCCTACATGTATCTTCTGTGACAGTTCAAAAGACATTTCGATCTTCCGGGGTAAGAATATCTGCCCCAAGTGCCTGCGGGAGCTAAAATCCCTCCCGCCGCTCGAACAATAGCCTGACAGAGAAAAACGCCCGTCCCCCGTGGGGGACGGGCGCTTTTTGCGTCAGGGAGGCTGTGCCCGCCGGTTTATGCGGTTTTGAGGCCCAGCAGGACGCCGTCCCTGCCGTACTCCGTCCGCAGGGTCAGGCCCTCGCCGCTGTCCGACATGAAGCTGAACACGCCGCCGTCGGGCCGCTGGTCCGCGAAGCTGGCCACCGGCTGGCCGTTGTAGAAGAGGTTCCCCCGTCCGCCCACTGCGGGCTCGTAGGTCAGGCCGTAGTCCTTGTACCGGGCGAAGATCTCCTCGAAGGTCTGCCCGCCGGCGTTTCCCGTGTTTCCGGCAGCCGCAGCAATCTGGGGACCGGCGGAGGGCTGGGCGCAGTCGATGATATCCTGGTCAAAGCCCGCCTCCCCGGAAGCGGCCAGCGCGGTCAGCTCTCCGTAGGGATTATATGAGCCGTCGGGGTTGAATATGATCCCCCGGAGGGTGTGGACATCCACGGTTCCGCCGTCGTCAATATAGGTGTAGCCGATGCCGTAGAGGCCCGGCTCCCCCAGGGAGTACCCGTCCACAAAGCAGCGCACCCGCTGGCCGTTGTAAAAGAGGCCGTCCTGCTCGCTGCCGGTGAGGCCGTAGGGCTCGCAGGCCTTCAGCAGCTCAGATACATTTACCCTGGCCTCCTCCCGGAGCTCGGGGAGGTCCGCCGGGGAGGTGAACACGGCGGACACGCTCAGCGCGTCCTGGGCCTGCTCGTCACAGGTGGACACAAAGCCGTCCATGCCCAGGGAGATGTCGCCCATCTCATTGCCGTCCTTGTCCAGGACGCGCTTGGAATACAGCGCGCCCTTTTTGATGTTCTCCAGAATCTCCTCATACAGGGCAATGGCCTCGTCCACCCTCTTCTGGTCCCAGACGAACCAGCCGTCGCCGCCGGTGTAGCCCCGCTCGCCGATGATCTCCTGTAGGTCCTTCTTCTCCTGCTCCAGCCAGTCCTCGTACTCCTCGGCGGTCCACCACTCCACCTGCCAGTTCTCGCCCCAATCGCCGTACTCGGCGTGGTAGCGGTCCTCGCTCATCCAGGTCTTTCCTCCATCGACGGAGCAAAGGGTATTGCCGTTCTCATCCTGCTTGCTGATGACACTGTCCATTATCAGCCCGGTGCTGACGGCGCCGGTGTCCCGCTGGGCGGGGAAGTCCGTCTCCGGGGCGTTGGTGGCAAAAACCGTGGTGGCGATGGACATGACCACCAGCACCGCCAGCAGGGCGGCGAGAGAAATTTGCTTGCGTTTCATAATGGTTTTAATCCTTTCTTCGGTGGCGTTCCGGCTGAAATGGCTCCCGCTGGGGCTCCAGCGGCCCCGCTCCTCCTCCAGAGCCAGGAGGGTGAGGGCGTAGCCGCTGCGGTCCGCGCCAGCGCGCAGCACCGCCTCGTCGCAGCTCAGCTCCATGTCCCGCCCGGCCAGAATATACATCAGCCAGACGCAGGGGTTGAACCAGTGGAGGCACAGGGCAGCGGCCAGAAGCCATTTGCGCAGGGCGTCGAAACGCCGGATGTGGGTGTACTCGTGTTCCAGAACATAGGCCAGCCCGGCGGTATCCGCCAGGTCCATCCCTTTTGGCAGGAGCACCACCGGATAGACCGCGCCGTAGGTCAGGGGCGCGGCAATCCGGTCACTGAAGCGGACCTGGACCGGTCGGAACAGGGGGTGGTCCTCCTGCCAGCGGCGGACAAAGGCGTTGTCCAGGGGCAGGGACATGGCGTAAACCCGGCGGCTGCGCAGGTGCCCCCACAGAAACCAGGCGGCCAGGAGCATCCCCACAGCGGCCCAGGCCAGCAGCGGGAGATTCACCGGCGGCAGGCGGAAGCCTCCAAGGCCGGCCGCGGTCTCCGCGGAGGTCCCCGCGTAAACGGCGGTGTCCTCCGCCAGGGAGAAGCCAGCCTCAAAGGAGGCGCCGGCGATCTGGACCTGCCGGATCGCCGCCGTCTGGGGGATAGCCTCCCTCACAGGCAGCAGGGCCCGGATGGAGAACGGCGAGGTGAGCCGCAGGGGCAGCAGCAGCCGCACCAGGCACAGGTCCCACAGCAGGCAGAACACCCGCCGGGGCACCCGCTCCTGGAAGCGGAAGCGGAGGACCATCGCGGCCAGAATCATCGTCGCGGCGGAGAGGGACACATGGCCCAGCGTCCCCAGCACCCCGGCGGTCATTTCAGCGCCTCCACCAGACGGCGGAGACGGTCGAGCTCCCCGCTGTCCAGCTTCCGGCCCTCCAGGAGGCAGGCCACCAGATGGTCGGCGGAGCCGCCGTACATCCGGTCAATGAGGTCCCTGGTCTCCCACTGCTGAGCCTCCTTCCGGCTGACCACAGCCCGGCAGCGGAATCCCGGGTCCTCCCGGGCCACCAGGCCCTTCTCCACACATTTTTTGATGACGGTGTAGGTGGTGGTCTTGCTCCAGCCCACCTGGTCTGCCGCCCGGGCGGCCAGGTCCTTCGCTGTCAGCTCCCCGGCGGTCCAGAGGTTCTCCAGAATCCTCAGCTCGCTGTCGTACAGTTTTTCTTCCATGTCATGGCTCCTTCCTTGATGGGTTCTATCGCGATAGAATGACCATAGCGACATTCTATCCCAGTAGAACGAATTTGTCAAGAGGAAGGTGGAAAAATATTATGCCCCTGAGAGGAGACCGGGGGGATAATGAAAATTTAATCTTTCCCCCCTGTTGCATCACAAATGAGGATATGCTACAATGATAAATTGTGAAATGATAGACATCCATCCTATAGAAACGGAGGCCCCTTCTCATGGCAACCCGCGATTTCCACAGGCAGAGCCTGCTGGGCATCTTTGTCAGCTACTTCCGCCCTCATATGAAGCTCTTTCTGATGGATATGGTCTGCGCCCTGACCATATCCATTATCGACCTGTCCTTCCCCTTTGTCTCCCGAATCTGCATGAACGAGCTCATTCCGGAGAGCCGCTACACAGCCTTCTTCACGGTCATCGCCATTCTGCTGCTCGCCTACCTCCTCCGCTCCGTCATGCAGTACATCGTCTGCTACTGGGGCCATACCTTCGGCGTGCTGGTGGAGGCCGATATCCGCAAGGATCTCTTCACCCACCTTCAGACCCTCTCCTTCGGCTTCTACGACAAAAACCGCACCGGCCACCTCATGAGCCGCATGACCGCCGAGCTCTTCGACATCACGGAGCTGGCTCACCACGGCCCGGAGGACCTCTTTATCTCCGGCGTCACGGTGGTGGGCGCTATTGCCATTATGTTTACTATTCAGTGGAAGCTGGCCCTGGTCATGCTCCTGCTGGTGCCAACCTTCCTTATCGTGGTGAACATCAACCGGCAGAAGATGGTTCGGGCCTCCCGGGCGGTGAAGCAGAATATCGCCAGCATCAACGCCGATATCGAGTCCAGCATCTCCGGTATGCGCACCGCCAAGGCGTTCTCCAACGAGAGTGCCGAGAATGAGAAGTTCAACGGGGCCAACGAGCGCTTCAAGACCTCCAAGAAGGAGCGGTATCAGGCTATGGCCAACTTCTTCGCCTCCATGGAGTTCTTTATGTGCATCATGCCCGTGTCGATCATCGCCATAGGCGGGTGGCTCATCATGGAGGGGGAGATGGACTACATCGACCTCACCACCTTCTTCCTCTATATCACCACCTTCATCAACCCCATGCGCAAGCTGGCCAACCTCTCGGAGATGCTGGTGGACGGCATCGCGGGGCTGGGCCGGTTTGTGGAGCTCATGCGCATTGAGCCGGATCTGAAGGATAAGCCCGACGCAATAGAGCTCTCCGGCGTCAAGGGGCAGATCGACGTGGAGAATGTGTCCTTCTCCTACGAACGGGACGACACCGAGGTTCTCCACCACGTCTCCCTCCATGTCAAGCCCGGGGAGACGATTGCTGTGGTAGGACCCTCCGGCGGCGGAAAAACCACCCTTTGCAGCCTCATCCCACGGTTTTACGACGTGGGGGCCGGCAGCATCAGGATTGACGGCCTGGATGTGCGGGATGTGACCCAGCGGAGCCTGCGGCGGAACATCGGCGTGGTTCAGCAGGACGTGTTCCTCTTCGCCGCCAGCATCATGGAGAACATCCGCTACGGCCGCCCCGGGGCCTCCGCCGACGAGGTCATCGCCGCCGCCAAGCGGGCGGAGATCTATGACGACATTATGGCTATGCCCGAGGGCTTTGACACCTACGTGGGCGAGCGGGGCGTCCTCCTCTCCGGCGGGCAGAAGCAGCGCATTTCCATCGCCCGGATCTTCCTGAAGGACCCGCCGGTGCTCATTCTCGACGAGGCCACCTCCGCCCTGGACAGCATCACCGAGGCCAAGATCCAGCGGGCCTTCGACGAGCTGGCCGAGGGACGGACCACGCTGATTATTGCCCACCGCCTCTCCACCGTCCGCAAGGCCAGCCGGATCCTGGTGGTCCGGGACGGGGTGGTCAGCGAGGAGGGCGCCCACGAGGAGCTGATCGCGAAAAATGGCGATTACGCGCAGTTGTACAGGACGCAGAATCTACATGGATAAATCGACAATCATCGCCAAAACCGCGCAGGAACCGGAGGACCGCCTCCTCCTGGCCCGGGTGCTGGACAAGTATGAGCAGTCCCAGCGGAAAAATATCCCCGCCGCCACCCCCTTCCTCTCCCCCCGGGAGCAGCGGCTGGCCCAGGCCCTGCTGAACGCCGCCGGGGTCCGGGACGGCTACGGGCTGGACGGGGGCTACGAAGAGGCGGAGCGGAAAATCCTGGTGTTTCTTCCGGACTGGATGGAGGAGGCGGAGGGGGAGCTGGTCTTTCTCCGGGCCTCCTTCCACGGCCAGGACAGCGCCCTCACCCACCGGGACATCCTGGGCAGCCTCATGGGCCTGGGGGTGGAGCGGGACCGGCTGGGGGACATCCTGGTCTCCCCGCACAGCGCGGATATCATCGCCGCGCCCTCCCTGCGGGACTTCTTTCTCCGGGAGTGGGGGGAGGCGGGCCGGGTGAGGCTGAGCGTCGCCGAGATCGGACGTGAGGAGCTGATTCTCCCCCAGGTCCAGGTGAAGCTCATCCGGGACACGGTGTCCTCCCTCCGCCTGGACGCGGTGACGGCCACGGCCTTCTCCATGAGCCGGGGGAGGGCAGCGGAGCTCATCGCCGCGGGCCGGGTGAATCTGGACCACGCGCCCTGCCTCAAGCCGGACAAACCGGTGGCGGAGGGGGCGGTGCTGACCGCCCGGGGCTTCGGCAGGGCCAGGCTTCGGGAGGTGGGCGGCCTGAGCAAAAAGGGCCGCACCGGGATTACGATAGAGCGGTATCTCTGAGGAGGCATCACATGGAACAGCACAAGATCGACCGTATCAACACCCTGGCCCGAAAGGCAAAGGCCGAGGGCCTGACGGAGGAGGAGCTCCGGGAGCGGGACGCCCTCCGGCGGGAGTATATCGACTCCGTGACCGGCAGTCTGCGGAGCCAGCTGGACAATACCTACCTGGTCGATTCCCAGGGGAGGAAGACGAAGCTGCGGAAGAAGGGGGAGCGGTAGAATGGGCGACTACTACGACAAGAACAAATTCACCGGCGGCGGACGCCAGCCACCCGACTACTCGGATCCGCCCAGGCGCTCCAGCGGCCGGAAGGGGCAGGACAACACCGGCTGGTACAGCTGGCCGCTGATCATTTTAATGTTCGCGGTGGGGGCCTGGCCCATCGCCCTAATCCTGCTGTTTTTCAACACCTTCGGCGGGGAGAGCAATCAGAAGCGGCGCAGTGCCGCCGGGGCCAAGGTGGAAAAGAGCGTGGAGGACGCGGTGGACAAGGTCATGCGGACGCTGGATCAGAAGCTCGCCCAGACCTCCGGCAAGACCGATCAAGCCATCCGCAAAACGGCGGCGGAGGTGGAGCGGACCATCCAGCGCACCGCCGACGAGGTGGAGCGGACCATCCGGCAGAATACCGGCAGCGCGGCGGGCCATGTCTACCCCAAGGCGGAGCCCGTACCCCCATCTCCGCCGAAGCCCGCCCCTAAACCCAAGAAGACCACCAAAAAGAAAAAGACCAAGGCCAAGCCCGCCGGGGTGCTCTTGCGGATCATCGGCCTGTGCTGTCTGGTCACGGGCTTCTTCATCGGCGCGGATTTTACCTCGGACCTTCTCAGCGGCTACTATGTGAGGTTTGAGGACCTTTTCGCCAGTCTGGGCTTTCTGGTTTCCGGTGGCGTCATGTTCTTCCGGGGCCAGTACCTCAACCGCATGAGCCGCCGCAGCCAGCGGTATATCCTGGCCATCGGCAATGTGGACGCCATGCCCCTCAACGAGATCGCCAAGCGGGTCAACCGCACCCCCGCCAAGGCCGCTAAGGAGCTCCAGAAGCTCATCGACAAGGGCTATCTGGGGGAGGACGCCTATATTGACTATGAGCGGGGGTACTTCCTCCGCTTCGGGGCCACCCTGGAGAAGGAAGAGCCGTCCGCATTTGTCCAGGAGGAGGAGCCCGTCTCTGAGCCCCCCAAGGAGGCTGGGGAGGGCTACTCCGGTGTTCTCCGGGACATCCGCCGCGCCAACGACCGCATCGCCGACCCGGAGCTGAGCCGGAAGATCGACCGGCTGGAGCAGGTCAGCGCCCTGATCTTCAAGGAAGTGGAGGAGCACCCGGAGAAGCGGGAGCGGATCCACACCTTCTTTGACTACTACCTGCCCACCACCCTGAAGCTGCTGGACGCCTATGCGGAGTTTGAGGAGACCGGGGTGGAGGGGGAGCACCTGCGGGAGGCCAAGGAGCGGATTGAGCAGACCATGGACGCCATTGTGGGCGGCTTTGAGCACCAGCTGGACCAGCTCTACTCCAGCGACGCCATGGATGTGGTCAGCGACATCAAGGTGATGGAGGCTATGCTCAGCCGGGACACCGCCTCCGCCGCCAAGGACTTCGGATATGACCAGACCCCGAAAAAGAAGAGGAAGGACGGGGAGGACGGCGGTCAGACGCTGCAATTATAGCACGGCATGGAAAGAGCCGCCCTGTCAGGCAGGACGGCTCTTTTTTCGCGTGTTTCCTTACTCTCCGCCGTTCTCCCGGGGAGGCCGCCTCCGTGGCTTCCGGCGGCGGTTGGCGTTGCCGCCGGGCTTGGGCGCGGCCTGCTGGCCCTGCTGCTGGGCGGCGCGGTCGGCGGCGGCCTTCTTCTCGGCGGTAGTGCCGGTGGTGTGGGGCACGGCAAGCTTTTCCACTTTCTCCACCCGAACGGGCTTCTCCACGCTCCGCTGGCGGGGGGGATTTTTCCTGGGCGGGGCGGCTTCGGGTTTCTTCTCCGCCTTGACAGAGGGCTGCTGGTTATCGGGGGCGGGCTTGGGCCGGCTGTTGGGCCGGCCATTCCGGCCGTTCCGGCGGCGGCGGTTCCGGTCCTCGCCGGGGGCCTCAGACTCGCTGGAGAGCACGGAAGACACCGGGATGGGATCCTTCACGCTCCCCATGCGGCGGAACACCCGCTGCTCCCGCTCCTCCTCCGTCTCCGGGGGATCGGCCCGCTGGGGGCGCTCCTTGGGGATCTCGATTCCCTCCCGGCTCCCCTTGCCGCTGCGCAGGACCCGGATCTCGCTGCCCTTGTAGCGCCGGGGGGCCTCAGGAGCGCTGTCCAGCCGGACCTGGACCTGCTCCCGCAGGAGGTCCACGCCGCTCACATTGCCCACGCCGTCAGGGGTATCCACAAAGCTGTCGTTCTTGGGCATCCGCTTGGCCGCGTCCTCGTAGGCGTTCTGCTCGTACTTCAAACAGCACATCAGCCGCCCGCAGGTGCCGGAGATCTTGGTGGGGTTCAGGCTCAGGTTCTGGGTCTTGGCCATCTTGATGGACACAGGGATGAACTCCTGCAAAAACTGCCCGCAGCACAGGGGCCGCCCGCAGATCCCCAGGCCCCCCAGCATCTTGGCCTCATCCCGGACGCCGATCTGCCGCAGCTCAATGCGGGCCCGGAACACGCTGGCCAGATCCCGCACCAGCTCCCGGAAGTCCACCCGGCCCTCGGCTGTGAAGAAGAAGATGATCTTGCTGCCCTCGAAGCTGCACTCCACGTTAACCAGCTTCATCTCCAGTCCGTGGGCGGCGATCTTCTTCTCACAGATGCCGAAGGCCTCCTTCTCCCGCTTGCGGTTGTAGGCGGCGGCCTTGTGGTCGTTCTCCGTGGCGATGCGGGCCACGCCCCGCAGGGGCTGGACCACGCTCTGGTCTGGGACCTGGTGGTTGCCCTCCACGCACCGGGCGTACTCAATGCCCTGGGCAGTCTCCACCACCACATATTGATTGGGTTCTATCTGGAGCCCCTTGGGGTCAAAATAGTAATTTTTCGTTCCGCCCCGAAAGCGGACGCTGATAACCTCTGCCAAAGATTGGTTCCTCCTTTGTAAGCGGGAGCTCCGCCCCCGCCGCTGTCCGTATTGTTCTATGCTTCCCGGAAGGGGCTTACTGCCGCGTCTCCGTCAGTTCCGCCGCCAGCGCGCCGGTCAGGTGCCCGACGCCGATATTGTACCCGCAGCGGAGGAGATATTTCCCGAGGATGTCTACCGCCGCCGCCAGCCGCCGCCGGCCCATATCCCGGGCCAGCTGCCGGGAGAAGCCGTCCCCGCCGCCGTAGCACGCCGCCAGACCGCCGGTCAGGAGGGATCTGGCCTCCGCCAGCATGTCCCGCAGCTCCTCCCGTTTGCGCTTGCTGTTCTCCAGGTCCATAAAAAAGCCCACCAGATCCGCCCGCTTCCCGCTCCGCAGCAGCTCGCACAGCCGCCTGCCGCCGCCGTCCGCCTCTCCAACCGCCCCGGCGGGAGGCAGGCGCCACAGCTCCGCCCGGGAGCGGATGGTGGGCAGCAGGGCGGCGCTGTTGGCCGCGCAAAAGAGGAACGCCGCCTGGGGCGGGCCCTCCTCCAGCACCTTGAGCAGCACGTTCTGGGCCTTGGGCTCCAGCAGGGAGCAGTCAGGAAAGATGTACACCTTCCGCCGCCCCTCGTTGGGCAGGATATAGGCGTCGGCCCGCAGGCCCCGCAGGATCTCCATGGAGATGTTCTTGTGGTCCGGGTCCTCCGCCACCGTTACGTCCGGGTGGATGCCCCGCAGCACCTTCCGGCAGTGGGCGCAGATCAGGCAGGGCCGCTCCGCCGCCCCGCACTCCATCGCCGCCGCCAGATACCGGGCGGCGGCTGTCAAATCGCCCTCCCCGCTGAGGATGATCGCGTGGGCCAGGGCGTCCCGGCCAGCGGCCTCCCGCACGCGCCGGGCCAGCTCCGTCCCGGCAAAGGCTTCCGTTGTCACGCCGCCGCCTCCCTCTCCAGCCGTCCGCCGCGGCCAGATGCAAAATTATATCTATTGTATCATATCCCGCTGCGGAAAATCAACCACCAACGGAAAAAGATTGAGGAAATTCAGCCGGGGCTCCAACCCAGGAAAATTTTGTGAAAAAAACGTCAAATCCCCCTTGCATTGCGGCCTCTGAACTTCTATAATGAAAGTCTGATGTGCGCATACTGATCATAATTTTTACAGGAGGAAAAGAAACGTGAGCAAAAAGTTCGTATACCTGTTCTCCGAGGGCAACGGCTCCATGCGGGAGCTGCTGGGCGGCAAGGGCGCCAACCTGGCGGAGATGACCAACCTGGGGATGCCTGTCCCCCGGGGCTTCACCATTACCACCGAGGCATGCACCCAGTACTACGAGGACGGCCGCACCATCAACGCCGGAATTCAGGACGAAATCATGGAGTATATGTCCAAGCTGGAGGACATGACCGGCAAGAAGTTCGGGGACATGAACAACCCCCTGCTGGTTTCCGTCCGCTCCGGCGCCCGGGCCTCCATGCCCGGCATGATGGACACTATCCTCAACCTGGGCCTTAACGACCAGGTGGTGGAGGCCTTCGCCAAGAAGACCAAGAACCCCCGTTTCGCCTACGACTCCTACCGCCGGTTTATCCAGATGTACTCCGACGTGGTCATGGAGGTGGGCAAGAAGTACTTTGAGGAGCTCATCGACGAGATGAAGCAGCGCCGGGGCGTCACCCTGGACACCGAGCTCACCGCCAAGGACCTCAAGGAGCTGGCCGAGCTCTTCAAGAACGAGTACCGGGAGAAGATCGGCGAGGAGTTCCCCCAGGACGCCCGTGAGCAGCTCATGGGCGCGGTGCGGGCGGTGTTCCGCTCCTGGGATAACCCCCGGGCCATCTACTACCGCCGCATGAACGACATCCCCTCCTCCTGGGGCACCGCCGTCAACGTCCAGGAGATGGTCTTTGGCAACATGGGCGATACCTCCGGCACCGGCGTTGCCTTCACCCGCAACCCCGCCACCGGCGAGAAGAAGCTCTTCGGCGAGTTCCTGATGAACGCCCAGGGCGAGGACGTGGTGGCCGGCGTGCGCACCCCC
>JAAWUC010000011.1 GCA_022804995.1 Oscillospiraceae bacterium
GGACTCCAGGCTGGCGGCGTTCAGATCGGGCATCTTGGTCTCGGCGATCTTCTGCACGTCGGCCTTGCTGATGGTGGCCACCTTGGTCTTGTTGGGCACACCGGAGCCGGACTCGATGTTGCAGGCCTTCTTGATAAGGACCGCCGCCGGGGGGGTCTTGGTGATGAAGGTAAAGGAGCGGTCGGCGTACACGGTGATGATGACAGGGATGATCATGCCCATGTCGTTCTTGGTGCGCTCATTGAACTCCTTGGTAAAGGCGGCGATGTTCACGCCGTGCTGGCCCAGAGCGGGGCCGACGGGGGGCGCGGGCGTCGCTTTGCCCGCGGGAATCTGAAGCTTGACGAATCCTACGACTTTCTGTGCCATTGGTAGGCACCTCCTTGATAAAATGTGGTGGTAGCAGAGCGCCTATGGTGCGCTCCTCCCACGTGCCGCGCGGCGCGGCGGAAAACGCGCTGTATCTCAGTCGCTGACGACTTCCACCTGGTCCAGCTCCAGCTCCACGGGGGTCTCGCGGCCGAACATGGACACCACGACAGTGACCTTGTTCTTCTCCGCGTCGATCTCCTCCACGGTGCCGGTAAAGGACTCCAGGGGACCGTCGTTGATGCGCACCCGGTCACCCACATTGTACAGGACGACGACCTCGTGCTTCTCCATCCCCAGGGAGAGGACTTCCGCCTCGCTGAGGGGGATGGGCTTGTTGCTGGCCTCGCCGACGAAGCCGGTGACGCCCCGGACGTTGCGCACCAGGTGCCAGCTGTCGTCGGTCATGACCATTTTCAGGAGGACGTAGCCGGGAAATACCTTCCGCTCGACCTCCTTGGCCACGCCCTCGTCGCTGATCTCCGTGACCTTCTCCAGAGGAATCTGGATGTCCTGAATCATGTCGGACATCCCCCGGTTGGTCACGAGCTTTTCAATGGTGGTTTTTACGGCGTTCTCGTAGCCGGAGTAGGTATGGACGACATACCACTTCGCATTATCGGCCATCTTCCCCTACCCCTTACGCGCCGAACACGTTGAGCAGGGTTTTGATGAGCAGGGCGGCCACGCCGTCAAAGATCCAAATACACGCGCCAATGATGACGCTGTAGAGAATGACCGTCCCGGTGTTCTTCGCCACCTTGTCGGCGGAGGGCCAGACGACCTTCTTCAGCTCGCTTCTCATTTCGCGGAACCAGCGGCCCCGATCCTTCTTGACGTTCTTTTCTTCAGCCATGATGAATGTTCCTTTCCTTACTTGGTCTCAGAGTGGACCGTGTGCTTGCGGCAGAAGGGGCAGTACTTGTTCATCTCCAGCCGGTCGGGGTCGTTCTTCTTATTCTTGACCGTGTTGTAGTTTCTCTGCTTGCACTCGTTGCATCTCAGTGTGATTTTCACGCGCATATTCTAGCGGCACCTCCTTATTCATGTATACAGGCTCCATGGCCTGTACCGATTGCCTCCCTGCTTTTGGACGGCGGCGTTCCCCTGTGCCCGGAAGCGAAAACGCGCACAAAAAGAAAGCCCGTTTCCACAGGTAAACCTTACTATAACACGCCGCCGGGTATTCGTCAAGTTAAATTTAGCAAATAATCCTCTTTTTTTTACCGGTAAAATGCGGTATAATGGTAGAGATTTTGCGGCGGGGAGGGAAAACGGATGCGGATCATGGCCATCGACTACGGAGACGCCCACACAGGGCTGGCGGTATCCGACGCCACGGGGCTGCTGGCGGGGCATGTGGAGGTGGTCCACACCCGACGCCTCCCGGAGGTGCTGGCCGCTGTGGAGCGCCTGGCCGGGGAATACGGTGTGGAGGAGCTTGTTTTAGGATATCCGAAGAATATGGACGGGAGCCTGGGTCCCCGGGCGGAGAAGGCGGAGGCCCTGGCGGGGGAGCTGCGGGAGGCGCTGGGCCTGCCGGTGGTTCTCTGGGACGAGCGGCGGACCACCATCGACGCCCACCAGATTCTGTCCGCCGCCGGAAAGAACGGCAGGAAGCGGAAGAAAATCGTGGACGGGGTGGCTGCGGCCCTCATTCTTGAGGGATATCTTACCTTTAAAAAAGAAGGAGAGCGGTAAGCGCATGAAAGACTTTTTGGACAAGAACAGGATTCTGCTGGGGGCTCTGGCCCTGACCCTGATCGCCGGACTGGTGGTCATCGCCCAGCGCTGGGGGGTGGAGGCGGAGAACAAAACCTATGACGTGGTGCTGGACTACTCGGAGCTGGAGCTGCTGGCCGAGCAGAGCGAGCACGATATCGCCTGGTGGCTGGAGCAGTTCCGGGACATGGGCATCACGAGGGTGGGCCTGACGGAGGAGAGCCTCTCCAGCCTTATGGAAAAATCCCCCATGGCCGTCACCGCCACCATGATGGACGAGCTCATGCAGGACGCCAACTGGCGCTCCAACTACCCGGAGAGATTCGTCCGGCAGATGGAGGAGCGGGGATATGACCGCTTCGATGTGCTGGTGGAGGTCGCCGGCCAAGAGGCCATTGATTTTGTGACGGAGGCCATCGGCGCGAGGTTCCCCGCCGGATCCTTCCTCCTGGATATTGACAACGGCCTCTCCTCCCAGTATCGCTATGAGCCCGTCCTGCGGGCCTATATCCTCCTGGACGGCTCTGTCAACGACACCCTCTACGAGGCCACCTACTCCTACCGGGACACCAAGGGCAAGGGCTTTGCCGAGCGCAACGACATCGCCTCCTCCAAGCTCATGGCCATCTCCCTGGGCCTCATGCCGGAGAAGGTAGAGCTGATTCAGGGCCTGGGCATGGAGATCATCCCCCGGACCATGAGCTACAATGGCCACAACGACACTCGGTACGCCCAGGCGGTGGTGGCCGGGTATGAGAAGCACGGCATTGTGCCGGAGTATATCATCGCCGGGGGCGAGGCGGTCATCGGCTATGACGACGGGGAATTCGCCCTGGACTACATCCGGGACAACCATATCACAGTGGGCCTCATTGAAACCAATGTCCAGCGGGAGAACATCATACAGTCCGGCATTGAGAAGGTGGCCCGGGGGACGGATCTGAACACCGTCCGGGTGTTCTCTGTGTGGAACTACATCCAGTTCCGCTACGGCTTCTACGGCTACGAGGGGGCGGAGGAGATTGAGAACACCCTCTTCCGGACCATCGTGGAGCGGAATATCCGGGTCATCTACTTCAAGCCCATCAAGCAGACCAGCAACAGCTACGCCTACATCACCGATATCGGCGTCTACCGGGACATGTTCGACGGCCTGAACGCCCGTCTGGCCCGCCACGGCATCTCCATGGGCCGGGCCTCGGTGATGGAAAACTATCAGCCCGCCCGGCTTCTGCTGCTGGCGCTGGGGCTGGGAGCCGGAATCTGCGGGGCGCTGCTGCCGGGGACCTTCCTGCCCATGCGGCGGAAATGGACCCTGGCGCTGGCGGGAGCCGCCGCCGTGTGCGTGGCGGGGGCCTGGGTGGTGATGCCCAACACCTTCCGGCTGCTCTCCAGCTTCGCCAGCGCAGTGGTTTTCGCCTGTTTGGCCGCCGCATTCTTCCTCCAGGCCGCCAAGCGGGCGGGACAGACCATCCCCGCCAGGTCCTCCCTCCGGCGGATTCTCCCGGTGAGCGCCGGGGTGCTGGTGATCGCGGTGCTTCTGTCCCTGGCCGGGGCCGTTATGACCGCCGCGCCCCTCTCCTCCACAGATTTCATGCTGGAGCTGGGGATCTTCCGGGGGGTCAAGGCGGCGCAGCTGCTGCCCCTGGCCTTCTTCTGCCTGCTGTACGTGTCCTACTACGGCGTGTTCGAGAAGAGCCGCACCTCCAACACTCTGCAAATCCGGGATATCGTCTCCGCCCTGCGCTGGACAATCCCGGTGTGGGCCCTGGTGCTGGCAGGACTGGCGGGTTTGGTAGGGTACTACTACCTGGCCCGCACCGGCAACGAGGCGGATGTGCCCATCTCCACCCTGGAGCTGCTGGCCCGGAACGTGCTGGAGGAGATCTTCCTGGCCCGGCCCAGAACCAAGGAGTTCCTGGTGGCCTTCCCGGCCATCATGCTCTCGGTTTACTGCGCCGTGCGCCGTATGCCCTTCTGGACGGCGGTGTTCGGTCTGGCGGGGACCATCGGGCTCACCAGCGTGTGCAACACCTTCATGCACATCCGCACCCCCCTGTACCTGGGCTTTATCCGCACGGGGCTGAGCCTGGTGTTCGGCATCCTTCTCGGGTGCGTCTATATGCTGTGCTTTGATCTGCTGTGCCGCCTGGGGCGTCTGCTGCGAAAAAAATATGTCGAGGCCGAATAAATGTGCAACATACTCATCTCAGGCTACTACGGGTTCAACAATATCGGCGACGAGTCCATCCTCCGCACGGTGATTGATAACCTGCGGGAGAAGCTGCCGGACGCGGAAATCACCGTCCTCAGCCATGATCCCGCCGCCACAGAGGCGAAATACGGCGTCCGGGCCGCGCGCAGGATGTCCCTGTGGGATATCCTGCGGTGCGTCTGGCGGTGCGATCTGCTTCTCTCCGGCGGCGGGAGCCTCCTCCAGGACGCCACCTCCGGCCGGAGCATCCTCTACTATCTCTTCATCCTCCGGCTGGCCCAGCTGCTGGGGAAAAAGACGTTTATCTACAGCCAGGGCATCGGCCCCATCAACAGCTCCCGGAACCGCCGCCTGACGGCCCGCGTCCTCCGCCGGGCCAGCGGCATCGTGGTCCGGGACGAGGCGTCCCGGGACCTGCTGCTCTCCATCGGCGTCCCCGGGAGGCTGGTCCAGGTGACGGCGGACCCGGTGATCCGGGTGAGGAAGGCGGATACCGCCCTGGGCCTGGAGATTCTGGAGCGGGAGGGCTGTCCCCGGAATCCGGACAAGCTCACTGTGGGCTGGGCCCTCAAGTCCAGGAAGGCGTCCCCCGCCCTCCTGGCGGAGGTGGAGCGGTGCATCCTCTGGCTGCGGGAGGCCTACGGTGCGGACGCGGTGCTCATTCCTTTCTTTCAGAGCGAGGATATTGGGGTGTGCGAGACGGTGGCCGCGCGGCTGGAAGGAAAGGCCGGGTGCCTGCGGCGGAAGTACCTGTCGGAGGAGATGCTGTCCATCATCGGCTGTATGGATGTGCTGGTGGGCGTGCGGCTCCACTCCCTGATCTATGCCGCCGTCATGGGGGTTCCCATGCTGGGGATCAGCTACGACCCCAAGGTGGATTCCTTTCTGGACTCCATCGGGCGGCCCACGGTGTGCTCCGTGGAGGACTTCACCTGCGAGCGGTTCCAGGCCGCTTTCCGGGAGGTCATGGAGAACCGGGCGTCCATCCGCTCCGGCGTGGCGGACCGCCTGGACTGCCTGATCCGAAAGCTGGACCGGAACGAGGAGCTGATTCGGGAGATTCTGGGAGGCGCAGGACGATGAAGGAACAAGCGAGAAACAGCCGGTCCGCCGGCATCGATCTGACCAAGGCGCTGGCGATCTGCGCCGTGCTGCTCATCCACTGCACCGCCAACCACTATGCCTGCCACGAGGTGGGCTCTCCCCGGTGGTTGGCGGCAGACTTTTACGGCAGCGTCAGCCGCTGGGCAGTGCCGGTGTTCATGCTGTGCAGCGGCGCGCTGATGAACGGCCCGGAGCGGGATCTGCCCCTCCGTAAGCTCTTTGGCCGGTACCTCCTGCGGCTGGCGGCGTCCCTGACGGCATGGGCGGTGTTCTATGAGCTTCTCCGCCTGTGGCTCTCTCGGGGCTCCGCGCCCGTGGGGGAGCTGATCCAGCGGATGGGACAGAATCTGTTATACGGGAACACCTATTACCATCTGTATTATTTTTGGTTTGTATTCGCCCTCTATCTGGCGCTGCCGCTGACCCGGCTCCTGGCCCGCCACGCCTCGGAGGGGGAGCTGCGGTATATTCTGGCGGTCTGGCTGCTGGGCGGCGGGGTTTTGCAGTTTGTCCGCTACTTCCAGCCCGTTGCCGGTATGCACTCCTCCCTGCTCTACCTGCTGATCCCCGGCCCTATTCTTTGTCCCGGCCTGGGGCTGCTGGGGTGGTATCTGTACCGGCGCCCGCCCAAGCGCTGGTATCCGGCGGCTCTCACCTTCCTGCTGGGCTTCGCCGTGACGTTTCTGGGTACCTGGCGGCGCAGCGCCGCCATTGGAGAACTGGACCAGTTCTACCTGGACGGCCTGGGGCTCTTTGTGCTGGTGATGGCCGTGGGCCTCTTCCGGCTCTGCCAGTGGGCCGGGGCGCACTGGACGGGAATGCCGGGCGCGGTCCGGTTCGTCTCCTCGGCCTCCTTCTGCGTCTATCTCGTCCACCCCTTCTTTCAGGCCCTGGCGAAGCCAGCGTTTTTCCTCACCCTGCCGGTCTACTGCGCCGTGCCAGCCCAGGCGGCGCTGCTGCTGGCCCTGAGCCTGGGGGCCTACTGGGTGCTCAGGCGCATCCCGGTGGTAAACCGGTGGCTGATTTGATTCCGCGGAGTATAATAATGGGCAATATATACGATAACGAAACATTTTTTGCTGAATATGGCAGGATGTCCCGCAGTGCCCAGGGCCTGTCCGGGGCCGGGGAGTGGCATCAGCTGGAGCCTCTGTTCCCACCGCTCCAGAACAGCGCGGTGCTGGATCTGGGGTGCGGCTACGGCTGGCACTGCAAGTACGCGGCGGACCACGGCGCGGCGGAGGTGCTGGGCCTGGACGCCAGCGAGCGCATGATCGGGGAGGCTCTGGCCCGAAACGCCCATCCCCGGATACGGTACGAGGTTCAGGCGCTGGACCGCTACGCCTATCCGGCGGAGCGGTTCCATCTGGTGATCTCCAATTTGGTTCTGCACTATGTGGAGGATTTGGAGCGGGTTTACCGGAGCGTCTACCGGACCCTCCGGCCCGGCGGAGTGTTTCTCTTCAACATCGAGCACCCGGTGTTCACCGCCGGGATCAACGAGGAGTGGGTGCTGGACGGGGACGGGAAGCCCCTGTATTGGCCGATGGACCGGTACTTCTTTCCCGGCGGGCGGGAGACGGTGTTTCTGGGGCAGAGGGTCGTCAAGCAGCACCACACCCTGACGCAGATTCTGGGCGGGCTTCTGGGCGCCGGCTTCCGGCTGGAGGCGGTGGAGGAGGTCCAGCCGCCGGAGGAAATGCTGGGACTGCCCGGGATGGCCGACGAGCTGCGGCGTCCCATGATGCTGCTGGTCCGTGCGAGAAAGTAAAAAAGCGGCTTCTCCGCATGAGCGGAGAAGCCGTTTTTTCTGTTTATCCACCCAGATACGCCTTCCGCACCTGGTCGCTGGCCATGAGCTCGGCCCCGGTACCGGATAGGGAGATCCGCCCCGTCTCCAGTACGTAGGCCCGGTCCGCCACACTCAGCGCCGCCTGGGCGTTCTGCTCCACCAGGAGAATCGTGGTCCCTGCGGCGTGGAGCTCCCGGATGATGTCGAAGATCTGCTCCACCAAAATCGGCGCTAGGCCCATGGAGGGCTCGTCCAGCATCAGCAGCTTGGGACTGCTCATCAGCGCCCGGCCCATAGCCAGCATCTGCTGCTCGCCGCCGGAGAGGGTCCCCGCCACCTGCTTTCTCCGCTCCTCCAGCCGGGGGAAGCGCTTGTACACATCCTCAATCCCCGGAACGATGGAGGTACTGGGCCGGGTGTAGGCCCCCATCTCCAGATTCTCCTCCACCGTCATCTGGAGGAAGATCCGCCGGCCCTCCGGCACTTGGGCCAACCCCCGCTCCACCACCTTGTGGGGGGCCGCGCCCTTCAGATCCTGGTCCAGAAACCGCACCGAACCCGTCCGGGGATGGAGCAGGCCGGAAACCGTGTTGAGCACCGTGGACTTGCCCGCGCCGTTGGCCCCGATGAGGGTGACGACCTCCCCCTCGTTGACCTCGAAGGAGACGCCCTTGACGGCGTGAATGCTGCCATAGTACACATGGATGTCTTCAACCTTCAGCATCGCCATGTCTCACGCCTCCTTCCGCCTGCCCAAATACGCCTCGATAACCGCCGGATTGGCCTGGATATCGTCGGGGGTGCCCTTTGCGATAATGCGGCCGAAGTTCAGAACGCAGATACCCTCGCAGACCCCCATAACCAGATTCATGTCGTGCTCAATGAGCATAATCGCAATCTGGAAGGTGTCCCGGATCTTCCGGATATTGTTCATCAGCTCCGCCGTCTCCGACGGGTTCATCCCCGCCGCCGGCTCGTCCAGAAGCAGAAGGCTGGGGTTGGTGGCCAGGGCCCGGACGATCTCCAACCGCCGCTGGGCCCCGTAGGGCAGACTCCCCGCCTGGTGCCCCGCCATATCCTGCATGTCGAAGATGCTCAGCAGCTCCAACGCCCGCTCGCGGGCCACCTTCTCCTCCTTCCAATAGCGGGGAAGGCGAAAAATCCCGGAGAAGGTGCCGTAGCGCATCTGGTTGTGGAGGCCAATTTTCACGTTGTCCTCCACGGAGAGGTTCCCGAAGAGCCGGATGTTCTGGAAGGTCCGGGCCACGCCCATGTGGCTGACCTGGATGGTGTTCTTCCCGGCGGTGTCCCGCCCGTCCACCATCACCGTGCCCCGGGTGGGCTGGTAGACCTTGGTGAGCAGGTTGAACACCGTGGTTTTCCCCGCGCCGTTGGGGCCGATGAGCCCGGCGATCTCCGTGCGGCCGATGGCCATGTTGAAGTCGTCCACCGCCGTCAGGCCGCCGAAATCGACCCCCAGGTGGCGGCACTCCAGAATGGGCCGCTTGTCCACATCCCGCTCGGGGACGATGTTGGTGCTGGGAACCGGCACCAGCTTGGGCTTGGGATAGCTCTTATTCTGCTCGCTCATTTGCCGGCGTCCTCCTTCTTTTTCTTCCCGTGGAACAGGGTGTGGAACAGATCCTGAAGGGCGGGGCTGTTGGTTGCCAGCATCACCAGGATCAGAATCACCGCGTAGAGAAGCATCCGGTACTCCTTGAGGTTGATGCCGCGCAGCAGCTCCGGCAGCACTGTCAGCAGGGCGGCGGCGATGATGGACCCCCGGATGGAGCCCAGGCCCCCCAGCACCACAAACACCAGCACCAGGATAGAGGTGTTGAAGTCAAACTTGCTGGATACGGTGGAGGAGTAGTTGAGCCCGTACAGGGCTCCCGCCGCCCCGGCCAGAGCCGCGGAGATGACAAAGGCCGTCAGCTTATAGGCGGTGACGGGCAGGCCCACGCTCTCGGCGGCGATGCGGTTGTCCCGGATGGCCATAATAGCCCGGCCCGCCCGGCTGTTGACCAGATTCTGCACCACTGCCAGGGTGATGAGGATCAGGATTGTGCCGGCGGTGAAGCTGGCCAGCTTGGTGACGCCCACCGCCCCCATGGGCCCCTTGATGATGGACACACCGCCCTCCGCCAGATGGAGGCTGGCCTCGTCCTTGATGGAGAGATGGAGGCCCCCGGCGTCAATGCCCACATAGAGAATCATGATAATATTCTGGATGATCTGCCCGAAGGCCAGGGTAACAATGGCCAGATAGTCCCCCCGGAGGCGCAGCACCGGCACGCCGATGATCACGCCGCCCACAGCGCCTGCAACTGCGCCCACCAGCATGGCGGCGGCCAGCCGCAGGGGCGCGGAGGGAATGGCCGCCTGCAAGGCCGCTGCGGCCACGATGCCGGAGAAGGCCCCCAGACTCATAAAGCCCCCGTGGCCCAGGCTCAGCTCCCCGGACACGCCCACCACCAGGTTCAGGCTCACCGCCATGACGATGTAGCAGCACACCGGCACCAGCAGGCTCTGCATGGCGTTGGACACCATGCCCTGGCCGATGAGCACCTGGAGCAGGAGGTAGGCCATGAGCACAAGGGCGTAGTTGACAAACCCGTTGACAGATGCCTTTTTGGCCGGCTCCACGTTTTTCAGAATGACACGCATAGACGCCACCTACACTTTCTCGGGCACATAGCGGCCCAGCAGTCCCGAGGGCTTCACCAGCAGCACCACAATGAGCACCGCGAACACCACCGCGTCGGACAGATCCGTGGAGATGTACGCCTTGGCAAAGGTTTCGATGATCCCCAGCAGAATGCCCCCCAGAAAGGCCCCGGGAATGGACCCGATGCCCCCGAAGACAGCGGCGGTAAAGGCCTTGATGCCCGGCAGGGAGCCGGTGGTGGGCCCCAGGGTGGGATAGGCGGAGCACATGAGCACCCCGGCCACCGCCGCCAGAGCCGAGCCGATGGCGAAGGTCATGGAGATGGTGGCGTTGACGTTGATGCCCATGAGTTGGGCCGCGCCCTTGTCCTCGGAGCAGGCCCGCATGGCCTTGCCCAGCTTGGTCTTTCCGGTGAAGAAGGTCAGCGCCGCCATGATCACCAGACAGGCCGCCACCGTGACCATGGCCGCGTAGGAGATGTTCAGCCCGCCGTCAAAGAGGCTGACGCTGTTGCTGCCCCCGAAGCTGAAAAAGGAGGGGAAGGATTTCGGGGCCGCGCCCCAGAGAATCTGGGCCCCGTTCTGCAAAAAGTAGCTGACGCCGATAGCGGTGATGAGTACCGCCAAGCTGGTGGCCTGCCGCAGGGGCTTGTAGGCCAGGCGCTCGATAACCACCCCCAGCACCGTACACAGCGCCATGGCCAACAGAACGCCCGCCGCCGGCGGCAGCTGGAAGCTGCTCACCGCGAAAAAGCACACATAGGCCCCCACCATGATCACGTCGCCGTGGGCGAAGTTGAGCATCTTGGCGATGCCGTAGACCATGGTGTAGCCCAGGGCGATGATGGCGTAGATGCCCCCCAGGCTCACGCCGGTGATCAGGTTGTTCAAAAACGACATGGACGCACCTCGTTTCTCTCAATTCTCTTTTTCCCTAAAACGGGCTTGACTGCGGCGGAAAAATCCGCGACAAGCTCCGGTCGCGGGCTTTTCTGCCGCAGCCCTCCAGGGGAGGGGGAGGCGGCCGGCCTCCCCCTCGCTCCTGTCAGCTGTGATTTGTTTCTCAGTGGGCGTAGGCGCCGTTCTTGACGGTCAGAACCATAGCCTCCTTGGAGACCTCGCCGTTGGCGGTCCAGGTCATGCCGGAGCCGGTCAGGCCGTCCACACTGAAGCTGCCGGAGGTGAACACGCCGATGAGGGCGTCACACAGGGCGGCGTTGTCCATATCCGCGATGCCGTCAATCTGCTGGCAGGCGTTGTAGATGGCGTACATGCAGTCGTAGCCGTCGGCGGCGAACTGGTTGGGAGTCTCGCCATAGAGCTCGTTGTACTTGCTCACAAAGCCGCTGGTGCGCTCGTCGGTGGCGGCGGCGTCAAAAGGAGTCAGCAGAATCAGACCCTCGGCCAGGGAGGTGTCGAAGCCCTCGATTGCCAGGATGCCGTCCATGCCGTCGCCGCCGAAGAAGATGGGGGCGTAGCCCATCTGGTTGGCCTGGGCCAGAATCAGGGAGGCGGGGGTGTAGTAGATGGGCATGAACACCAGCTCCGCCCCGGCGTCCTTGCAGGCGCTCAGCTGCACGTTAAAGTCGGTGTTGGTGTCGGCGGGGAAGGTCTGCTCCGTAACAACCTCCAGGCCGGCCTCCTTGGCCTGGGCAATGAAGCCCTGGGCGATGCCGGTGGAGTAGGAGTCGCCGTTGTTGTAGATGACGCCCACCTTGGCGGCAAGAGCGTTGTCCTTGACGTAGTTGGCTGCGGTCATGCCCTGGCCGGGGTCGGTGAAGCACATCTGGAACACGTTGTCCTTCCCGTCTGTCACATCGGGGGAGGAGGCGGAGGGGGTCAGCTGGAAGTAGCGATCCGCGTAAGTCTCAGAGGCCACGGCCACGCAGGGGCCGGTGGTGGTGCAGCCGTAGATGACCTGAACGCCCCAGTCCTTCAGGTTGTTGTAGGCGGCCACGGCAGTCTCAGTGGTGTTGGCGTCGTCCTGGAAATCGTACTCCAGGCGGACAGATCCGCCCAGGGCATTGATCTCATCCACGGCGATCTGGGCGCCCCGCTGGGTGGCCACGCCGTAGACGGCAGTGCTGCCGGTCAGGGGCCCGATGCCGCCGACCTTGATGGTCACGGCCTCGCCGGAGTCGGCGGGCTCGCTGGGCTGGCTGTCTCCGGCGGGCTCACTGGGCTGATTGCCGCCGGCAGGTTCGCTGGGCTGGGTGCCGCCGCTGCCTTGGCTGTCATTATTACCGCCGCCGCAGGCGACAAGAGCCAGGAGCATGACAACCGCCAGAAGCATAGCAAGAAACTTCTTCATACGTAGAAAACTCCTTCTTTTCAATTCTGTCCTCAGGGGGACCGGTTATGCAAAAAGCGGCGCTTTCCGGATAGAATCGCGCCGCATCCGCATCCAAACTCCCCGCGAACGATGGGACTATGATAAAACTTTAGCGGGCAAAAGTCAACTGTCATTCTATACACAATTTATTCACCCTTTTCCCGCCCCTTTTATTGTCATTTCACACAATTTATCATGCATCTCTCGGGAATATTCATGCAGGCGCTCCGCAGAAAAGTTGACAAACGTAAATCTACGTGGTATACTGCTTTCGAGAACGGACGGAGCTTTTTTACGCGGAAGAAGGAAAGGATGATTTCTATGGAAAATAAACAGCAGATCTCCCTGTCGGCGGGGGAGTGGCGGGTGATGGAGTGCCTGTGGGAGCAGCACCCCAGAACGCTGATGGAGATGGTCCGGGTCCTCGCCCCGGCCACCGGCTGGAGCAAGTCCACCATTGTGACCATGGTGGGGCGGCTGGAGAACAAGGGGGCCGTGACCTACGCCGAGGGGGGCCGGGCCCGGCAGTACAGCCCCGCCATCCCCCGGGAGCAGGCGGCTCTTCAGGAGACAGAGAGCCTGCTGCGCCGGGTCTACCGGGGCAGCGTCGGCATGATGGTCAACACCCTGGCGGACAGCCGGGGGCTGAGCGCGGCGGATATTGAGGAGCTCTCCGCCATTCTGGAGAAGGCGAAGGAGGGACAGCGATGACCGAAATGATTCTCCCCTCATCGGTGCTGATTCTGGCGGTTATCCTCCTGCGGCGGGCTCTGCGGGGGCGGATCGCCCCGGGGCTCCAGTACGCCCTGTGGCTGCTGGCGGCGCTGCGGCTGCTGATCCCCGGGCCTCTCTTCCCCGCGCCGGTGAGCGCCGCCGGGGCTGCGGAGGAGCTGCGGAGCGCCCTGGTGAGGCAGGAGGCGTCCGCCGGACCCCGGGAGGTCATCCCCGGCGGGCTGGCGGACGCGCCGGGGGTGGTTTCGCCCGCCGTGACAGCGCCGCCGGACAGGAACAGCGGCGGATCCGTCCCAGCGGAGAGGGCGGTCCTGCTCCCCTGGCCTGTCCTGCTGTGGGGCGCGGGAGCGCTGGCCGTGGGCGGGGCGTTTCTGGCGTCGAACCTGGCCTTTTTTCTCCGGCTGCGCCGTGGGCGGAAGCGGCTGTGCCTGCCTATGGAGACCGGGGCCTGGGAGACCCCGGTATATCTGGTGAAGGACATTGCCTCCCCCTGCGTCTCCGGCCTGTGGAAGCCCGCCGTGTATGTCAACGAGGCGGCGCTGCGGACGGAGAACTTTGAGCATATCCTTCTCCACGAGCTCACCCACATCCGCCACGGGGACCACTGGTGGGCCCTGGTGCGGTGCGTGTGCCTGACGGTCCACTGGTTCAATCCCCTGGTCTGGTGGGCGGCGGTGCTGTCCCGGCGGGACTGCGAGACCGCCTGCGACGCGGGCGTGATCCGGCGGCTGGGGGAGGAGCGGCGGCTGGACTACGGCCAGACCCTTCTGCGGATGATCATCGCCCGGCCCGGGCCCCGGGATCTGCTCCGGGCCTCCACCTACATGAGCGCCGGGAAGCGGACCATGGCCGAGCGGCTGCGGCTGATTGCCCAGCGGCCCCGGATGCTCAAGCTCACTCTGGCGGCGGTGGCGGCGATTATGTGCGGCGTGGTGGTGTTCACCTTCGGCGGCAGGGCGGAGAACGGGGAGCCGGAGCTCGATCCTGCCCCTCCGGCGGCGGCGCCGGAGGGCCCTTCTCCCCAGGAGCCGGACCCCGCGGCGGTGGACGACCCCCTCCCCGGCTTCACCGCGGGACTGGTGGATTTCTACGCCAGGGTCCACCCCAGCGGGATGTTCGCGCTGACGATGCCGGAGGCCTGGTTCCAGCAGGTGATCTGGGTGGACGGCCCGGACAGCGCGGCGTTCTATGACGCGGATCTCTACCAGGAGGGGACAGAGAACGGCTGGCTGATGCGCGTTGTGCCCCAGCCCGTCAGCTGGGCGGAGATGTATAGCCAGGGCGATATCGCCCTGGAGGAATTCGACTTCAACGGCAGCCCCTACCTCTATATGGTGGAGCTGAACCAGGAGCCGGATCTGAGCCGTGACGCGGAGAAGACGCGGGCGCTGATGGACTGTGCCCAGGAGCTGGCGGAGGGCTTCCGGCTGCTGGTGACGGAGGAGAGCCTCTATACATTTGTCCGGGACTGCGTGGAAAACGATGATATCCGCCTGGCGATTTCCTATCTGCCCTACCTCCGCTGGAGCGGCTACAGGGAGGTCTGCGGCGAGGAGGGAATGCAGGCTCTGCTCGACAAGCTTTACACATATATCCAAACCTGTGACGTCACCTGGGGGGAGACTCACAATATCCTCTCCAACCGATCCCTCAACGACCCCGCCATCGACGGGGCCTATGCCACCATGATCCAGGAGGGCATTCTCCTGGCGCTTCAGGAGAAAAATCCGGAGCAGTTTTCCAGCGTTTTGAACAGTATCTACTTGACGGACGGTGAACGGGAGGATATACTGGAGTGGCTGAGGCCGGTTGTCCCGGAGAGCGCGCCCCCCGTTCCGGAGCTCCCGGCGGAACCGGACGGGCAGACCCTCAACGCCTGGCAGAGGGGCTTTTTCGGATTTGTGTTCGCCATTCCCGCCGCGCCGGACCAGGAGATCTACTATGACAGCCTCCACGGAGACGGCCTGGAGGCGGCGGTCCTGGACGCTCTGGGGACCTATGCCCGGGACTATGTGGGCGGCGGCGACAGCGGCGGTGACACCCGCTTTAACCGGATCATTTTGGAGGAGCCAATCCCGGCCGCTGGGCACGGGGAGCAGGTGACAGTCTCCTACCAGATTGAGTGCCTCCGGGACCGGACCTACGAGGGGAAAACCTATTCCCTGGCGCCCCAGGCGGGGGACCATCTCTCCACGACCTTTACCGTGATGGATCTGCATGTCATACAGAATGAGTTCATGATGGACCAAATCATGGGGGAATCGGGAGACTGACACATTTTTGCAGTATTTAAGAGGTAATGTCCAATGAAGTTCTTGCGTCTGGCCCTGCTGAGCCTTATCCTGAGCGCTGTCCTCACCGCCTGCGGCGGCGGACTGCCCACCGTCACTAACGGAGACGAGAAGGAGAAAACGCCGGAGCCCCCGGCTGTGGAGAGTCAGGAGCCCACGATCCCCGCCGGGGATCAGGGGCCGGACGAGGAGAGCGATCCGCCCGGCGCCGAGGCGCCGGTCATTCCCGCGCCGGAGGACCCGAAGCCGGAGACGGGCGGGGACATCACCGCCAACTACGAGGACGCCACCCTCCTGGCCCCCGGGGAGAGCTTTCAGTTTCTGCCGGTGGGTGTGAGCGGGACCTACGCCGCCACCTACATCTCCAAGGACAGCTCCGTGGCCACTGTGGACGGGGACACCGGGAAGGTTACTGCCGTAGGGGTGGGGAAAACCACCGTCTCCATGCACTTTGAGGGGGGCGGGCAGGTCCACAACTTCGACTGCATTGTCCGCTGCTCCTGGGATGAGGAGGACTTCAACAAGGTGACTGCCAGCCACGAGGACGTGACGCTTTTGAATCCGGGGGAGAGCTTCCGGTTTCTGCCGGTGGGGGCGGGCGGGGCATACGCCGCCGAGTACACCATCGGGGACGAGGCCGTGGCCACGGTGGACCCCTCCAACGGGCGGGTCACTGCCGTGGGCACGGGGAAAACCACCGTTTCCATGCACTTCGAGGGGGCCGGAGAGATCCACGATTTTGACTGCGTGGTCCGCTGCTCCTGGTGACAAGGTTCCACGCGGCAAATTCCCCATCCGCTTCGCGATCAGCCTCCCTTTTGCGAGGGGGGCTTTTTGATTTTGCTTCTACAACCTGCGAAAAGAGTATGGATACACAGTAGATTTTTGCAAAAATATATAATACAGATATTTATCTGCATTATATATAAAAATGCATGAACAAGATATCAGCACTGCATAATGCCTATGAGGTGATGTACGGTGCTGGAGCATTTACGCGGACTGCGTGAAGATAAGGATTTAAAACAGAAAAATATAGCAGAGCTTTTGGGGATTGCCCAATCAGCTTACTCCGATTATGAGCGCGGAAAGAGAAATATCCCCAACGATATACTGAAAAAGCTGGCGCTTTTTCATGAAACCAGTATAGATTATATCCTGGAACTGACCGACGATCCCCGTCCTTATCCGAGAAGGAAAAAGCGGCCATGGGAAAAATAATGGATGTGCTCCTCGATCTCCTCTTCCCGCCCAAATGCGCCTTCTGCGGCGCGCTGATGGAGCACAGCGGCGCCGGGGTCTGTCCCCGGTGCGAAGCCGCCCTGCCCTACCGCTCCGACGATCAAGTCCTCCGGGAGATCAACGGCTTCTCCGCCGCCATAACCTTCTACTACGACGAGCCGGTTTCTGACGGCGTCAAAGCCCTCAAGTTCCGCAAAACCCCGTGGCGGGCCAAAATCTTCGCCCGCTATCTGGCCCAGACCGCCGGGGAATTTCTGGGCGGGCAGTTCGACGAGATCACCTTCGTCCCCGTCAGCCTGCGGCGGAACTACGAGCGGGGCTTCGACCAGGCCCGCCTCCTGGCGGACGAAACGGCGAAGGCGTGGAACCTCCGGGCCGTCCCCACCGTCAAAAAGGTCCGGGACAACCGCCGTCAGTCCTCCCTGGACTCCCCGGAGGACCGGGCGGAAAATGTGAAAAATGTCTACCGCGTCCCCCATCCGGAGCGGGTGGCCGGGAAGCGGTTCCTGCTCATCGACGACGTCCTCACCACTGGCAGCACCATCTCCGCCTGCGCCGCCGCCCTTCTGGAGGCGGGGGCGGAATCGGTGGTCTGCGCCGCTCTGGCCGGGGGACGCGGGCCCCAAAAGGGGGCTTTGGAGGGGGAGTTGGACGCTTCGGATAAGGACAGCACTGGGAATTAGCCCAAATTTCGGCAGATTTCTCGGGAAAATGCGCGGAAATCCCTTGCAAAATTTGGACCCGGCAAGTATAATGTTTTTTTAGAGTATAAGCGGGCGAACTGCTAAGAATAGAAATACGAGAAAATACGAGGTGGAAATTATGTGCGCTTTCGCGAGAGACATCGGTATCGACCTGGGTACCGCTTCCGTGCTGGTATACGTCAAGGGCAAGGGCATTATCCTCAACGAGCCCTCCGTGGTGGCCATCGACAAAAATAACGGCAAGCTCCTCAAGGTCGGCGAGGAGGCCCGCCAGATGCTGGGCCGCACCCCCGGCAACATTATCGCCATCCGCCCCCTGCGGGAGGGCGTCATCTCCGACTACGACATGACCGAGCGGATGCTCCGGGAGTTTATCCGGAAGGTGGCCGGGTTCATGCTCTTCAAGCCCCGGGTCATCATCTGCGTGCCCTCCGGCATCACCGAGGTCGAGGAGCGCGCCGTGGTGGACGCGGGCATTCAGTCCGGGTGCCGCCGGGTCTACCTCATTGAGGAGCCCATCGCCGCCGCCATCGGCGCGGGCATCGACATCATGAAGCCCGACGGCCATATGGTGGTGGACATCGGCGGCGGCACCGCCGATATCGCCGTCATCAGCCTGGGAGGCGTGGTGGAGTCCGCCTCCATTAAGGTGGCCGGGGACCAGTTCAACGAGGCCGTGGTCAAGTATATGCGCCGCAAGCACAATATCCTGGTAGGCGACAGCACGGCGGAGAAGATGAAGATCGCCATCGGCTGCGTCTATCCCCGGGAGGAGGAGACCTTCATGGATGTGAAGGGCCGCTGCCTCATCACCGGTCTGCCCAAGACCATCACCGTCTCCTCGGAGGAGATGCGGGAGGCCTTCGAGGAGCCCACGGAGCGGATTCTGGAGAGCATCCACGCCGTGCTGGAGCGGACGCCCCCGGAGCTGGTGGCGGACGTGTCCACCAACGGCATCATGATGACCGGCGGCGGCAGCCTGGTCTACGGCTTTGACAAGCTCATCACCTCCCGTACGGGCATCGCCACCGCCGTGGCGGAGAACGCCATCGCCTGCGTGGCCGAGGGCACGGGCAAGAGCCTGGACATGATCACCGACATGCAGGACGGCACCATTAACCTCTCCCGCCGCCGGCAGATTAACTGACCGTCCGCCGGATGGTTTTTCCGGTTTTTCGGATTTCCTCTTGCAAAACCGGCAGGCATCTGGTAGAATATTCTGGCGCTGTGCCGTGGGACAGGCCCCGGCGCGGCCTCGCGTCTCATTTTATTCCTTTCGGAGGTTTGCATAAGAATGGCTAAAAAATCAATCAGTCAGAAGCGGGCGGAGCGCCAGCAGCAGGAAAATCAGGCGCTGAGCCGCGTGTTCCTCGTATTCCTGCTGGGGCTTGCCGCGGAGTGCTATCTCTTCTTGGTCTACCGCAACTATGTGGTGGGCACTGTCCCGGCCATGCTGGCCTGGCGGAACGTGCTCAAGTACGGCGGCATCATCGGTCTGGTCCTGCTCCTGGCGGGAGCCGCTGGGGCTGCGCTGTATTTTCGGAAGGGCGAGGGCAAAAAGGGCGCTGCCGCCTGCTGGTGCGCCGGTGTGGGAGCGTTTTTCGCCATGTCCGGCTGGATTATGTCCACCTTCTACCCCGCCGGGGTGACGGTGATGTGCGTGATGGTGCCGGTGCTGACGGTGCTGGGGCTGGTGCTGTTCCTGTACCAGCGGGAGTGCTTTTTGACCACCCTGGCCCTGTGCGGGTCCTTCCTGGCGGTGTGGGTCTGCGGCGACGGGCTCGACAGCCCCAACTGGCGGATCCCCATTATCATTGGAGCGGTGCTGGGCCTGCTGATTTTGGCGGCGCTGGCCCTTCTGGTGCGGAAGGCGCAGCAGGACGAGGGGAAGCTGATGGGCCTGCGGGTCCTGCCGGTGGACTGCGCCTATCCGGTGGTGTACGCCGCGCTGGCGGTGTGCTTCGTGTGTGTGCTGGCCGCCGTGATCTACGCGCCCGCCGCCTACTATATCCAGTGGGCGCTGGGGATCGCGCTCTTCGCGGAGATGGTCTACTTCACCACAAAAATGATGTGACGGCAGCTGTGCCGCCTGGGGGCCGCCCGGAGCGGCCCCCTGTTTTTGACCGGAGGGACAGGAATGGACTACGAAATTCTCCGCGCCTACAGCGGCGGTGATATGGCGGATTTCTACCGTGCCTACCGCCTCAGGCGCAGTCTCCGGCCCGCCCCCGGGCAGGCCAGCCCGGCGATGCAGTTCGCTCTGGCGGCGGCTTTCCTGCTCATGGGCTGCGCGGGGATCTGGTTTTCCCTGGGCAGGGAGGGCACGCTGCACGGCGAGCTTCTGCGCTGGGTGTCCGTGTTCTGGCTTGGACTCGGAGGACTGCTTCTGGTGGGCGGCTTGGGCGTCCGAGGCGGCACCCGGTCCAGACGGGAGCAGCAGGCGGCGGAGAACTCCAAGGGGTACTACCGGTTTTCGGAAACCGGCTTTGCCACCTACATAGGGGATGCGGCCTACGCCTGCAACTACGCGGCTGTGGAGGCTGTTCTGGAGGACGAGGGGCATTTTTTCCTCTTCATGCCTCAGAACGCGGGCCACATCCTCTGTAAATCCGCCTTTACTCAGGGGGATCCGGAGCGCTTCCGGACCTTCCTGGCGGAGCGGACGGGGATGGAAGTGCTGCAGATTCCCCGGCGGCAGAAAGGAGCGTTCACATGAACAGTCAGGAAAAATCCAATCCAAACAAGAAGGTTTTATACGCGGCGCTGGCTCTTCTGGGGGCGGCGGCGGTCCTGCTGGGGATCTGGCGGTTTGCCGTGCCCAAGCCTGCGGAGGGGGAGAAAAACATCCTGGTGCGGGTGATCCACGCCGGTGGCGGCGAAGCAGCCTTCCCCATCCAAACCCGGCAGGACTATCTGGGCTTCGCCCTGGTGGAGGCCGGCGTTGTGGAGGACAATCAGAGCACCTACGGCCTCTACATTCTCACCGCTGACGGCGAAACCGCCGACGAGGGAAACCAGGAATGGTGGAAGGTGACGAAATCCGGGGAGATGGTGAACACCGGTGCGGACCAGACCCCCATCGCCGACGGGGACGCCTTTGAGCTGACCCTCACTGTGGGCTATGACGGCTAGGCCCTCCGCCCTGGGGGCCAGGGAGGTGGCGGTGCTGGGCCTGCTGGGGGCGTTGCTCTTCGGGAGCAAGGCCGCGCTGGCCTGGCTTCCCAATGTAGAGCCGGTGTCCCTGCTGGTGATTGTCTATACGGTGGTTCTGGGCTGGAGGGCCCTGTTTCCCATCTGTGTCTATATCCTGCTGGAGTATGTGACCTGGGGCTTCGGCCTCTGGTCCGCCTGTTATCTGTACGTATGGCCTCTGCTGGCCCTGACAGCGTGGCTGCTGCGGCGGATGGAGGCGCCTCTGGGCTGGGCTGTGGTTTCCGGGGCCTTCGGGCTGTGCTTCGGGGCCCTGTGCGCCCTGATGTATCTGGCCGCGGGGGGCTGGGCCTTCGCCGTGAGCTGGTGGGTCCAGGGCATCCCCTTCGATCTGATCCACTGCGGGGGGAATTTTGTGCTGGCGCTGGCCCTGTTCCGGCCGTGCAGAGAGCTGCTGGCCCGGCTGGCGGGGCCGGGGCTGTCCGATGGAAGGAAGCATTGAACCAATGCAGAAAATAAAGGAGGAGCATCTTATGTCCAAGTACACGGGTACGCAGACCGAAAAGAACCTGGAGGCCGCCTTTGCCGGGGAGTCCCAGGCTAGGAACAAGTACACCTATTTCGCCTCCAAGGCGAAGAAGGAGGGCTTCGAGCAGATCGCGGCCCTGTTTCTGAAGACCGCCGACAACGAGAAGGAGCACGCCAAGATGTGGTGCAAGGAGCTGGAGGGCATCGGCAGTACCGCCGAGAATCTGGCCGCCGCCGCCAGCGGGGAGAACTACGAGTGGACCGACATGTATGCCGGTTTCGCGGAGACCGCCGAGAAGGAGGGCTTCCCCGAGCTGGCCGAGAAGTTCCGTCTGGTGGCCGCTGTCGAGAAGCACCACGAGGAGCGCTACCGGGCTCTGCTGCGGAACCTGGAGGCCCAGGAGGTATTCAAGAAAAGCGAGGTCAAGGTGTGGGAGTGCCGCAACTGCGGCCACATCGTGGTGGGCACCAGCGCCCCGGAGATCTGCCCCGCCTGCGCCCATCCCCAGGCGTATTTTGAGGTTTCCGCGGAAAACTATTGATTGTCTACATAGAAGAAAGCGGCGGCATGGCTGTTCCATGCCGCCGCTTTCTTGAATCACAGCACCTTGGCCAGGAAGCTCCGCAGTCTCTCGCTCTTGGGGGCGGAGAAGAGCTCCTGGGGGGTGTTCTCCTCCACAACGCCGCCGCCGTCCATGAAGAGCACCCGGCTCCCCACCTCCCGGGCGAAGCCCATCTCGTGGGTGACAACCACCATGGTCATGCCCTCCCGGGCCAGGTCCTTCATCACCTCCAGCACCTCCCCCACCATCTCCGGGTCCAGGGCGGAGGTGGGCTCGTCGAAGAGCATCACCTTGGGCTTCATGGCCAGCGCCCTTACGATAGCCACCCGCTGCTTCTGTCCGCCGGAGAGCTGGTTGGGATAGGCGTCCGCCTTGTCCGTCAGGCCCACCCGCTCCAGCAGGGAGGCCGCGGCCCCGTCGGCCTCCTCCTGCTTCATGAGCCCCGTGCGCACCGGGGCCAGGGTGATATTTTTCCGGATGGTCATGTTGGGGAAGAGGTTGAAGTGCTGAAACACCATGCCCATCTGCTGGCGGATCTGGTCGATTTTCACCTTGGGGTCGGTGATGACCGTGCCCTCAAAGGTGATGGTTCCGGCGGTGGGCGTTTCCAGCAGGTTCAGGCACCGGAGAAAGGTGGACTTGCCGGACCCGGAGGGCCCGATGATAACGACCTTCTCTCCGGGATCAATGTGCTGGTTGATGCCGCTGAGCACCAAGTGGTCCCCGAAGGACTTGGAGAGGTTTTTAACGTCGATCACTTTCCCGCAGCCTCCTTTCCAGCTTGCCCTGGAGCCAGGTAAAGATAATTACAACCGCCAGATACATAAGCGCGATGCCGATGAGGGGCGGCATATAGTCGAAGGTTCGTCCCCCGATGCTGAAGGCATAGTAGGTCAGCTCGGCGGCGCCGATAGCCTGGACCAGGGAGGTGTCCTTGAATAGGGTGATGAACTCGTTGCCCAGAGAGGGCAGGATATTTTTGAATGCCTGGGGGATGACGATAAAGCGCATGGTGTCGAAGTAGTTCAGGCCCAGGGAGCGCCCCGCCTCGGACTGCCCGATATCCACGCTCATCAGCCCGCCCCGGATGATCTCCGCCACATAGGCCCCGGAGTTGATGCCCAGACCGATGATGCCCACCAGGACCTTGTTCCGGCTGGTCTTGAAGATGACGAAGCTCCAGATGAGCAGCTGCACCATCATGGGGGTACCCCGAATGACGGTGGTGTAGAGGCCGCACAGGCCGTTGATAAAGCCGAGCAGGGGGTTGCGCCGGCCCTGCCGCTGCTGGTCGTGGGCGGTGCGGACCACCGCCACCACCAGCCCCAGGATCACGCCGAAGAGCAGCGCCGCGACGGTCATCTCCAGGGTGGTGCCCAGTCCCTGGAGATAGAGCTTCCAGCGGTCGCCCTCCATAAAGGCCCGGTACAGCCGGGAGTACATAACGTCCAGCCAGCGGGTCAAGGCTTCTTGCATAGGGGGCTCCTCCTCTCTCTTTCCCAATACGAAAAGGGCGGCCCAACGGCCGCCCTCTTTCCGATAGATTTACTCGGCGGTGATGTACTTGTCCACGATTTTCTGGAAGGTTCCGTCGTCCTTGAGCTCCTTCATGGCGGCGTTGACGGCGTCCTTGAGGGCGTCGTTGCCCTTGGCGAAGCCGATGGCGTAGTCCTCCACGGCGAACTCGGTGTCCAGAATCTCCAGGCCCGGGTTCTCCGCCACATAGGACTTGGCGGGCTCGTTGTCGATGACCACGCAGTCCACCTGGCCGTTGACCAGGGCCATGACGGCCAGAGCGCCGGTATCAAAAGCGATGACGTGGTCCTCGCCGTAGCCGCCATTCTCCGGGGTGTCGGAGCAGTAGAGGTAGCCGGTGGTGGCCTTCTGCGTGCCGATCATGGCGGCGCTGTCCAGATCGTCGATGCTCTGGATGGCGGGGGAGTCCTCCCGCACGATAACTACCTGCACGCCGGTGGCGTAGCTGTCGGAGAAGTCCATCACCTCCAGGCGTTCGTCGGTGACGGTAATGCCCGCCATGGCGATATCGCTCTGGCCCTGCTGCACAGCGGTGAGGGCGGCGTCAAAGCCCATGTCGTCCACCACCAGCTCCAGACCCAGCTTCCCCGCGATGGCCTCGGCCACCTCCACGTCGATACCCTCGAAGCCGCCGTCGTCGGTCAGCATCTCATAGGGGGGAAAGGCGGCGTTGGTGGACATATGGAGCTTGCCCTCCTCCACGGTCTTGAAGGCGGCGCCGTCCGCGGCGGGCTTGTCCCCGCCGCCGCAGGCGGCCAGGCTCATGGTCAGGACCAGAGCCAGCAGTAACGCGAAAAACTTTTTCATGGTGTAAAGCATCCTTTCTATGTTCGTTTCATCCAAATCACTTCCCACCGAAGCGGTCCGCTCCGGAACGTTAGGGAGCATATCACGGCCAGTCCGGTTTGTCAATGCTTTTTCATACAAAAATGAATAAATATAAAAATATTTTCCGGCCAAACCGGCTGAATATTCACGCGGGGGCTGCCCTCCACATTTCCGGTTGCGTTTTAAGGAAAGTCTGCTATACTAGAGGAAAATCCAACAGATTACAGAGGAGATCCCATGGAGATCGGAACAGTAAAGATCGATTCCCGTCTGGCCCTGGCCCCCATGGCAGGGGTTACAGACGCCGCCTTCCGGCAGGTGTGCGCGGAGCTGGGGGCCGGGCTGACCTATACCGAGCTGGTCAGTGCCAAGGCCCTATGCTACCAGGACAAGAAAAGCCGCCAGCTCCTCATGCCCTTTCCGGGGGAGAAGCCCTTCGCCGCCCAGATCTTCGGCAGCGACATCCCCTGCATGGCGGAGGCCGCCCAGATCGCCATAGAGGCCAGCGGAGCGGAGCTCCTGGACATCAACATGGGCTGTCCCGTGGGAAAAGTGGTGTCCTCCGGCGACGGGTGCGCCCTGATGCGGGACCCGGAGAAGGCCGCGCGGCTGGCGGAGGCGGTGGTGAAGGCGTGTCCCGTGCCGGTGACGGTGAAAATGCGCCGGGGCTGGGACAAGGGCAGCGTCAACGCCGTGGAGCTGGCGAAGCTGCTGGAGGAGGCCGGCGTCAGCGCCATCGCCGTTCACGGCCGGACCCGGGTGCAGATGTACGGCGGCACAGCCGACTGGACCACCATCCGGGAGGTGAAGGAGGCCGTCTCCATCCCGGTCATCGCCAACGGGGACGTGTTCTCCCCGGAGGACGCGGTCCGCATTCTCCGGCAGACCGGGGCGGATATGGCTATGATTGGCCGGGGCAGCTTCGGCAACCCCTGGCTCTTCCAGCAGGCGGCGGCGGCTCTGGCCGGGGAACCCGTTCCAGAGCGGCCTCCCCTGGGGGAGCGGTGCGACGCGGCGGTGCGGCAGATCGAGCTGGCGGCGGCGTACAACTGCGAGAAGGTGGCCGTGCTCTGCGCCCGGCGGCACTACGCCTGGTATCTCAAGGGCGTGCCCCACGCGGCCTACTATCGGGAAAAGATTGTACACATGGAGACGCTGGAGGACGTCCGCCGGGTGACGGACGGGATTAAGAGGGATCTCGCATGACGGAACGGGAGCTGGTCCGCGCCGCCGCGGCAAGGGACACGGAGGCCTTCGCGGCGCTGGTGCGGCTGTATGAGAATAAGGTCTACCACCTCACCCTGCGGCTGTGCGGAAACGAGGAGGACGCCCAGGATGCGGCCCAGGAGGCGTTTTTGTCGGCCTGGCGGGGCCTGCCCTCCTTCCGGGAGGAGGCGGAGTTCGCCACCTGGATCTACCGGCTGGCCTCCAACGCCGCCATCGACTGCCTGCGCCGGGGGAAGAAGCGGCGGGGAAACCTGTCCCTGGACGACGAGGAGCTGCGCCTGGACGCCCCCTCCGCCGCCCCAGGGCCCCAGGAGCTGGCGGAGGGGGCGGAGCTGCGCGCCGCCGTGGCCCGGGGGCTGGACGCCCTGAGCCCGGACCACCGGCAGGTGCTGGTGCTGCGGGAGCTGGGGCATTTGAGCTACGAGGAGATTGCCGGGAAACTGGCGCTGGATCTGGGGACGGTGAAGAGCCGCATTTCCCGGGCCCGGAGCGCTCTGCGAAAGATTTTGCTGGAGAGCGGGAACTTATCCGGCTATCTGCCGTCTAACAGGACAAAGGGATCAGACGGAGAGGAGGGGCGCTGATGGGGGCCTGCGAAGCGTATAGGGATCGGATCAGCGCCTATCTGGACGGCGAGCTGACCGGGGAGGAGCGCCGGGAGCTGCTGGCGCACCTGGAGATCTGCGGGGACTGCCGGATGTATCTGGACAGCGAGCTGGCCATCCGGGAGGCCCTGGCCGGGTTGGAGACGCCCGCGCCGGAGGGCTTTGAGGCCCGGGTGATGGAGAAAATCCGGGCGGAGTCCGGGGACGCGCCGGAGGAAAAGGTGGCCGCCTTTCCCGGCTGGCGGCGGTGGGCGGCTTTAGCGGCCTGCTGCGCGGTGGTGTGCCTGGGGATCTTCGGCGGCGGAATTTTGAAGGGCTGGAGCGCCCTGGACGCTGCGGCGGATGGGCGGGCCGGGAGCGGCGCGGCGGTGGAGGCCAGGCTGGCGGAGCCGGAGGAGGTGCCCGCCGGAGAAGCCGGCCTCCCGGACGGGGAGCCGGAGGAGGCGGATGTCTCCCTGGCCTGCACACCCACGGTTCAGAGCGGTGATACTGCTGTGGAGCGCGACGAGAGCCCGGCCGCCGCAGTCCGGAAAGCATCTGGGGCGCAGACGAGGACGGAGGGCGCGGCGGGAGGCCGGTGCCTGACAGCGGCTGGCCCGGCGGCCCGGGCCTGGGTGGAGGAGACGCTGGGCCTCGCCTGGGAGACAGGGGCAGTCTATGAGCTGACGGAGGAGCAGTATCTGGAGCTGACCGCCCTGCTGGCGGAGGCCGGAGAGATGCTGGAGGAGTCCGCCGGGGATGCGGCGGGGTGGTTCCTCCTGGCCGGAGATCCGGCGTAATTGAAAATATCGCAATCAGGCGGCGAAACGCCCGGATTCTCGTTGAGAATCCGGGCGTCTCCTATTTTTTCAGACACTTTTGGATCACAGTCTCCATGCTTCCGTCGAAGATCCGGTCGAACTGGTCCACCAGATGATCCGCCTCCGGCTTCATGCCGTTTCCAATCCAGTGGAGAATGGTCTCCACCAGACCGAAGGAAAACATTTTCAGAATGAGCTCCCGGTCCTCCGGGTCCACCCGCTCACAGCCGGGCTGGGCGTCGAAGATGCCCTCCATCAGGGGGCGGACCAGGCGGGAGAGGTTGGCCTTGATGAGGGCCTCCCCCTGCCGCTGGACGGAGCGGTAGCCGTTGAGGACCATAGCCCGGTTGTCCTGGAGGTAGGTCATCACATTGCGCAGGCCCTGCTGCCAGGTGTCCGCCGTCACATTTCCCTCCAGCACCCGCTTCCCGTCCTCCACGATGCACCACTCCATCAGCGCGTAGATGTCCTGAAAGTGGTAGTAAAAGGTCTTGCGGCTCACCTCCGCGTCATCCACCAGATCCTGGATGGTGATTTTATCCAGCGGGGCCCGCTCCAGCAGCTTCTTCAGCGACGCGGCCAGGGCCCGCTTGGTGAGATTGGACATAGCTTCGCCCACCTTTCTTCGCGGATTTTTTGAAACAGTTTACATGATTTTTCCTTTCTCGTCAAGGCGCGGCGTCGCATGGAGCTTCATGGTGACGAATCCCTCCAAGTGGGAAAACCTGACACACCCGGCCCCGCCTGTCCCCTCTTGACACACCGGCCCCCTCCTGTCCGTTGTGAAACCGCCGCCGCCGCGCTATTCTATCCTCAACAACACGGAGCCGCCCGCCGGAGGGCCGGCGGCCAGGGAAGGGAGGTTTCGTACAATGCGCTTTGTGAAAACCGTGAAAACAGTCTTTACCGCTGTGTCCGTTGTCCTCATCGCCGCGGGAGCGGCCCTGCTGGTCTGGCCGGACGCCTCCGCCAGCCTTATCTGCGGCGCCATGGGCGTCGTCGCCATTCTGGCCGGAGCGGTCCGTCTGGCCGGGTACTTCTCCAACGATCTCTACCGCCTGGCGTTCCAGTTCGATCTGGCCGTGGGCGTGCTGTCCATCCTGCTGGGGGGCATCCTGCTGCTGCGGACGGAGGATGTTCTCCTGCTCCTGCCGGCTATCGCCGGGCTCTTTATCCTGGTGGACAGCGTCCTCCGGCTCCAGACCGCTATCGACGCCAAGCACTTCGGCATGGACAAGTGGTGGGCCATTCTGCTGCTGTCCGCCGCCGGGGCGGCGCTGGGACTGCTGCTTCTGCTGCGGCCCTTCCAGAGCGGACGGGTGCTGGCGCGGATGCTGGGGCTGACCCTGGCGGCGGACGGGGCGGAAAACCTGCTGGCCTGCCGCTACACCGTCAAGGTCCCCCGCCGCTCCGCCGCCGAGACGGAGACGGCCAGCTCCACCGAGGCCGCTCAATACTATGATATGAGGTGAACCAAGTTGCTTGAAAAAATAGCTAAAACCCTGACCAGACGGCCCAGGCTGGTTCTGGCCGCTGCGGCGGTGCTGCTGGTGCTGTGCATCTTCGGCTCCGCGGCCACCCGCATCAACTACGACATTCTGACCTATCTGCCCCCGGACCTAGACTCCTCACAGGGGGAAAAGCTGCTGGAGGAGCCCTTCCACATGGCGGCGACCACCATGCTCATTGTGGAGGATATGCCGCCGGAGTACACCAACACCCTGCGGCGGGAGATTGAGGAGGTTCCCGGCGTCACCGGCGCGATGTGGCTGTCCAGCACGGCGGGGATTCAGATCCCCCGGGACTTTCTGCCGGAGGATCTGGCGGACATGTTCTTCTCCGGGGACGCCACCATGATGATCGTCCAGTACGACGCCCCCGGCGCCTCCTCAGAGACCATGGAGGCCATCAGCCAGGTGCGCAGGCTGTGCAATGAGCGTTGCTTCCTGGCCGGCTTTTCCGTAGTCATCAAGGACACCAAGGACCTGGTGGACCAGGAGCTGCCCCTGTACGTGGCGCTGGCGGTGGTCCTCTCCCTGGCTGTCATGTCCGCCGCCATGGAGTCCTGGCTGCTGCCGGCGGCCTTCCTGCTGAGCATCGGCATGGCAATCCTTTACAACTTCGGGACCAATATCTTCCTGGGGGAGATCTCCTACATCACCAAGGCCATTGCCGCCGTCCTCCAGCTGGGCGTGACCATGGACTACTCCATCTTCCTCTACCACCGGTACGAGGAGGAACGGCACAACTTTGAGGACAGCCGGGACGCCATGGCCGCTGCCATCCAGGCGGCGTTCACCTCCCTGTTCAGCTCCTCCCTGACCACCGTGGCGGGCTTTCTGGCCCTGTGCTTCATGCGCCTGCTGCTGGGCCGGGATATCGGCATCGTCATGGCCAAGGGCGTGGTGCTGGGGGTGGCTACCGTGGTGCTGGTGCTGCCGGCGATCCTGCTTGTTATGGACGGCCCCATCCGCCGCCACACCCACCGGGTGTTCATGCCGGACCTGTCCGGAGTCAACCGCTTCGTGATCCGGCACAGCAAGGCGTTTCTAGCCATATTCCTCATCGCCTTTATCCCCGCCGTCTACGGCCAGAGCCACGCGGGGATCTACTACAAGCTGGACGAGTCCCTGCCCCAGGATATGCCGTCCATCGTGGCCACCAACAAGCTCCGGGAGGAGTTCGGCATGGCCTCCAGCCACTTCGTTGTCATGGAGGACGGTCTGCCCCGCTACCGGATGACGGAGATGCTGGAGAAGATGGAGGCGGTGGAGGGCGTGGAGGCGGTGATCGCCTACGACAAGCTGGCCCCCACGGGACTGCCGGAGTTCTTCCTGCCCCGGGACCTGCTGGAGATCTGCAAACGGGACGGGATGCAGCTTGTGATGATCAATTCCGCCTACGAAACCGCCTCCGACGCGGCGGGGGCCCAGGTGGAGCAGCTCAACGCCATCCTCAAGTCCTACGACCCCAACGGCAAGATGACCGGCGAGGCGGTGCTGACCAAGGACCTGATTGACACCACGGACGTGGACTTCCAGGTGACGAGCTACATCTCCATCGCCGCGATCTTCCTCATCATCGCCATCACCTTCCGCTCCCTCTCCGTCCCCGTTCTGCTGGTGGCGGCCATTGAGCTGGCTATCTGCGTCAACCAGGCCGTCCCCTACTTCGACGGAACCGTCGTCCCCTTCGTGGCCCCAACGGTCATCGGCTGCGTCCAGCTGGGGGCCACGGTGGACTACGCCATTCTGATGACCACCCGCTTCCGGGAGGAGCTGCAAAAGGGGGCGGACCGGCAGGAGGCTGTCCTCACCGCCGCCAACGCCGCCGGATCCTCCATCATCACCAGCGCCCTGGTGCTCTTCTGCTCCACCCTGGGGGTGGGCCTCATCTCCAAAATCGAGATCATCAGCAGCATCTGCGTCATGCTGGCCCGAGGGTCCCTCATCTCGGCGGTGTGCATCCTCTTCCTGCTGCCGGCCCTGCTGGCTGTGTTTGAGCCGGTAATCAACCGCACCAGCCTCCACTGGCGGACGCCGAAGGCCTCCGCGCCCCAGACCCAAATTCAAATTCAAAAGGAGAATACGATATGACTCGCTCATCTGTCCCCGCCCGCCGGCGGATACTGGCCCTCTCCCTGGCGCTGCTGCTGGCCCTGGGCAGCGCCGCTCCCGTCTGGGCGGCGGATATCGCCCCCGCCTGCGACGAAACCTGCTACGCCACCCTGGACGCCTACGGCGGACTGCTGGAGAGCAGCGTGGTCAAAAGCTACCGGACCTACGGCGCCGGGAGGATCGTGGATTACGGCGTCTACGACCAGGTGACAAACCTCACCAACGGCCAGAGCGCCGCCGTGGAGAAGGGAACCGTCAGCTTCGAGCTGACCGGCGACGTGCCGGACCGGTTCTACTTCGAGGGAAAGACGGCGAAGCCCTACGAGGACTTCCCCTGGACCGTCTCCCTCTCCTATAAGCTCAACGGCGTGCCCACCCCGGCGGAGGCGCTGGCGGGAGGCAAGGGGGTGGTGGAGATCACCCTGGACGCCGTGCCCAATCCGAAGGCCTCGGCGTACAGCCGGAACAACCTGGTCCTCACCGCCCTCTCCGTCTTCAACGGCGACGATGCCCTCTCTGTAGAGGCCCCCGGGGCCCAGGTCCAGCTGGTGGGCAACCTCTACTGCGTGCTCTACGCGGTGCTCCCCGGGGAGGAGCGGCACTTCACCATCCGGGTGGGGACCGAGGACTTCTCCTACGGCGGCATGATGCTCCTGGCGGTGCCCGCCACCCTGGAGCAGCTGGAGCAGGTGGCGGATCTGCGGGAGGCCAAGGACAAGGCCGAGGCGTCCTACGACGCCGTCTCCGACAGTCTGAATGACATCCTGGACTCCCTGGAGGGCATGGGCGGCAGTCTCAGCGCCGCCGCCAGCGGCTTGGACCAGCTCAACACCGCCCGCTCCTCCCTCTCCGGCGGCAAGGGGCAGGTCTATGACAGCCTGGATACGGCCCTGACGGCGGCGGACGCCCTCTCCGACGCCCTGGCCCCCCTGACGGGCCGGACCCCGCCGGTCCCGGAGCCTGCGGAGATCCTGGAGCCCGCGGAGGGACAGGAGCCTGCCGCCCAGCCGGAGGAGGACGCGTTCCCCGGCCACCTGCCCACCGCTAAGGCGGCCCTCACCGATCTGCGCACGCTCCTCAACGAGGCCAGCGCCGGTGTTTCCGCCCTGCGGCCCGAGGTGGAGGAGAGCCGCCGGATTCTCCAGAACCTCCAGAGCGATCTGGCGGATATCCAGACGAGGCTGGACGACACCGGCAGCTCCACCAAGGACCTGGGGACGATCTCCAAGAACCTGAGCCGGGATCTGACGGAGCTGGAGGACAGCCTGGACAGCCTGAGCCGGGCCCTGGGGAACACCCATAGCATCTCCGGCGTGCCTGGGATGGATATCTCCATCAACGGCATGAGCCCGGCCCAGATCAAGAGCGCCCTGGCCAAGGCCGAGGACGCCCACAGCCAGTACGAGGCCAACGGCGGCGCGGCGGTCTTCGGGGACTTCCAGACCTTCCTAGTGATGGGAGCCGGCCTGGATGCCGCCACCGCCGCCCAGCTGGACGCGCTCTACAGCCAGCGGGACGAGATTAAGGAGAAGCTTGGCCAGCTCGACACGGCCAGCGGCGTGATTGACGGGGTCAACGACCGCCTGGAGGAGGTCAACACCATGATCGACAGCGTGGCCCGCCCCGCCGGGGACGTGTGCCGGGATCTGACCAGCGTCACGGACAGCCTGGCCCAGCTGGCCGCGCTGATGGAGGACATCACCGGCGAGGAAGCCGATGCCTCCGCCTCGGTGGAGACGCTGCAGGATGCCGCCTCCCTGGCCCTTCGGCTCAGTGAGAGCGTGGACAATGCCATCGGACACACTGAGGACCTGACGGAGATCCTCAACACCTATGAGCCGGCGCTCCAGCAGGCCGTCACCGACACCGCGGCCGTCGTGGACGGCGCGGCGGAGGCCCTGACCGGCTTCAGCGCCGCCGTCAGATCCGCCCGGGACCTGCTCCAGTCCAGCGGCCCCAGCCTGGACGAGGGGACCCGGCAGTCCCTCAGCGGCGTCTCCGCCGCCCTGCGCAAGGCCGCCGCCAGCACCGGCAGCACCCAGTCCGTCCGGGATGCCCTGGACGTGATCGACGGGCTCATCGACGACGAGTGGACCAGCCACACCGGGGAGGACAACAACCTCCTGCTGATGGACGCCTCCGCCCCGCCGGAGTCCCTTACCGACAGCCGGAATGAGAATACCGCCAGTATCCAGTACGTCATGCGCACCCAGGAGATCCGCCGGGCCGAAGCCCCGGAACCCGCCCCGGCGGAGGAGGCCCAGGCCGAAGAGAGCACCCTGTGGAGCCGCATCCTGGCGATGTTCTCCGACATCTGGGCCGCAGTAGCGAGCTTCTTCCATTTCCAGTAGCCCCCGCCGGCAGACGGAAAAAGGCCGGAGGTCCTATGGGACCTCCGGCTCAGCTTGTAGAAAAAGTCCATTTTCAACAGTTGAACAGAGCAAAAAAGTTGCAGTTTTCGAAATAAATTCTAAAAATCGACCGTAAAAAACATTATATATAATCGGAAAATAAGTGAAATTTCTTCAATGCGGATTTGAAATAAGGACATTGAAGGCCAAAATCCTTCATTTAGCAGAGTAAC
>JAAWUC010000012.1 GCA_022804995.1 Oscillospiraceae bacterium
TTCCCGGCTGATATCGCTTGGATATTGTCGCATTCGCCCTCATCTCCTGCCTGTTTTCCCTTATTATCTGCTTTTCCTTCTCGTTTGTCAAAAAATTTTAAACAGGCTCTTAGACCTTTTTCCGTACGATCACCGTCCAAATAAGCAATCCAGCACCAAAAGCCACCCAAACTATCACCCCATAAGAAGAAAAAAACAAACGCCAATGGAAATACTCTTGAACGAGTGTGTTTTCTTCGATGAGAAAATGGCTATAATTTACAATTGTCACCGGAAGGTCAACATACATGGAGCGAATTGCCGTTGAGTATCGTAGTATATTGGGGTGAAGCGTTTTTACGCCATTTGGGGAAATTCTATATCGATCGGAAAAAATGCTTTTTTCTAAAGTTATAACTTGGATCGAGTGATTCTTTGATTCTAACAAAAGCACGATGGTATTGTACTCATGTATAGAATCAATAATTCGACAATCAATAAAATCGTCGTGGACTAATTCAAGCGATAATTCCGATACTGGGGGGCTGATACGACTGAATATGCTTGCATCAAGAAAAATTGTGATTAACACCCCTAGAAAGGTGGAAACAGAAATCAGTACAATGCCTTTTTTGATCTCACTTTTTTGTATTTTCATTATGAATTATCGTTTATTTTAAGTACGTGACCAAGATTCAACACGATAATTATCATACTGCCAGAGATGCCCCATCACAGTATCACTAAGTTCTTTGGTCTTCCAACAACTATCCGGAATCATCCCATCCCAATACTCGTTACCAATTCGGTCGCTGTCTTCATCTGTGATATAGTAGTAATAACTAGTCAATGTGTTTGTATTTCTGGGATTATCAATGTCTTTGAATGTAAAAATATATTTTGTTCTCTCGCTACTGAGTGGAATAGTGCTTTTTGTCAGATAAAATCCAGCAGCAGACGCTCCAAACCCAAATAATGCCTTGATTCCAGCGGCGAGATTAGCCGCAAAGGCTTCTGGCACACTCATAAGTGTTATAATCATTCCTATCAAAGTTGCCAAGTCATAAAGAGTGCCTGGTATCGTTTCTAATTCATAAATCGTAGAAGTTGGAACTGAATCATACGAATAGGAAACCTCTGCTCTGCATATCCCAGCAGAGTCGTAGGCAGCATACTTGTAAGTAATTGTTCCAAGCTGGACTGTATACCGGGAGTACGGTTGAGGTGATATAATGACACTTTTGTTTCCAAGAACTTCTATTTTTTCAATTTTACCACCGGCATTTTCAACAACGAGGGGCTCCATTGATCCAGGCCGCGCCGTAACGTTTTTCTGCCATTTTCCGTATTCATATTGCTGAAGGGTAATTGTTCCGTCAGGGTTGTGGATTGAATAAATTCTTGTATTTTCTGATTCGTACACTAGCTCTCCGCTTTGTCCTAAGTCCTGGGCATATGCAGGCGGACACAAAGAAGCCAAAAATGACAATGTTAATATTAGAGATAGCACAGATTTCAAGTTTTTCATTTTGTAACCTCCATTATATTTGCTTCATCGTTGTTCACCAAGATACAAATTGACCTGCTTCTGGATCAGCTCCACCGTCTCCTCCAGCGATTTATCCCCGGCCAGGAAGGGTCCGCACTGCTCCTCCACTATGCCATAAATCGCATCGTCGAACAGCTCCATGCGCTCTATGCTGCTGTAGAAGTCCAAAAACCGCTGATAGTCCTCCTCTGTCAACGGCGGAAGCGTGATTTCAACGGAGCTGAATACATTGGGGCTGAACTCCTTTTCGTTTTCCCCGGATACAGCGGCCAGCAGCTCAAGATCGGACCGGTTTACAGGGAGCTCTACCATCCCCTCTCGGAACGGACAGTCCGATTCATCCTTATACTTCGGCAGAAATATTTCCCGGATGAATTCCCAGGCCGCCTCCTTGTCTTGGCAGACGGAGGTCATCGCCACCCGGGTATTCCCTGCGCTGAAGCTGCTGCCCACGCTGCCGTCCTCCACCGGGAAGCCCACAAGGGCGGCGCGTCCGCCGGAAATGGCTCCATACACCGCGTCGAGCTCCTGGAAGGCGTCCACACTGTCGAGCAGCTGGTAGGACAGCATTTGCAGCCCGCTTTCCCACCGGCGGCACATCTCCATATTGACAGCGTCCGAGTCGTTCCAGTTAAATTCCGCCGGAAAGCTGTCCACAAACGCCAGCGCGTTCCGGAACTCCCCGCTGTCGAAGGAGCAGGTCCCGGCCCCCCAGTCCACATAGCTGTCCAGGCTCATGGCCAGGACATAGTACAGAATAGACTCCTTGGTGTAGAAGTACTCCATCATCGTGGCTTCCTCCGGCAGGGAGTCCAGCGCCTCCCGGAGGTCCGCCAAGGACCAGCTGGCCCGGTCTCCCACCACGTTCTCCGCACCCGCCAGGGTCTGGATGCGCACAGAGTCAAAGGCCATATAGAGTCCGCCATCTACCTCCGCGGCCCGCAGCGGCGCTTCCATCACCGCTCCCCGGCCCAGCTGAGGATCGTTCTCGATCCAGGGCCACAGGTCCTCCAGGTATCCCCGCTCCGCCAGCTGGCAGTAGGGCGGACGGCCTCCGACGAGATCCCCCATTTGCAGAATATCGGGCACAGCTCCGGCGGCCATCTCTACCAACAGCTTATCCAGGCCACTGCCGCCGTCCTGGTCATAGATGGAGTAGTCCTTCACCTCAAGCTGTACATCCGTGTGCGTGCGGTTGAAGCGGCTGACCGCCTCCCAGTCTACGCTCTCCGGCCTCAGAACGGCGTAGGTCAGGATAATTGTCTCCGGCGCGGCGGAGCTCTCCTGCGGGGACAAGACCGCCGCCTCCACCGTGCCGTCCCGCGTCAGAAGCAGCAGCACCCGCCCATCTGCCAGAGGGGTGCAGTAAAAGATACTGCCTGGATGGAAGCGGCTCTTATCCCAGCCGGTGATGATTTCGGGCTCTCCAGCGGCTGCATTCCAGCCATACAGGGCATCCTCTCCGCTGAAGCAAAACAGCCAGCCGCCTCCGCCGGGCCAGACTATTTCCGCGTGGCTGGGGAGGCTGTACGCCTCCCCCCAGCCGCGTTTGTCCGGGTCCACAGTCTGCAGGGTCTGCTCGCTCAGGACGGCTACAGCGCCGTTTCCCAATGTCACAAAGCGGCCCCGCGCTTCCTCCCCCTCCAAGGTGAACAGCAGCTCCCCAGCGCTGTCCAAAACCCGCAGCTCTTCCTGTGCCAGAACATACCGGTTTCCGTCCCGGTCCACGGAGAAGCTCTGGAACTCGCCCAGCTCCAGACGCTGTATCTCGCCGCCGTTCCGGTCCAGCTGCCGCAGGCTGTCCACGCTCCCGCCGCCGGTGCGGAAGTCCTCCCTGCGCTGGCTCTCCTCGTCGAAGCCCTCCGGCAGATCGTAGAAGCTGTAGGCCCCCTTCTCCTGGACCCACAGGGAGCCGTCCGCCCCAACATAGAGAGCGCTGGGGTAGACGCCGCCCTCCGCTCCCTCTGGAAGCGGGACGGGGGCGTAGTCCGTCAGCTCCTCCGCATCCTCGTTGTCCAGGGACAGGCGCAGCAGATGGAATTCCCTGCCCTGTTCCGCAGCGCGTCCGCACAGGATGTAGGCGTTTTCCTGAGCGGCGCCGCACCCCAGCGGCTGATCAAGCTCCCCTCCCAGCTCCAGGAAGGACGGCGTCCAGCACAGCGAGTTGCTTATATCTGCAATTTTGACATTGTTCTGGCTATTACAGGCCGAAAGCGCAAAGATAATGAACAGCATTTGAGGAAATAATATGACTAACGGGATCTTTCTGCGTAGTGCCATGTTTCACCTCAGAATCGGTTGGTTGTTTAAATACTCGCCGTATTCTTCCTGTAAGTTAATATCTGGAACTGAAGGTCACGCAATACCTGTAAGTTGCGCCATCCCTTGAAAACACGCCGCAATTCGAGCAGTCCCATGTTTGTACAATCGTCTCGTCACAATGAGTATGCACCTTGGGGCTGGAGCCGAGTGGACATGCAGCATCGCTACGACGGAGGCCGAATTCCGAACGGTCTGTGCATTTGGCCATCTCCGCACACTTGGGACAGTACCCCCACAGAGCATACGGGGCAATCTCTTCATCGGTAATTTCGACTGCCATAGCCGGCAAGGCCAAAGTTGTCAGCGACAAAATCAGCGCCAGAGCAATGGCCAATAATCTTTTGACTGCATTCATAGTAATGTTCTTCTTCCAATCATCAAGATTCAATAACGCACTTAGATGTGTCTGGGTACACTGGACACTTATTTATTTGCCTATCATAAATAATCACCCGCCTTTATTTTGACTAGCTCCATAATTAAGAGGATACTGGAATGCCTCTAATTATATATGTCTTCAAAAAACAAAATCTGACATTTCCATCCAAAACTTTCTTAATTTTTTAAGGGTATATGTATGGATATAACAGAGCAACACAATCCTACATACTATTTATTGACAAAATCTTCTACAAAATGATATGATACCCCCATAATCAACATTTAATTAACGTTCTTTAAACTTAATATAGATAAAATGATATCTGTAAGAAAATTTGTCTATTGGACAAATAAAATATCCCCAACAGGCTGTTTATTCCCCCTCTTGTAAGCAATATAATTTTCAGAGAAGAGAGGAGGATTAGAAATGAAAAAGAATGATTTTGATCGCTTAATTGGGGAGAATATCCGTCAATACCGTGAAAAAGCTTATCTGGCACAGGCGCAGCTCGCCGAAAAGATTGGAGTTGGCGTGTCATTTATATCGCGGATTGAGCGAGGTGAAAAATCTATGAAGCTACAAACCCTCCACTCCATTGCTGGTGCGTTAGATGCCAGCTGTGATGCACTGCTTCAACCTGAAATCACAGTCGATCCGCATATTACCACTATAGTTTGTATGCTAAAAGACCAATCTCCTTCTTATATGGAAGGCATTGAAGCAATGATACGGACATGCGACAAACATTTTAAAGCAAAATATGATCTCCCACTTAATATAGAAAAAATGACATAGGTGATGATAATGCTTCCTGAGCAGGATAAGTTAATTAATCAGCTTTATAGAAATAACTTCTGCAAGTTGAAGCGATATGCGCAAATGTTTGTGCATTCAACACAGGCCGAGGAAATCGTTCAGGATGTCTTTCATGAGGCGGTTGAAAAAGTGGATCAGCTTTCCACCCATGAAAATCCAGATGGCTGGCTAATGCAAGTATTAAAAAACAAGATCCGCAACTATCAAAGAGCAACACAAAGAGACTTGCTGCGGTTAATCTCAATTGACAGTGAAGCTGCGTTGCAGATTCCCACACAAGGGAATGTGGACGACAGATTGCAAGAAGAGGAGACTGTAGTTCTGGCTATCCAAAAAATCAGATCGACGCTTACCGAACAAGAATTGTACCAATTAAAGCGGGTTATATATGATAACGCCAGTCATAAAGAATTAGCTTCTGAGTTAGGCATTTCTATTTGGACGAGCCAAAAAAGATTGGAGCGCGCAAGAGGCAAACTGGCGAGGTTGTTTCCAAGACGTCGAAAAGAAAAGTATTAAATTATAGGAGTTTGTGTCATATTTCGGAAAATGCGGACATACTATAGGGGGAGGCGTTCAATGGAGAACTCAGAAAATATCCAAAGCTATACCGCTTTAGACCACCTTAGCACGCACCAGTTAGAAGAGCTTTTGCGTAATGATCTAGCTATATCGGAGAGCTGCAGCGTTGAAATGGTAAATTATATAATGGGGGTGATCGAAAAGCGCGAAAAAAACACTTCGGAAAACCGGAAGGAAATAGAACGGGCATGGCAGGAATTTCAAGAATTGTATAATACTCCCGAGGGCGAAGGAAGCTCTCTTTATCCTGCAGAAGAGATGGAGGCAACTGCTGATAACTTGGACAACCAGCATATAAAGATTCCGCTCTTTACAGCTTCCAAGCATTATCACCTTCGCCGAACTTTGCTTGCGTCAGCGGTAATTGCCATTGTGGTTTTTTTTCTAGTTCCTCCAGCTCTCGGATACAATGGCCTCAGGGAGATGATTGGAAAGTGGACAAATGCTGTGTTTCATTTTGAAGATTTATATGTATCCGACAGCTTCCAGCCAGATGCAGATATCGAAACAGCTTCAAATATGGTGGAGAAAGAATATTTCACGCTTGAAGAAGCATTATCAGACTATGGATTAACTGAAGCAATGGTACCTACGAGGATTCCGGAGGGTTTCGTACTGCAAGATGTCTCGGTTTTTGAACAATCGGAATGGGGTGAAATAGAGTTTTCAGCCTTGTTCAAAAAAGGAGATAGTTCCCTTGTAATTTCAATGATTTATCACGATACACCGGAATCATTTAATTATGAAAAGGATCCAACAGCGGTTGAAATCTATACTGTGAACGGGACTGCTTTTTATTTTTTTGACAATTTAAGCAAAAAAGCTGTCACATGGTACAAAGGTTGCTTCGAATATTCCATTTCAGGAGAGGTTTCCATAGAAAGTCTAAAAGCCATAATTAACTCAATATGAAAGGGATTGACGCGATGAAGAGAAAAAGTTTCTGCCTTGTATTAGTGGGTATGTTATTTGCTGCCTATTTTGTTGTACCTGTGTCTGCCATCTCAACAAGGGCAAGCGCACAGATTATGAGGTACAGCACAGATGCTAAAGCTGTTGGAAATGGTAGAATTGCAATGAAATTCTCTATTCTTGGAACAGATATTATGGACACTATCGGTGCCAAACGGATTCAAATTTACTCCCAGGTTGGAGGTCGATGGGTAATTACGGAGATTTATAGCCAAGATGATGCAGGAATGTCTGATACTGACACCTATACCTACGCTAATACTGTCTATTACGATGGAACAAGTGGTACATATTACAAAATAGTGATTACAGTTTTCGCTGAAGACGATGCTGGTTCCGACTCGCGAACAGAAACACATTACGTTACAGCCTGATTATTTTCGCCGCATTTGCCAGCTAATCTTGTAATCTTAAAATGATGAGAAGGCCCCGCACAGTTGACGTGCGGGGCCTTCTCGTTACCACTTGCTCAAAATCTTTCCATACATCTGCCGCTTCTCCACATCATATCGCTGCACCAGCAGAATCACCGTGTCGCCCACCCGAAAATCCGAATCCTCATGCTGGTAGGAGTAGCTGCACATACAGACCGTCCCGTCCGGCAGATTGCAAAACACGCCGCCGCCGTACTTCCCAGCAATAATGGCCTGCCGTCTGCTTCCCACGGGATGGCGCAGTTCCGCCCCCTCGAAAGGGTTGGACTCTGTTTCTTTAACAGAGATCCGGAGTGCTTCCGTAGCGGCGTCATAGCTCTTCACAATGCAATCAAGCTCCTCGCCGGGGTGATAAGCGTTACGCAGATCGGGGATGGCCGTGTAGCGGAGTTCTCTTTGAGTCAGATTGATGTCATGACCATAGCACTCCACCAGACACCGCCTGGGCCCCACGGACAGCACCCGGCACCTAGCCCTTGCCCCCTCCCGGTGGAGGGCAGGACGGTGGGTGAAATAGTATCGCTGGGAGCGGGCCGCCATACGCCGGGAGGCCACTGCAAAGTCGCACTCCCGGTCCACCTTGATGATGATGAAGTCGATGGCCGCGCCCACCATGTTCCGGAGCACAAAGTCTGGCCGCTCCTGTCCGTCCTCCCACATTTCCGAGGCGGGGATGACGATCCGAACCCGGTAGGGTACTACTACAGCGCAGTAGATGGTCTGTCGCTCCACATCCCCAGTCTGGCGGTTCCGGACGCTGATAGACAGCGGGTCCACGCCGATGATCTTTCCGGTGAGTGCGCTGCGGCCCCGGTAGAAGGCGTAGATGGAGTTCCACTCCTGGCGCTCCTCCGCTGTCAGGCCCCGGTCCAATTCGTTGAAGTTCAGATCAAAAAATGCCTGCCGGTCGCTTTTCTCTGGGGCGGGTGCAGGTGAGGGCTCTGCCTCCGGTTCCGGAGGCAGGGATTCCTCCACAGGCGGCACATCCGGCGGCATCTCTGCCGGAGGAAGCTCCACATCCATGATTTCCCCCTCGCCAGCGGCGGCATCCGTATTCTCCCCGGAAGCCTGCTCCAGAACAGCGCTCTGCTCCAGCTCCTCGGGTTCCATGAGTTTCTTTCTTGGCATAAATTTTCCTCCTGTAAATGATTTATTTCACAGCTCGTCAGGAGCCGTAAAACCGGTGTGAGCCGTCCGGTTGCCGGGCGGCAAAGAAATGTTTGGGCGGCAGCGTTAGCCCCGGCGGCGCTGTACCACTGTCGGAAATCCATACAACCCGTCCGGGACCGGCCCTCGCCTGTGTATTGCTGTGCAGCGGATTAGACAGCGTAGCCACAGTGAACAGGCGGAGAGAACTGCCCTCCAGCGCAAAACGCAGGAGCTCCGGAGATGTTACAGCGGCAGAAAAATCCTGTAATTGGCCCTTCGCCAGCTCCAGCATCACATCCACCGCTTCCAGGCGGCGGTGATCTGACTGTGCGTCAGAAAGTCCTGCCAGGCCGCCATCCAGACGCATATCGCCGCATAGATTCCGCAGCTGCCGCAGCATGGCGTCCATGCGCTGGTCGGAGATGTCTATCTCCGGAAATCTTCCCTGCACCAGAGCCTGGAGCTGCTCTCGCCGGACATATCCCAGCTTCCGAAGCGCCTCCACGATGTACTTTTGCTGAACGGATAAAAGCATTGACATCACCTCCTGTCCGGCGGGGAGCGCAGGCTGTTGAGGTAGGGGTCCACCATCAGGTCGCTCTCACTCTCCGCAATGCAGTTGAAAATCGTCGCCATGGTGTAAGCAGTGGAATTGCGGATAGGCCGGTCCAGGTTGGCGTGGAGCTTGCTTTCCGCCGTCCGGAGAATCATCCCGTCCAGAAGATGCAGCCGGGAGCGCACCCGGCTCTGGGGCAGCACGGCCCCACCGACTCGAAAGCTGTTGGAATAAAACAGGCGCTCAATAGCGTTTTCAAACACCTTAGCTGTCTCCGGCTGGAAATGCGAAAGCTCACAGGCATCCAGAATGCCTATGAGCTCCTCCTCATCGTCCGCCTGCCTGTGGGGAACGGGCTGACTGACTTCCATATCACTCAGTTCTTTTTGACTTGTATTATTATAACTTGGCCGCAGATTTTGAGGTTCTGGAACCGCGAATTCAGAGGTTCTTAAATCTCCGATTCTGCTGTTCTTGAGCGGCAGATCCCACGATTCTTGCGGAGGTATAAAAGAATCCGGCCTGTCAAGAACCACGGATTCTGCGGTTCTTGAACTGTGTTTTTCAGGTAAAAATGGTGTACAGGAATAGTCAGGATCATCCTCCGGCTGGACGCTGGCCAGATAGATCTGATTGGCATCGCCCCGGCCACAGCGTTTTTCCCAGACGAGCTCCAGCTCCACCAACTTTCGGAATGCCGCCGTGACCCGCTGCTCACAGACTCTCAATTCTCGTGCCAGCTCCTTACGGGGGAAAATAACGAAGACCTCGCCACGGTCATTAACCCAGCCGTTCCTGCGGGATAACTGGAAGCGATTGAGGAGGAAGGTGTAGGTCACCTTGGCGTCCAGGCTCATGTCCGCATAGCGCGGGTCGGAGAACAGCCATCGAGGCATCTGCATGTGGTAGATGCTCTGCACATCCGTCTGCTTCATCAGGGCAAAAGGCGGGCGCTCTTTCATTTCTGCTGCCTTCATGGGAAACCTCCATATTCTGACCGCATACCGGTGGCCATTTCCGCTTGATATTCCGATAAAATTATGATAAAATATAGTCATCTAAAAGAAAGGCGGGATACGAAATGATGCAGATTCGGCCGGTTTCTGATTTGAGGAACAAATTCTCGGAGATAGAAGAAACGGTTTTGAAAAACGGCGAGCCGGTTTTCCTTACCAAAAACGGCTATGGCTCACTGGTCGTCCTCAGTCTGGAGCAGTACGCAGAGCTGACAGACGATCTAGAGCTTGCCTTGGATGAGGCAGATAAAGCCGCCAGTTTGTCCGATATGCGCTATTCCAGCAAAGAAGTGTTCAGCCGGGTGAGAGGACGTATCCATGATCGGAAAGCGTTATGAGTTGCGGATTCTCCCGCTGTTTGAGGACGACCTCAATGAGATCGTAGACTACATCGCCTATCGCCTGCGAAACCCGGTTGCGGCGGAACGGCTGGTGGATGATGTAGAAGCGGCCATCGAGGAGCGGCGGAGCTGTGCGGAGGCTTTTGAGCCATATCCCTCATCCCGCAGACGGGAGCACCCGTATTACCGCATCCAAGTCCGCAATTTTACGGTTTTCTATGTGGTCATAGATGGGACAATGGAAGTCCGCAGGATACTCTACAGCCGGAGTGACATCAGGAAGAAGCTTTAATGGACAGTCCGCCGGGATCATCTCCCAGGCGGACTGCCTTCATCTTCTCCGCACACGCCGTCTATCGTGAATTCCACCATTCCAAGGTTTACGCTGTCGGATTGTGCCGCTGCCTCTACCTGATACTCCAAGTCCTCCGCCGGGTTGATCTCAGATGGAGGAGCCGCTGCCTCTTGCTGCTGGTTGGGGGAGGAAACTTCACCCTCCCGCTGCTTCCATTTCGGCACGTAATCTATAACCCGGCAGGTCTTGAGCTTCCCGTAATCCGGAAACTCCTCCGGAGTCAGCTTGTAGAACAGCGCCGGCTTACGCCCCTGAAACAGGGCGATGCACTTCCGGCGATCCAGCCGCAGGATCTCATCCGGCAGCATGAGGTCCCGCTGGGCATTGCTGCGGGTCTGAGAGTAGGGCCGAGTGCTGGTGTAGACCGGAGAGAACAGAGGCACGAGGGGCATCTGGTTGTTGGTAACGGAGATTGTCACCTTGCCGCACTTTTCCGAGATGTACTTGGCTGAAGTCAGATCGTTGCATCCCATGTAAAGGGTTTGGTCAAAGGTTGCCAGCTGGTTTTCCCACTCCTTTCCCGGATACTTTTCCTGCCACTGGGACAGGCTCTGCACCACGATCTGGCAGCTCATGTTGAAGCCCCGGATGCTGTTGTGGGCGTCGGCGATGCCATCCATGTAGCCGATGTTGCAGTATTCATCCAGACAGAAGTTGACCAGCACCGGCAGACGGCCATTTTTGCCGTGGAGCCGGGCGTAGTCGGAGAGACGGGGAAGCGCCAGGGAGAAGAACAGGGAACTGAGGAACCGGTAGGCGCTGTCCTGGGCGGAGATAATGACGAAGTAGGCGCAGGGCTTCTGTCCGGGCAGCAGCAAATCCACATCATGGTTCCGGGTGATGGCATCCACCAAGTTGTTCTGGAAGATGGCCAGCCGGTTGCCCAGACCGATGGCGATATTGCCCCACAGGTTTTCTCGGGCCTTCAGAAACAGACCGTGGTGGCCCTTGGCTGGATGCTCCGGCGGCAGCTCAGCCAGGGTGCGGTTGATCTCCTGGATGCTCTTGTTCGCCATGATCTGGTAGACGTCTCCAAGCCCCCGCTGTTCTATGGGCAGCAGGTTTCCGTTGGCATCCTTCAGATTGCAGACGTAGTGGATGAGGGCCATGAGCAGGTTCAGCTCCGCGCGGCTCCAGAAGTCGTCCGCTTCCTTCGGGCCGGAGGTGTTCTTGATGATGGTGTTGGCCACCGTCTGCACCAAATGGGTCTCCTTCTCCAAGGAGTACAGGCAGTTCCAGCCGTCCGAGTGGGCCATATCCAGAAAGTTGACTGCCTTGACGTAGTGGCCCTTTTCCCGGAAGTACGGCGAAAGTTTTTCAAAGAGCTCCCCCTTGGGATCTGTGACAAATACGGACTCGCCCCGCCGGGCGCAGCCCATGAGGAACGGGATAATAAATCCTCTGGATTTCCCGCTGCCGGGTGCGCCGATGCAGAGGAGGTTGTTGTTGTCTCCGGGGATCATCCGGTGGGCGGCATAGACGGCGTATTTGTCCGGGTCGTCCTTGCGGACCTTGTGTTTGCCTAGCATCATACCCTGGACCTTCCCGACCTCCCCCAGCTCCAGAAACTCCTCCATCTCCTTCTTTGTGAGGAATCCGGAGGAACCGTGGGTAGCGTCCGGGAGGATGTCAAAGCCCCGGGGGTCGTGGGTGTACTTGTAGCCGGAGAACCAAATGTACCCCTTTTTCGTAATGAGGCAGACCAGCAGCACGATCACAGCGGTGACACCCAGGCCAAAGGGCGTGAACACCACGAACCAGTTTTTGAAGGGGTTGACCACCCAAATGCTGGGGATCTCCTGCCCGGGGAGGTGGAAGGTGGCCTGCCGGCCCAGCTCCAGGGAATTCAGGAGCATCCCGTAGAAGTACCAGGCCACCAGCCCCAGCGGAATATAAAATGGGAATTTCGCTTTATGGCGCTCATACCATGCGCCGCACTCTTTCTCAACGAGATCCTCCAGCTTTTCCACGGCTTTGGAAGGGCGGAGCATCGACAACATCTCCTTTCGGGGTTATGAATTGTGTGCGCGGGGGAGTATAGGGAACCGGCGGCCTGTCGGTCACTTCCGAGATAGCCTCATCGGTGAGGACAAACACCCTGGCGAGGCCGGTATCCCGGTATCGGGGGAACAGCACCGTTTCCGCCTGCCCCCGCAGGGCGGCAACAGCGATCTGATTTATTTCCTGCTCGTGGGCCGCTCGGATGGCGGCGTCAACGCGCCGCAGATCCATATCCGCGGCCATAACAAAGGGCAGGCCCTGGAAAAGAGCGTCCCAGGCGGGAACATCTTTAGGCGGAGGCTGGTACTGGTTCTTCAGCGCGGCTTGGGTTAGTTTTTTTCGGTAATCCGGCGCTGACATAATCTGCAGCTGCACCGCGCCGGTATCATCACAGGAGAGAAGATGCACCGGGAGCTGTAAGCAGCGGTAGGCGTCGCCGTAAAGGATCAGCTTTGTATGGAGCTTGCTGGTCTGCTCCAGCTCAGTGAGAATATCCGTGTAACTCTCCCCGGCAAAGATAAACGCCCGCCGGGCATTCCGGAAGCGGGCGGTCTGGTTGGTGAAAGCGGTCAGCTCATCCGTGAGGGCTATTTTGCCGATGCCAGGGCAGACGTAGTGGACTGCGTAAAGCGTATTGCCCAGGTTAGCAATGGCGGCAATACGGGTACTCCCCCAGGGATTAGAACCTCGACTGCGGGAGACGGCGGAGAGGAATAGAGAGGGGGATGCCATCATACTTCCTGTTTCGGTTGTAAAAATGTCAACGTTCCCCCGGTATGCAGTCAGTGCCATCCGGCTCAGGCGGATGCGTCGCTGAATGGCATCCCCGTGATATGATTGTGTCAGCTGGGGAAGTCTGCCCTCAAAGATATCCCGCAAAAGTGCTCGGCCATTAGTGGAAAGCGTGAGGGCACCACTTCCCCGATGTCGGCGAACCAGCCCCAGAAAAATCAGATATTTCCGCTCAGTCGAGGTTGAAACGACATTCAGGTCCTCCGGCTGAATATATTGACACCAACACAGTAGGCGAAGCGCGTCAATGTCACGTTGGCTGAAAATCATGCACTCCCCCCTCTATCCCACCATTCCTGCGAACGCCGAAACCGCCCTTGCGCCGCTGCCGGCGCAAGAACGATTTCGGCGTTTCTGCCGTCTCTATGCGGGGTCAATCGGTTGCCCCCGCATAGAGGACAGATTTTATTTTTCGGCGGTTAGATATACTTTTATCAAAGGTGCTGCGGCGCAAGGGCTAAAGTGTATTGGTCGTCATCCGGGATGAGCCTGCCCTTGATGGCGTTGGAGATGGCCTTGTACCCTTTGTTGTCCTGGTCAAAGATGTGCCGCCCGTCGATGCCGCAGTGTTCATCAATCACCAGCATCGCCTGATTGAAATGGGGCAGCTCGCTCCCTCCGCTCTCGTACTCATCCAGCAGCCGCCGGATGGTATCGCTCAGCCACTCCGGTGTCTGGTAGCGACAGTGGGGCAGGAGCGTATTCAGCTGGATGTGCAGCCAGCCATAGCCAAACTGCTCCACATACCCGGCAGTCTCCATCCGGGGAGCGGCGGGCCTGCTGCCATAGCCGCCTGCGCCCGGAGAATGCTTTTCACAAAGCCGCCGCAGCTCCAGCGTGGTCCGCTCAAATTGCGCCGCAGTTTGCTCCAGTGTCCGTTGCAGCTTCGCCGGGTCCGGCTGTCCGCTGCCGGCCAGCGCCGCGACCTCGCCAGTTCTCTGAAAGGCGCAGCTGACCAGCTCCTGTATCCGGGCTATGTCCTGTTTCAGACTGTTCATTCCGCGCCTCCTCTCCGTCTCACCCGCAGGTCCGTGGGCGAAGTCGTGATTGCATCGTACTCTTTCTGGGTGGCGTGGAATGCGATAGGCACATGATTATAGCCGATACAGAGAAGTCCCTCGCCTCGCCGGAACCGGGTGATCTGGCGGACTTCATCCTCAGAGAGATTGAGCACACCCTGAATGAGCCGGGCCTCCTGCTCCTCCATCTGCATCACCAACTTGATCCGGCTGGAGTCCAGGATACCCTTGCCGTACTTTCCCCCGTCCAGGCCGAAAAGGTCCTGCATCCCCTGGGTGGAGGTAACGGCGATGCCGCCCAGGCCCCGGATGGTCTTGACCATCTCCTGGACAAAGCCTGCCGCCAGGGGATTGGAGTTGGCCCCCACCAGGCTCCAGAGCTCGTCGGCGATGAGGGCGGAAAGGTCGGAACCAGCATCCATGATGAGGTCATTGGCAATGTCGGTGGCCCAGAAGATCCCTGGCAGCAGCAGATCGTCCGGCATCCCGGAGGTGTCCAGAACGATGTACTTGTTGTCCAGATCAATGTCGTTCCTTGCGCCCATGGCGGAGGCCGAACCGGTGACATACCGGGCCAGCACCACCGCCAGGTGCTTCGTCTCGACGTTTTCCTGGAGGACATTGTACCAGTCCGCAATAACGGGCATCTTCCGGAAAGCACCGTCCTCATCCAGAACAGAATCATTGTCAAAGGTGATCCCATACCTCCGGTAGCACTCCACCAGAGAGGAATCCAGATGGTTCTTATCCTCATCCGACAAATCCCTTTTTTGCAGCGAGTACCAGATGATGAGCCGGGAAATCTTATCCGCCAGAACGGAATCGTCCCGTACCGCCAGATCCCGCAGGCCGGAGTAGGTGTCCAGGGATTTCCGACGGATAGCCATGATATTGGGGCAGTCCTTGGATGAGGGGGACATCTTCAGATAGAGTCCGCCCAGCAGCTCACAGAGGGGCCGGAACTCGTGACCCTTCTTTGGCACGATGAAGATGACCCGCCGCCCCTGCTGCCGCAACCGTCCGCCCAGGCACTGGAGCGTGAACGTCTTACCCGCGCCGGAGGAGCCTCCAATCCAGCAGTTGCCGTTGGTATACTTATAATCGTCGTAAGGATCGAGGAACACCGGGGAGCGGTTGTAAAGGTTCAGTCCCAGGAACACGCCATTGCGGTCGCTCAGTTCATAGGAGGCGAATGGGAACGCCGCTGCCACGCCGCTGGTGAGAGCGTTGCGCCGGGACTTCCGCTCCACATCCGCATCCAACGCCAGCAGCGGCAGGGCGGAGAGGAACGCCTGCTCGTTCTTGTAGTCACAGCGCCGGGCGATCATGTCAATAGAGACGCACAGCTTCTCCACAGCGGTGACGCGCTGCTCCAGCGTCTCCGCGTCGTCCGCCATTACCTCGATGAGCGTGTGCATGTAGTAGAAGTCCTCCCCCTGACGGTTCATCGCGTCCTTCAGATACAGTCCGGAGCTGATGGCGCTGTCCAGCTCCTCGTAGTCCTGCCGGGTATCGCCCACGTCCCGCATCCGGGAGCGGTTGACCATGGTGGTCTGGGCAATCTTGGAGAGGATCTTCTCCTTGGACTGGCGCTTACAGGTGAAGATAAGGTTGACACCCTCGCCAGCCTCCACCAGCGGGGCCAGCCAGCAGGAGCCCACGGCGGTAGTGTAACCGTAACCCGCAATATAGAGGTAGGCGTGGTACACGCCGTCCACGAGGATATAGTCCCGGCTCTTGGTGTCGATGGTGGCGGGGGAGAGGATGTCCAGAATGGTGGTGGAGCCGGATTCCAGCTCGGTGAGATCCGGTTTCTCCTCTCCGAATAGCAATCGCTTGAAGCTGGACTGCTTTTTCTCCGCAGGCGGAGCTTTCTTTTTAAGCCGTGCTTTGGCGGCGGGCTTGGCGGTTTTCTTCTTCTGCATGGTACTCTCCTATTCAAAAATCCCGTGTACGGCGGTGGTCATATCAAACACACCCTCCGGCAGCTTGACCCGGAGGCTGGTGCGCTTGTTGATGATTTCATAGAGCAGCTTGAGGATAAAGTCGTCGGAATATTGGGGATCCAGCACCTCCAGCTCGCACACGTCCAGATACCGCCGGGCAGTATCCGCCTCCTCGTTGAGCCGCTGGATGATGGCGGCGGCGGTGTAGCCGGCGGCCTTCATACCGGCCTCGTACTGGAAGATCAAGAAGAACCGATGACGGATAGCGTCGCTGGCCACGCCCTGGCCGATCTCCCTGATGTTGTCCTCGATCATCTCCCGGCAGGACTCGTTTTCCTCCTCCCCGGCGTACTGTTTCATCCGCTCCACATACTCCCCCGTGTCTGCCGGGAGTGTCCGGGCCTGGAGCTGGAAGCTGTCCGGCGCGATTTTCAGATAGGCGGCAAAGGAGGAGATGATGTTCTGCCGGTCGCTGGGAGATTTCAGATAGATGTTGACCGGCAGCACCTCCAGAATTTTGATGAAGCGGTTGTCCCGGGTGACGGCCACGCCGCCGATGATGTTCTTGATGGGGAGCCACGCCTGGATGCTGTCCCGGTAGGCCCCGCCTCCCCCGGCGGCTTTCACGCTGCCGCCAAAAATCAGTTCTTTAATATTCATAAAATTTGTCCTCTCTTTCCCGGATATTGATAGTCCTCCCACGTACAGGAGTGGAGGATCGCTCGGTGGTTGACCCACCGGGCAAATGCTTTCTGTTCCAAATTTGGTTCCCCGCCGTCATAGTCCCAATATGGTTGGGCGAACGGCTCTATACCCATCTCCCGCAAGGTCATGACCCGCTGGTGGGCATCCTCCACATCCCGCACCAGGACATAGGCCCAGAAGCAGGAGGGAGCCGCGCCTGCCTCTCGGAGATAGGCTGCGGCCTGCTCCACCACCGGGAGCATATCGTTGGTATCGCAGGACATCCGGATAAAGCGTATCCAGTGGAGCCGGGCCAGCAATTTCGCGGTCTCCGAGATGATCAACCGTGCGTCCAAACCCTGGTTGAAATCGACCCACGTAGGTTTCCCTCCCATGCGGTCGATCTGCTCCAGGCCAAAGTCTGAAGCTAGGACATTGTTATCCAGAAAGACAATCTCACGGCTATCCGGCCTCCTGATCTCTTCCCAGTCGGCAGCAGGCCGGATTTTTCCTTCCTTATGCGGGACCAAACACCAGGGACATTGACGGATACAGCCCCTTGTCAGAAAGCCGATGCCCCTTTTGAACTGCGGATAGATGCTGTAGTCCGGCGGCATGGCTTCGACCTCTGGCGGGAGCGTCCCATAGTCTTTATAGCCGGTCCCACCCGTTATGATTTCGTCCGCATTGATAACGCTATCGAAATCAGGAGTGAAAGTGAATACTTTGGATTGATACACTCTGTCATAGTGTTCAAAGCCGTTCCACCACTCCACCTGATCCCCGCAGGATTTATGCCATGCGGATAAACGCATGAGGGCCAGATTGGGGAAATTGTTGTGTCCATCCACTGCAACCAAGCCCACCTTCATTTCCCCGCCTCCCCCCGGTAGCAGATGAGCCTGCGGCCCTTCCGCCAGCGCCACCAGCAGGCCAGCCACCGGGTCAGGCTGTCGTCGCTGATGCCCAACAGACCGAAGCCGCCCAGCGGCACAACGATGACCATGGTGACGATGATCTTCGGCGTCAACGGCAGCGGGAGCAGCGCCAGACACAGGTACAGCACCGGCAGGGTGAGGAGCGCCGCCTCCACCAGATTGCGGAGCTCAAACAGCCCCATTACCCGGCCCGCGTCTGTAAAATTGGCAGGTATGTAGTAAATCTCATTCATGTGACTCATCCTCCGCCGCTTGGAGGAGACGGCCCCTGCAATGCAGGAAGTCCGCCTCCAGAAGCAGCAGTTCTCGTTTTCGATTGGCGATCAGGGCCTCCATGGCCCTGTCCATTTTCTCTGACAGCCGCCTTGTGGCCCGAATTTTTCCCAGCTCAACGCAGCTGACGTATTGGTTGGAGCACCCGGAGGCGTCCGCCAGTTCGCTGAGGGGGATGCGGTACCGGCAGCGCAGCCGGTACAGATTGCTTTGTTCCGACATCTCATGGTTCCTCCAGATAGTGGATGCTGGGAATCTTGCACCAGCCCTCCCAGCCCCGGCCGGCCAGCTCAGTCTTGACCACGCCATACTTGGTTCCCATGGCCTCGATCACATAGCCATTGCCGATGTAGACGCCAATATGGCCCGACTTCCACACCGCCAGCCCCACGACCTCCGGCATGGTATCCATAGTTCCAGACTCTACGGCGGATTGGTACATCTGGTTCGCGCCGTAGTCCGGCATACCGTTGGTTCCATACCTGATCTCCAGGCTCTGGGCATCCAGCCAGCCGTAGCCCTTGATAAGCCCCACGCAGTCCGCTGTCCGCCGGTTCAGCCAGTTATTTCGAATAAAATCCGCGTACTTGCCCACGCCGTCCGGATACTGCCGGAGCTTGTAGTCGAACAGGGATGGGGTCAGGACGCTGCCGTAGGTTCCCCAGACATAACCCCAGCCGTTTTCCCACGCCTGAACGGCGTAGGCGGCTAGATCCAGATTGTTTTTCGTGCCGGGACTGATGAAAGCGGAAATATCTATGGCGTTGTCCCCGCCGCCAGCTCCGCCGGGGGTGATGCTACCGCCGCCGGCGGTGTCCCCCTCATAGCTGGGCGGCGGCACAGGGAAGCGGTCCCTGTACTTCTCCAGTGCGCCGCTCTCCGACAGAACCTCGTACAGGGCCCCCGCCCAAGTCCTGGCTTCGTCATCAAAGCCCAGCTGATCCATTAACGCCTCCGGGTCCGGCTTTTGCACCTCCACCTTCAGGACTGTCTGTATCAGATCGCCCTCCCCGGTCAGGAAGTCCAGGGAGGGCCCGAAGCTCAGCCGTGCGGTACAGAAGGATTGAATCTCTTCCGCCGTGATTTCATTGAGATTCTGTTGGTGGGCGGCAGAGTTGATGGCGATGAGCCAAAGAAGATCCTCCTCCTCCAGGGTGCTGGAGACCTCGATTTTGTCGATATTTTCATACTCTCCGGCGAGGCCGGTGACCATGGAGTCGATGTATGTTTTCTCGAAGCCCTCCAGACTCAGATAGGCCCCGCCGGCAGTTAGGGCCTGCTCCGTCATGTGGGCGATGTCCTTCGTATTGGAGCTCCCATAGCCGAAGAACAGGTTGGGGATTGCGGCAAAAACAAGTGCCGGAAGTAGGATCAGCACTGTCAGGACGCCCCCAAAGCGTTTACTTTCCACGCCGGTCCCCTCCCCGCTGCTTTGGGATGTACCGCTGAACAGAAGGCGGCCTTGCCAGCACGGAACTCTGCGGCTTAACGGCGGAACCTTTCCTGTTCCGCTCCCGCTTTGTGAGCCGGCTGCCCGTCGAGGGCATGACGGCCCTGTATTGGACATCCGATGTGGTTCCTGCCGGGCCGTGACGGACTGCGGGTGTTTTGCTACGCTGGGCTTTATCCGATTCGATGGCCTGATACGGTTCCTGCCGGGCCGGCTTGGAATGGGTCCGCAAAATCTGGCCCTCGCCGGATATCAAGGAGTCAGTTTTCTTGGATTTCAGCAACTCTGCAGGCTGCCGCACGGCGCGGGGCTGGAGCGCGTTTCCTGCCGGGCCGGTTCGTGACAGCATAGACCGTATCTCCGCTGTCCGTTCGGTTGTGGAGAATGTGCGGCGGGTGGAGCGGGTTTCTGTCCATCGGGTCTGGCCGTTCCGGACGGCGGGAGGTGCGGAGGCCGCCGCCGAACGGGCGTGTTTTGCCCCACCGGGGGATTTCGGAGCAGCAGTTCCTGCCGCGCCGGTCCCGGACTCCAGTTTTCTCCGGAAACCGCCGCCGCCGGAGGGCGTGAAGCCGCCACCCCGCGATGCGTGGTGGCCCGAGGATGTTTCACGGATAGAGCTGATTTGGTCAGAACGGGAGGTATTCGTGTCCTCAGAGGCTGGGGAAGTCCTTGATCCTCCCCCGAATTTTCCCCGTGATCCGCCGCTGAAGCCACCACCCTGTTGCCCGCCTCCGAAGCTGCCTCGCCCGCCGCCGCTGAATCCACCGCCACCGGCCCTCCCTCTGCCAAAGCCGCTACTCCGTCCATTGTTGAAGACGCTGTGCCAGACGGACTTTTCCGCGGTAGAGAAGCCGGTCCTCATTCCTGCCGTGCCGGAATGGGAGAACTGCTTTCCTTCGGAAATGTCCTGAGATTGCACATAGCTGGCTCCGCGATGCACACCCGGCTCAACGGCGCTGTTTCGTGTTCTTTTCGTAAATTGATCAGCCTGATTGACTGGCGCGGAGGAGATTCCGCTGTTCTGAACAAGGCTGGATTGCTGGGGCTGCCCTTGGCGCTGGATGTTCTCCTCGGTTTTGCTCTGCCGGGAGGAAGCGTCCCTTGTGGAGTTCTGCGTCTGTTCCTGCCGGGTGGTGGAGGCTGTATTCCCCTGCCGCCCCGGCCGGAAGAGGCCGGAGGCCAGACCGCCCGCCGCCGCGCCCACAGCGGCTCTCCCAACGCCCGCCGCGCCCCTGCCGTCACCGCCCGCCGTTTTCAGCACCGATTTGGTAACCTGGGAGGCCGCGCCACGCAGGACGCTGGATACCAGCATCCCCGGCAGACTCCGCCCTTTTTTCTCCCCGGTCATGGCGGGATTCAGACCGATGCGGGTGATGATATCGTCCGCCTTTCTCGCCACTCTTGTGATGCTGGAGATAAGCACCAGCCAGGGAATCACATCCAGACCGCTGGGGATGGCGGACATCACCGACAACAGCATCTTGAAGAACATCATGTTTGTCACCATGAGCAGACACATACTGCCGTACATCCGGCACCAGCCGGTGAAGATAGGCGCTGTGCTCCCGCTGCCGCCCATGGAGAAGGCCAGGGGCGCGGTGACGGTCAGGGTAGAGAGCACCACGTACTGTTCCGCGATTTTCAGCAGCAGCTTCAGCATCTGGACCATGAGAAACAGATCTCCGACGATGACCACCAGCCACCCGGCGGTGAGGTTTCCGAAGATTCCGGCGTCGATGAGGTGGACGTCGATGGCCTCCGGGACCTTCAGCAGGGCAATCACCCGGGAAGTGAGGTTCAAGCCCAACTCGCAGAGCTGGGGACTGGCCAGCAGCAGAAAGGCGAACACGAAGGTCCTGCCGAAGAGCAGCTTCGGATTCTCTCCTTCAAAGCCCAAGCCGGCGGCCATGCTCTTGAGGGCCTGGAACACCAGATTCCCCAGCAGCAGCGCCCAGCCAACGGCAAGCAAAACTCCCATAATGTCCAGGAGAATAGGGACATGGGCCCTGATGTACGCCAGGTCCAGGCTCATGATGTCCAGCAGGGAAGAGGAGACATAGTTCCATATCTCCAGAACCAGGCTGTACATCCATTCAATGTACCCCTGGAAAATCAGTTCAAGCATTGCCGGCTCCTCCTCTCAGACAGAGGCGTGTCAGGGAGTGAGGGTAGCCAGGCCGCTGAACTGGGGAGTGATGTAGGCAATAAACGCCCCGATCCCGTTGATGATGGCCCAGCAGATCCAGATACGTTTGAGCCAGTCCCACGCCTGGTCCACTTTGTGTTGGTTGTTGGAGAGCTTCGCCCCGATGACGGCGATGGCGGACATGAGCCCGGCCAGCACGGTGCTGATCCCGGCGATATGGTTGTACAGATCCACGATCAGATTGTTGGCGATGGTCCACAGGTCGTCCGCCGCCAGCGCCGGGGCAGTCAGGCAGACCAAAAACATGAGAATCAGCGCCATACGCAGATAGAAGCGGGGGCGTTTCAGATGGTTTGTGAGTTTTCTCATAACATCTCCTTTTGATATAGACGGCATCGTTCCTGCCGGAGGTTTATCGGACATAGCCGCAATACACCGTATGGACGATGGCGGCGATGTTCCAACCGAAGCAGGCCGTCATCTCCGGCGCGAAGGTCCCGCAGGCTCCGGATGTAATCATGGAGGCGGCCTGGTCAGGGGAATACGCCGGTTTATAGGGCCGCATATGTAGAAGAGCGTCAAAGGCGTCCGCCAGCCCCACCACATGGACCCATGGTGTAATCCCCGCTCCCGCCAGACCGTCCGGGTAGCCGCCGCCGTCCCAACGCTCGTGGTGGTGGCGGCAGACATCGCAGAGGAGCGGGAACGCCTCGCAGCTTCGCAGCTCTGGCACCTGCCGCAGCAGCTCACAGCCCTGGGTGGTATGGGATTTCATCAGGTCATATTCCTGCCGGGTCAGCTTGCCCGGCTTATTGAGAATCTTCGGCGGAATGGCCCGCTTCCCGATGTCGTGGAGGCAGGCCAGAAGGGAATACAGCCGGATTTCCGGCTCGGACAGCCCCGGAATCACAGAGGACTCCGAGAAAAGGCGCAGCAGGCAGCCGGTGAGGCTTTGAAACTGCGCACTGTGGGGAGAGCTCTCAATCAGAAAATGCTCCTGTTGGAGAATCGTAAAAGCAGCTTCCATATCCATCGTCTTCACCTCTTAATGTGGGAGGGACGGTCCCCAAACGGACCGTCCCTCAGATGATTTAATAGCCGGTTTTGGGCAGGGCGGGCTTGGGCGTCTCGATGAGTTTGCGGACAAGGGTGGCCCAATACGCCTGGGCGGTCTGCCAGGTGCCCTGGAACTTTCCTCCGGCGTCCGCCCGGTTGATAAGCTGGTAGTTGTTGGCCGCGCTGCCGTGGACCACTACTGTCAGGGTAGGACCGGTGGTAGACTGGAAGCCCGCCGGGACCTTGCCGAACTCAAAATAGATGTCGGTGACAACCTCCCCCGCCTGGGTGGGGATGGCGTTGAGGTTGAAGGAGTAATTGCTGGTGGTGACCAAATTGGACGCCAGCACCTGATAGCCCGCGCCGCCGCTGGTCTTGTAGAGAATCCGGTAGTTCAGACGGGCGCTGTAGATGCCGGTGGTCAGCGTCATGGCCGTGGCCGCGTCGGTGGGAACGCGGTCATGCCAGAAGAAGTTCTCCAGAGGCACATTGCTGGTATTGGCCACCGTCAGATCGTAGCGCATCTGGTCCCCGGCCAGCACCTGGGCGTTGCCCCGCTTGGTAATGACCACGCCAAGGCTGGAGGGCTTGTCATAGGCGGAGAGCCTGATGATCTGCCCGGAATACTCCAGGGTTTCATCGAAGGGGGTGGGGTCCAGCTGCCAGTAGGGCGGCGCTGTCACCTCCACAATCTTGTACCGGCCCAGGGGCAGAGGCTTGGAGGCCGCCACGCCCCGAGCGTCCGTGGTGATGTAGTCCACCACTTTGCCGCTGCGGGCCTCGCTGATCTCGTAGACTGCGCCTTTCAGGGGAGCGCCGGCGGGTGTGCCGGTGACCTCGTTGTACTCCGCGGCAAACTTGCAGACCTGGAACTGCCCCGTGATGGGGGTGTTCTCCCATTCCACCAGAGTCACTTCGCCCGCTTTGACGTAAACAGTTTTCATCTGAGTATCCGGGATATAGCCTGGATTTTCCAACTCCCGCAGGTAGTAGCGTCCGCCGTCTGTCAAATCTTCAATGTAGACATAGCCCTGGTTGTCCGAGGTGTACTGGCCAATGGGCCGGTTGGAGCTGTCATAGAGCAGGAAAGTCACCCCGTAAAGTCCCTTGCCGGTGGCGGCACTGGTTTTGTGAATCAAGATGCCTGAAAACACCTTGTTTTCCACTGTTAAAGTGGTATTTTCTCCATTCCGCACGGTAAACATGTGGCGGCTGGAGTCCAGCTTGAATTCCTTCGGACATTCCTTCTCCACCGCGTAATAATTTTCGGCCTCCAGTTGGAGAGTAGCGCGGCCATTGCTGTCCGTGGTAATGGTATCGATCAGGGCATCGTCATCGGCACGGCGGATCTCAAAGGTAACGTTGGGGATACGCTTTTCCTTGTTGCCAGCCACCACCTTGATCAACTCGAAATTACCCGCAGGGGCGTTGAGGAAAACCAGAGTTTGCTGATCGTCTGGCCGCACCGTCACCGTCTGGGTCTGGGTGGCCGGGTCGATGGAGTACCCGGAGGGGCTTTTCACCTCCTTCGCCACCACGGTGCCCACCACATTGACCCGGATCTCGCCATTTTTATCAGTGGTGTACAGTCCGTTACTGGACAGATGGCCGTTGGCCGTGTCCACATACCTGCCGTCCGCGTAAGTCAAAAGGAACGCGGCCCCGCTTAAAAGCTCCCCAGTGGTACTCTTTTTCTGGATCACCAAAGTTCCGACGCGCTCGTTCCAGAAGATCAGCTCGGGGGCCTGGGTGCCTGCCTTGATTTTGACTGTTTTGGGTTCGCCGTCCAGGACAAAGCCCTCGACAGTGGAAATTTCCCGCGCGGTGACGGTGGTTCCCGGTTCCAGCCCCTCGATCACGATCTCGCCTGCGGAATTGGTGTAGAAGGTCCCGCCGCCGGGGCCTACCGCCGCGCCATCGCCGGTAGTCACTTTGAAGCAGACCCCGGCCAAAGGCTCCCGGTCAGTGCCCTTGATGTATTTGCGGATCGTCAAAGTCATCTTGGGGTCGTTTTCAAAATCCAGGTTATTGCCGCCGCCCGTGCCAGTGCTGCCTCCCGGATTGGTCCCCGTTCCGCCGCTGGTGGCGGTATTTGCCCCACTTTTCAGCACGATAGTCTGGGGGGTAGGGTTCAAAACATGAGTGTCCGGCACCTTGGTCTCAACGGCCACCACCGTGGAACCGGGCAGGAGGCCGCTGACGGTAACGGTCCCGTCCTTTCCGGTGGTGTATTTCCCGATGATCTCGCCATTGGCATATTTCAAAGTGAATTGGGTGTTGGGCACGGGCTTCCCCGTCACCGAATCCACCTTCGAGAGCGTCAACGAACACAAGGGATTGTTGTAAAAGTAGAGCTGCTGGGTGTCGTCGCCGGGGTTTACCACCACGGTCTGGCTGCGGGTGTTGGGGTCGATGGCATAGCCGGGGGCACTGGACACCTCTGTGCAGATCAGGGTGCCAGTGATGCCGGAGAGGACGATCTGCCCCTCCTTATTAGATGTGTACAGACCGTTGGAGGACAACTGGCCATTAGCGGCGTCCACCACCCTGCCGTCCGTGTAGGTGATACGGAACTGTGCCCCCTCAATGGGGGACTTGTCCACACTGGACAGTTTATGGAGGACGAGGTTCCCCAGCTTTTGGTTGCGAAATTCCAGGGTCACAGTCTGTCCGGCTTTGATCTGCGCCACTTGAGGTGCATCGTCCAGCAGGTAGCCGGACTTGGCCCTGGTCTCCTTCACCACCAGGCTCGTGCCAGGTTCGATCCCGCTGACGGTGAAGGTCCCCGCGCGGTCCGTCACGAATTTGCCATTGCCGTCGCCCACTACGGTGCCATCGCTGGTGATGACCATAAATTCCACGTCACTGAGCGGGCTACCGTCGCTTGCGTCCACCTTCTTGACCAGCAAACCGCCCTTGGCACTGTTGCCGAAGCGAACGTGGATGACCTCCTGCTCCTCGCCGGAGAGGTACACGGTCTGGGGTGGGGTGTCGATAACGTGGTCCCCGTCACTGGACAGCTCCTCAATAATGATATAAGTGCCCCTTTTCAGCCCGGTGGCCGTGAAGCTGCCGTTCTTTGAGGTCTGGTAGGTTCCGATGACAGTACCGCCTGTGCCGGAGGTGTTGCCGGACAGGTAGCGGATCTGGAACACCGCCCCCTCAATGGCCACGTTGGGGTGCTGGGAATCATATTTCCAGACGCAGATGGCGGACAGCGGCTGGTTGCGGAACACAAATGTGTGGCCCTGACCGGCGGGGATGAATGCTTCCTGGGTGTCCGGGTCGGCCTTGGCAAAGCCCTTCAGCGGCTCCAGCTCCTGCACCCGGAACCAGCCGTCCCGCAGGCCCAGGGTGCCCATCTTGGTGCCGTCCAGCTCGATCCGGCCATTCTTGTCCGTATAGAACACGCCCAGGTCGTTCATCTCGCCGGTGGCGGTATTGTTGCTGGCATACCACACCCGGAAGGGCACATTGGCCAGCCGGTCGAAGGTGACGGCGTTCTCCTTGATGATCTCAATGATGGGCCGCTTATGGTTCTTGAAGTAGGCGGTATGGTCTCGGTTGGGGTAGAGGGTCACTAATTGGGGATCAGCATCCTTCAGCCAGGGGGAGGGCACGGATTTTTCAGAAATTTCATACACACCGGGCAGGAGGTTCTTCAGCTCAGCGCGGCCCGTGCTGTCCGTCGTCCTGTCGAGGTAATGGGTGCCGTCCTCCACCCTGGCGATGCGGAAGGTGACGCCCTCCAGGGGTCCGCTGTCCGCGCTCTTTTTAATGAGATGGAGGCTGGGCCGGATGCTGTTGGTGAACACGAACTCAGCATTCTCATTCTCGTCCAGCTGAATGATCCGCTGAGCCTCATCCACGATATAGCCGGGGCAGGATAGCTCCGTCACCAGGTAAGCCCCTACCGGCAGCTTGGAGAGGTCAATCTCACCTTTGTCGTCTGTAATGAACTCTTCGGGCCCGTAGTCCCCGGCAACCGATTTAATGCTGAACTTCGCGCCGGAGATAACCTTGGAGGGGTCTGCCGCGTCCACCTTGATCAGGTGGATGCCGGGCTTCCTGGCGTTATAGAAAATGAGGGGCTTGATGCCGTCCCCGGCGTGGAGCTCTACCTGCTGGGGGGTGCCGTCCAGGACGTGCTCATCATCCGCCGCCACCTCCTGGACCAGATAGGTCCCTGGCTGGAGGTCTGTAAGCAGGATTTCCCCCAGTTCGCCGGTGCGGTAATCGCCCAGCAGTTCCCCGTCCCGCCATATGCGGAAGGTGATGCCGCCGAGGACATTGTTGTTGCTGCTGTCGTACTTCTCGATCCGCAAGCCAGGAAGCTCCTTGTTGACAAAGGGCACGGAGGAGACTTCGCCGGGTACGACAGTGACGGTCTTGACTGATTCTGTGTCGGCCTGCCAGCCGGGGATGCCGGCGATCTCCCGGACCTCGTAAGCACCGGGCTTCAATTCTGTGAACTGCACCGCGCCGCCGGCCTCGGTGACGCCAGTGTAGGTCCTGCCGGTCTCGATGTGCTTGATTTGCACCTTGACGCCCGCCAAATTCTCGCCGGTGTCGCTGCTCTTCTCCACCCGCAGGTCCCCGTAGGGCTCGTTCTCGAAGGTCAGTTCCGCCGTCCTGCCGTCCGTGACCGTCACATTCTGGGCGGGATTATCGCTGGGGAGGTACCATTTCGGGGGAATCCGCTCATAGATGGTATAGTTTCCGGGCTCCAGGTCCGAGAGGTTGATTTTCCCGTTCACGGTGGAGAAGCTGCCGATGGTATCGCCGTGGGGCCCGACAACCTCGAAAATGGCCCCGTCCAGCAGGTCCAGGGTTCCGGCGTCCCGCTTGATAATGACCAAATCGCCGGCCCCGGATTCCTCCTCGCCGCCACCAGGTTCGTCTCCGCCGCCGGGTTCATCCCCTCCACCGGGCTCGTCACCGCCGTCTGAATTGTACCGGCTGATGGCGTCCTCCGCCATGATTTCGCGGGGGTCGGTATCCACCATGTAGTTCTGCAAATTGCCGTATTGGTCCGTTTCAGCGCAGATTGCGTAGAAAATAGCGTACTTGTGGACTTTTGCACTCAGCTTCACCTGTACGCTGCCGGTCTGGCCCTCTACGCTGTCTTTGGGATACAGGACCTTGAACTGGCCGGTCCAGCCGCCATTTCCGTCACTGGTGGTGAGGTACACGCCGGTGATGTCGTTCCCCTGCACCCCGATGATCCGCGTCCCCTCGGGCACAGCGCTGGGGTCAGCAAAGGCAATCGTGGCGTAGCCGTCCACCCAGGTTTCGCTGGTCACGGTGAAGACCTGCTGGAGATATTCGTCACCGTCCACGGTGACAGGGTAGGCGGTATCCCGGTCCGCCTCCACCGTCAGCCGGGGCTCCAGGATGTGGTCCCAGTACATTCCGGTCTGGTAGATCTGCTTCGCGGCGTAGTACCCCTCGTTCACATCGTTGAGCCCCAGCTCATCCAGGGGGCGGTGGGGGTAGCCGCTGGCCACGATGCCGAACACTTTCGGGTCCGTATATTTCTGGTTAGCGAGGTACGAGATCCCCGTTCCCGCCGGAACCGTCTGCGGCACACCGGCGGTGTTCGGATTCACGCAGTAGGCGGGCACCTGCCGGGAGGACCCGTCCGCATCCACGAAATTGTAATAGGTGTAGGTCTGCTCCCGCACTCTGCCGTTGATGGACAAATAGGCCATCTCCTGGCCGTTGTGGAAGATCTGGACCTCCCCCAGGGCCTCCTCCACGCTGGAGGCGGCAAGGGCCGCGCCTGGGAGCATCCCCAGGACCATGACCAGCGCCAAAAGCAAAGCTGTCAGTTGTCGTTTCATAAGATTCCTCCAAAATGTGAGGAGCGTGTACCTGCACGGCACACGCTCCAAGTCTTGATGAATGTTCAGTTTTCAGAAGATTTTGTACTCAGTTCGCTGGAAAACGCCATCCGCGTAGACGTCCCAGACCTCCAGGTGCCAGTCCCCGCAGGGGCAGGCGTCCAGGGCCTTCGTGACCACCTCCGGCTTCCAGGGCCAGAAACCGGGGACCGATTCACTCTCCGGCATGGTCAGCTGGATGTGGAGCCAGGGGGTTCCGTCGCTGCGGCGGACGGCCTGCCCGTTCTGCCAGGTGGAGGAGTTGGCCCCCATGGCGTTGTACAGGGTGTACAGCATCCGGCGGGTCTCGTAGAGGTTGCGGACGAAGAGGTAGTCCACGCCCTCCACGTTGAAGTGCCGGGCCTCGGCTTTGGGCAGCTCCGGCTGGTCGAACTGGGACCAGTCGCAGGTGGAGGCGGGCAGCTCGCCCACCGGGCCGCTGGCGAAGTAGTTTTTGTCATACCGGCTCACGTCCGTGATGGTGTAGCTGGTGCCGTCGTCACAGAGGATGACGTCGCCCGCCTGGGGGGCGTACCGGGAACCGTCCTGCGGGATGGTTATACTGCTGTCTGATTTCACTTCCTCGGCATAGGGCTTGTCCGGGCTGATAATGACGCTGTTGGTTCCGGCGTCATAGTCCACGCCGAAGTCCATCGCCTGCCCCACATCCCGGAGCTTCACATAGTTGCTGCCATTGATGGAGTATGCCTCCAGGTCGATCATCCGGTCCTCCAGATAGAAGCTCTGACTGCTGGGGTTTGCCATGAGCCCCGCCATCGCCTGGCTGGCGGGACCGCTGAGGACAGCGCCGGTGAGGAAGCCCAGAAGCACTAAAGCCATATTCGTTCTCTGTTTCATTTGTTCCTCCTTTTATCCTCGGTTGATACCTCCAGCTTCCCGCAGCCTATCCCCGGAGGCTGGCGCCCGCCTCCATTGTCTGTGCCGGATTCGCCGCGAAAAGTTCTGTAATCACACCATAACGCAGAAATCCGCACCTGTCAAAGATTTATTTTATTTCCCTACGCCGATAAAACGGTTTCACCTCCATTTGTTTTCAATTTCTCACTTTTTGGCCTATACCACCCTCCTTTCAAGCATGACTTCATAAAAAGTTTTTATTTTACTTCCACCCCCTGAACGCAGATCCGGCTCTCCGGGTGGTCCGCCAGACAGGTAGTGATGGTGACGCGGTTGTCGCCGGTGGCCTGCAGATAGCTCCAGTCCGTGTTGTCGATCTGACCCACAAAGCTGACCTGATAGACCCTCGTGCCCAGGGCGGTGGTGTAGCGGATTTCCGCGCCGTACTCCAGGTCCTTGATGGACCCGATCACATACTTTGCGCCCCGATTGTGTCCGCAGAGGGCCACGTTGCCGTCCCAGGCCGAGGAGGAGCTGTAGTGTCCCAGCCCCTTCCTCATGCTCTCGTTGGTCTCGCCCTCCCAGACATTCATGGAGATGCCAAGGACGGGAATCTCTAGCGTGCCGATGCTGCCGTCCTCCCGCTCCAGGCCATCCACACTGGTGTAAGCTGTCTGCTGTCCCTGAACCGAGTTGGGAACGGAAAGCAGGTCCGGAAAGGCCATTTCTGCCAGACCATCCCCTGAGATGCCGTAGCCGCCCTCGCCGTCCCAGACAGCGGAGGCCGCCTGGAGGCCGGGCAGGAGAGACCTCTCCATAATCCCGATCTGGGTATTGCTGAGCAGACCGTATTCCAGCTCCGGGACCTGGTAATCCAGCACATTGGGGCCGCCGTAGTTGTACTGGGAACCGTAGGTGTCCTCATAGCTGGTACTGCCGTAGTAGTCCTGGGGAGCGTCCGTGGTGAAAGCGTAGTCCGCCGCCTGAGCGCCGGCCACCAGGAACACCGCCAGAGACATTGCCAGCGCGGTTGTGCAAAAGCGTTTAGGCCAATTCATCATGTTCAACCTCCTGTGTGTCGTCTACCTCTTCCGGTTCATCCTTGCGGTACTGCCGGAGCTCCCGCCGGGCCCGCACCAGCAACAGCGTTAAGGTGAGAATTGCCAGCACCGCCAGAATAGCGGCAATCTGCGGCAAAACGGCTTTGGCTCTGGATACCAGGGATACGTTTGGGACTGGGGCGGGCGCTTCCTCTGGAGCTTGATCCGTCTCTGTGCCCAGGTAGGTCACCTGATAGGTGATACTTTCCACCCTGTCGCTAGCGACGGTTCCGGTGTACTCCGCCGTGGTGATATATCCGGTGGCCACGCTGTAGGAGCTCTTGCCGGTATAGGTTGCCACCGCCTGATAGGTGGCCGGAGCCAGGGAATCCCCGACCACATCCGAGCCCGTGACCTGCCACTCCACGCCGGAGAGCTTCAGGGTTATGCCGTCCTTGACGGTGGTGGCCGGGACATAGGACATGTCGTTGCGGTCCACCGGACCGATGGTCCTAGTGGTGGAGATCGTGCGGGTCTTGCTGGTGTAGCCGGACGCTTCGGTATGGATGCTGCTGTGGTCCAGGGAGAGGGTGCCGGTGTAGGTACCATCGCCGTACTCCCTGGCAGACGGCAGCGCCGCCAGAATATCCGCCAGATTGTCGGTGGCAGTCTCCAGCGTCACGGTTTCCGTTTTATTGCTGGTATCCGTCTGGCGGTTTTCCGTCTTGACGATATCCGCGAAGGCATAGAGGAAGCCCTCCTGCTCAAAGGGGGGCTCAATGAGTTCCTGCGGGTCAGTATCCGGCGCGAGGGTGTAGGTTTTGACCAGTTGATGGCTGCCGTTGAGCTCCTGGACGACGGTTTCCGTGGGGACCTCCAGGGCAAAGGCGTTTGATATCATGGTCAACGCCAGCAGCAGAGACAGGATGCACTTTTTCATGGCTGTAACCTCCTCCTTCTCCATAAGAATCCTGCGCCGGCTAGAGTCAGCGCAACTACTGCCAGAGTGAGTCCGATGCGGATAGGTTTCATTTGGTTTCCTCCTTAATTATGTATTCTACCGCGTACTCCGGATGTTCCTGGAGTGCCAACAGTATTCTCAGGGACTGCTCCAGTGCCCGCATGGTATCACGGGACTGCTTTTTCACAAAACCGCACAGAAGCAGGATTCTTCCGCCAGGAAGAATTGTAAAGGTGATTCGGACAGCGACCCTGCCTTTTGCACGAACCTCGTAAAGACTGCGGTATCGCTCCAGGGTAAAGTGTTTGTAATGAGGTTCCCGCAGGATGGAGGGGGGCATACGAGGCAGGGGGATGATCTGCCGCAGCAGCTTCTCCCGTAGCTTAGGCTCCAGACTCTCAATAAACAACGCCGCTTGGGTGGGAGTATCCGGTGGTCGGTAAACGAGTACATCTTTCATGTTCCAGCATCCTCCTTCAGCATTTTCAAATGGGCCCAAAAACTGTCTGCAAACAGCTCCGCGAATTCCGGACTGCCGCTGATCCACCAGATCGGGCCAGGCAAGTCGCGGAACATGCCGTCATATTGCAGGCAGATGAGCAGGAATTTCTGCTTGTGATCGGCACCTTCTGCTTCGTTAAGGAGCTGTGCCAACAGCTCCCGAACATTTTCATAATTCTGGTAGTAATCGCAGAGATCGTCGTAGAGCTGTCCGGCAAAAACAGCGCTGAGTACAGATAGGGCGTCGCGCTCCGGGGTGTCTTCCGCTGTTGCCAGCCCCATCCGGCGCAGACGCTCAATGGCAGTGTCGTCGAATGGGCTGTGGGGGCGTTGGTATAGGTCTTGCATGGGTTTCATCTCCTTTTGGGTGTAAAAATAGCTTGATACAGCCAGTTATGGGCTGTATCAAGCTCAGCCTGTCGAAAAAAGGCCTGTCTGGCTTCATAACCAGACAGGCCACAAAGTTAATGAGGGATAAAATGTACGAGTAGGCAGTGGAGG
>JAAWUC010000154.1 GCA_022804995.1 Oscillospiraceae bacterium
AACTCGTGGAAACACTGTTTTCAAAGAGTGCCGGAGAGTAAATGAAACAGAACAGAAACGGCTATAAACCATCAAAAATTGTTTAAAAAATCTTTGTGGACCTCTTTGTTTACACTGGTGCAATCCATTGCTGAAAATTGCTGCTGATTTTCCTGTTGAGGGATTGTCTGTCTGTGGCCTTGACCACATAACCAGCCACAGACAGACGTGGAAACAACGGAGACTGTGCCTTTAGAAAGTGCCGGAAAGGAATTGTGCTGGAACGGAAACCACTATAAATCATCAAAAATTATCACAAAAAATTTGATTTGGCTGTTGGTAAGGATGAGGCCGGCGGTTCGGATCCGCCCAGCAGCTCCAAGATAACCACCTGAATCTGTGGATTTAGAAAGATAAAATCCCCCTTGATAAATCAAAATTTATCGTCACAATTCAAATAAGTTGTAGGGTTGGATTTCCACACAAACGTCATCTTCAAAGGTGAATCTCACAATCCACGGCATTAACCCCTTTATTTTTTCAAAATTTTTATAGCCGAACTGCTTATCATAGAAATTGATAATCGTACTCAGGGCAGTTCCGTGAGTTCCAACAACAATTGTACTATTTCTATGCTGATTTAACAGACGGTTTAACGCTGCAATATTTCTTTCCTGTACTTCTCTTAACGTCTCACCATCCGACAGTTTATAATCGAAATCCATCCATTGAGCTTTACAGAACGAAGCAAAATCCTCAATCCAAGCGCTACCCACTCTCCGTTCTCTAAAATCGTTCTCCATATGGATTTCAAGTCCACTTGATTCCGCATAGTCGCGAATTGTATCGATGGCTCTTTTATAAGGACTGGAGAAGGCAATATCAATCTCCTTGTCAGACAAAAACTGTGTGACAAGTTTGCTGTCCTTCAATCCTTTTTCAGTCAATTCCCTTAAAAGATCGTCATGATTGTTGTAGTTACTTTCCGCGTGTCTGACAAAATATACGATGGTCATCTGCAAACCAGCTTTCTCTGCAAATATGGATTTGTCGATTTGTCACGAGCCAAGTATACCACCAGTGGGAATGACATTCAACCCCCATCTATAGTCGCTGATAGTAGTGGTAAGCAATTCACAGGTATATACCTTGGGCCGCTTGTTGGTGGCTGAGGCCCTCAAGCCCCCAGTGACCGGCCCGGTTTTATGGCGATGATGGAGGAAGTTGAGGGCGATGGCGAGGAGGCTATCATTGTCAAAGATATGTCCAGGCTGGGCCGGGACTATTTGAAAGCCGGCCAAGTGGTGGAAATTCTTCGCCAGCGGGGAGTGCGGCTGATTGCCATTAACGACAATATAGGCACCGAAAAAGGGGACAATGGCATGACCCTGTTCTTGAATATCATGTATGAGCGGTTTCCATCTATTCAGAAGTTCTATGTGGACGCTGGATACCGGGGCACGTTCGTTTCCGATTTGAAGGAACAGCTTGACTTTGAGGTTGATATTTCAGAGAAAATCAAGCCCCGTCAATGGTATACGCATCAAAAGCCATTTCCTTTGCGGAAGCAGATCCTTGCCTGTCGTGTCAATGTACGTCTCATCATCGTTGCCCAGCTCCACTGACGCCGCGCCGTTCACAAAGCTGCCTGCGCTGGCGTACTGATAGGGGATGACCATCTTGCCGGTTTTGTCCCCGGCGCGCCACACGCCGTCAAGGGCGCTGGACGCAATAATTTCCGCGCGGCTGGCCGGACGGCGCCTTGCAATTTCCATCTCCCGTGATATAATAGCGGCAGAACAAAAAGGGAGGTCCGGCCATGACAGAAACAGAGATCCGAACCATTGTGGACACCCAGCGCGCCTGGTTCCGCACCGGGGCGACGCTGAGGGTGGACCGGCGGCTGGAGGCCCTAGCGCGCGTCCGGGCCTGGATCACGGACCACCAGGGGGAGATTCACACCGCCCTGCGCCGGGACCTGGGCAAGAGCGCCTTTGAGGGGTATATGTGTGAAACCGGCCTGGTGCTTGACGAGCTTAGATATATGCTTACCCACGCCCGGTCCCTCTCCCGGCCCCGGATTGTCCCCACCCCTCTGGCCCAGTTCCCGGCCCGGAGCCGCCGGATCCCGTCGCCCCGGGGGGTAACGCTAATCATGAGCCCATGGAACTACCCCTTTCTGCTGGCTCTGGACCCTCTGGTGGACGCCATCGCCGCCGGCAATACGGCTGTCCTCAAGCCCAGCGCCTATGCCCCCCACACCGCCGCCCTGGTGGAGCGGCTGGTCCGCGCCTGCTTCGAGCCGCGGCACGCGGCGGTGGTCACCGGAGGCCGGGAGGAGAATACCTGCCTGCTCCAACAGCGGTTTGACCACATTTTTTTCACCGGCAGCCAGGCCGTGGGCAAAACCGTCATGGCCGCAGCATCGGAGCATCTCACCCCTGTCACCCTGGAACTGGGGGGCAAGAGCCCCTGCGTGGTGGAGCGGACAGCAAATATCCCTCTGGCGGCGCGGCGGATCGTGTTCGGCAAATTTCTCAACTGCGGCCAGACCTGCGTGGCCCCGGACTACATCCTTTGCGACCAGGCCGTCCACGACCGACTGGTGGAGGAGATCCAAAAGCAGATTGCGGTCCAGTTCGGCCCCCGCCCCCTGGAGAACCCGGACTATGGCCGCATTGTCAACCAAAAGCACTTCGACCGCCTCACCCGCCTGCTCTCCTCCGGGGAGACGGTTCACGGCGGCGGCACAGAGCCGGACGCCCTGCGCATAGAGCCCACAGTGCTCGACAGCGTGCGCTTCTGCGACCCGGTGATGGCGGAGGAAATCTTCGGACCAATTCTGCCCATTCTGACCTACAGCGGCTTGGACGAAGCCCTGGCGGAGATAGAAGCCCGTCCCCACCCCCTGGCCTTCTACCTCTTCACGGAGAACCGTGCCCTGGCCCGGCAGGTGATGGCCCGATGCGGCTTTGGCGGCGGGTGCGTCAACGACGTGGTCATCCACCTGGCCACC
>JAAWUC010000013.1 GCA_022804995.1 Oscillospiraceae bacterium
CAGGTAGTGGAGGCCTTCGGCGAGAGCGAGCCGGTAGCCACCATCAACGGGCAGAACAAGTACGTGCTGGAGCTGACCCGGCTCTATGCCACCGACGACGCGGTCAGCGACGGCATCGACTTCTTTACCCTGAGCAATTTCTCCCTGGTTATCTGCAAGCCGGACCGGAAGGTCATCTACAGCGGCTGTCAGTGGAGCAGCATCCAGGAGGAGGGCAAGGTGGGCTCCATGGTGGCGGAGAAGGTCACGCTGGTGGCTACCAGCCGTATTGAGGTGGCGGCCTGATGGATGAACGGGATGTGGTGGAACTGCGCCTGCGGCTCCCCGCCGGGGAGCTGGGCACGCTGGCCCGGCTGATGGAGCAGGCGCGGAGCCTCCTGACTCTGGAGGGGGGCGGGGCCGCGGACCCCGCTCCCGCCCGGACGGCGGAGCGTCCGATGGAAGCCGGTGTGAACACAGCCTTTGACGCGGTAAAATTCCGCCGGATCGGGGAGGCCCGGCGCGCGGAGGCCGGCGGGGAGGCCCGGCGCGCGGAGGCCGGCGGGGAGGCCCGGCGCGCGGAGGCCGGCGGGGAGGCGTCCCCGCCGGAGGCCGAGGCGGCGGGGGCACCAGCAGAAACGGATCCGGATGATATTGTTCCCCCAGAGGCTGGTCTGTGGGATGCCCCGGACGCCGCCACTGTGGAGGCGGAGGTGCGCTCAGAGCTGCCGGTCCCGGCGGTGGAGGCGGCTGTATCGCTGGGGCCGGAGACACCGGCTGGAACCGCGGACGCTATCGAGCGGCCGGAGGCGGAGCCGGCTTCATCCCGGCGGGAGGAGCGTACGCCGGAGCTGGCTGTGCCTCTGCCCGCCGCGCCGGAGGTCCGCCGGGGGCTGGCGGAGGTCCGGGACGCGGGCTTCACCCCGGAGACAACTCCGGCGGAGGCCCGGGGCGGCGCGTTCGCCGCCGTGGAGGAGCTGGTGGGCCCGGGACCGGCCCCTCTGACGGCGGAGAGCGTGGCCCTGGCCTTCCAGCGGGACGACCGGCGCTATGACAACGGTTTTCCGCTATATTAAAAAGGAGGTGGCGGAGAATGCTGCTCGCGCCTATGCGGTACAAAAACTATATCTGGCCCCACAACCCCGCTGTCTACTCCATCACCTACGAGCGGCTGGTCGCCAGCCACAAGGTGCCCTTTGGCCGCTACTATATGCAGGATTTGGGACTCAGCTGCCGGGTGATGCGGGGTCAGGGGGAATTCGCCGGGGCAGACGCCTATGAGGAGTTCAAGCGCCTGGCCACCGTGTTCTACGGCGGAGGACCGGGGCTGCTGATCCACCCGGTCTGGCAGATTTCCAACGCCTATTTTACCGCCCTGAGGCTGGAACAGGAGCCAAGGCCGGACTATGTGCGCTACAGCTTTGAGTTCCGGGAGCGGTACGACGAATACAGCGAGGCCCTCTCGGAGCTGTCCGGGGGAACCGCCACTGGGGCGGAGGAGTCCGCCGGGCGCTCCAGCGTCCATCTGGTGGCGGGCGGGGACACCATGTGGGCAATCGCCCTGCGCTACGGCGTCCCCCTGGCGGAGCTGCTGGCGGCGAACCCGGGCATCAAAAATCCCAACCTGATCCGGGTGGGGGAACGGGTGGTGGTGCCGTGCTGACCATACAGCTGACCGGATGCGACGGAGCCGTGTGCCGCCTGCCCACCCTGATCCGGTGGGAGTTCGAGCTCACCGGCGGCATCCCCTGCGACAGCATGTCCGCCGTCTGCCTCTACGACGGGGGCATGGCGGAGGTCCTGCCCAGGGCGACCCGGTTTCTGGCCCTTGAGGACGGGCGGACCGTGCTGCGGGGGGTGGTGGACGCCTATGAGATCTCCCTGTCGGAGCAGGGCCTGTTGGTGTCGGTGGAGGGCCGGGGGATGGCGGCGCTGCTGCTGGACAACGAGTCGGAGGCCGTCAGCTACGAGCGGGCGGATCTGGACACAATCCTCCAGAACCACGCCGCGCCCTATCTCTCCGTAGACCGGCGGCGGGCGGTCAGCGGCGGGGGGTACACCGTCCCGGCGGGGGCCAGCCAGTGGCGGGCCATCCGGGACTTTACCCACCGGTACGGCGGCTTTGAGCCCTGCTTTACCCGGGAGGGCGCGCTGGTGGCCGCGCCCCTCTGGGGCAGCGGGCGCACGCTGACAGTGGATGACAACACGCCACTGCTGCGCTTCGTCAAGCGGGAGCAGCGCTACGGCGTGATCTCAGAGGTGCTGATCCAGGACAAGGTCCAGGGTGTCAGCCACCGGGTGAACAACGACCGCTTTCTGGCCCTGGGCGGAGCCAGACGGCAGGTGTTGTACATGCCCAGAAGCACGGCGGACACCAGACGGTACACAGGGGAGTACCAGATCGCCCAGTCCGCCCTGGAGCAGACAGCGCTGACGCTGGAGCTGCCCTCCGCCTTCACCGCTTTTCCGGGGGACAGGGTGTCCCTCCGGCTGAGCCGGCTGGGGCTGGGCGGTGTCTACGATGTAACAGAGGTCCGATGCCGGATGGACGGGAGCGGCGTGCGGACCGTTTTAACACTGGGAGAGAGGTGAGAGAAGATGTGGCTGTCCAAAAAGCTGGCGGTGAACCAGCGGCTGGAGCAGGAGGGCGCCGCCGCCGACATGGGCGTGACCACCATCACCGGCGGCATAGCCTCGGTGATGACCCGGGGGGAACAGCGGGATCTGGCGGTGTTTGCCCCCGGCGGCGTCCTCTGGCAACCCCGGGTGGGGGACACGGTGCTGGTCATCCGGGGCGGCGCGGGGGGTCTGGAGCACTGCGTGGCGGCGGCGGAGCCCACGGTCAAGCCCCCGGAGGGCATGTCCCCCGGGGAGCTGTATCTCTACTCCAGCGGCGGGGCCTCCATCTACCTGAAGGGAAACGGGAGCGTGGCGGTGACAGGGCCGGTGGAGATGGCGGGAAATCTGAGCGTCACCGGCGCGGTGCGCCTGACGGGGCGGGTGGACATATCCGGCTCGCTCTATGTCAACGGGGAGGCGTACCGCCCCTGCCGGTGCGGATAAGAGAGGAGGCGCGCGGTTGGAAATCAGGTTGTTGGACGGGGACTACGTCCCCGACGGGCTGGGCGGCGTGGAGCGCCGGAGCGGCGAAGCGGCGCTGCTCCAGCGGGTGATCTACCGGCTCACCGCCCACCGGGGACAGTTTCCGCTGCTGCCCGAGCTGGGCAGCAGGCTGTACCTGCTGGGCCGGGAGAGCGTCCCCCAGCGGCTCTCCGCCGCCCGGCTCTATGTGGCGGAGGCCCTGGCGGAGGAGGCGGTCACGGTGGAGGACGTGTCCCTGGCCCCCGCCGGGGACGGACGGAGTCTGGTGGCGGTGCGGCTGCGCTATCACGGGGAGGAGCTGTCCGTCACGCTGACGGTTTAGGGGGTGGACTATGGAAAAAACCATTGATGGAATTTATCAGGAGATGCTGGCGCTCTTCGCCCAGCGCAGCGGCTATTTGCCCAGCGCCTCCTGCGATCTGGCGGCGCGGCTCTACGCTGCGGCGGCTCAGATTCAGAGCCTGTACCTTCAGGCCCAGTGGGTGCTGGATCAGAGCTTTCCCCAGACCGCCCGGGGGGAGGCCCTGGAGCGCCACGCCCAACTGCGGGGCCTGCGGCGGGGTGTGGCCACCCGGGCGGCGGGACACCTGCGCTTCGGCATATCCACCGCCGTAGGGAGCGATCTGTTCGTGGGCGCGGGCACCGTATGCATGACGGCGGAGGGCGTGCGGTTCCAGACCACGGAGGACGCGGTGCTGGCCGGAGGCAGTCTCTATGTGGACATTCCGGCGGAGGCGGTGGAGCCGGGAAAGGCAGGAAACGCGGCGGCCAACACTGTGACCATTATGGCGGCGATGCCGGTGGGGGTGCGGGCCTGCACCAACCCGGAGGCCTTCAGCGGCGGAGACGACGAGGAGGACGACGAGGCCCTGCGCCTGCGGCTGCTGGACACCTACCGCCGCCTGCCCAACGGGGCCAACGCCGCCTACTACGAGCAGACGGCCTTGTCCTGCGACGGTGTGGCGGCGGCGGTGGCCGTGGGGCGGGCCAGAGGCGTGGGGACGGTGGATCTCTACATCGCCACGGACGCGGGGGTCCCCGACGAAGAGATGCTCCGGCGGGTGGACGGCGCGCTCCAGGAGCGGCGGGAGATTTCGGTAGATCTCCAGGTGCTGGCCCCGGCGGTGGAGCCGGTGAACATCGCCGTTGCCATCCAGCCCGCCCAAGGCAAGACCTTTGCCCAGGCCAGCCGCGACGCCGACGGCGCCCTGCGGGAGGCATTTACCGGGTCGATGCTGGGCCGGGGCGTCACCCTGGCCTATCTGGGGAACCTGCTCTACCGGCTGGAGAGCGTGGCCAACTACCGGTTTACATCCCCCACGGCGGATCTGGAGGCCAGTCCCACCCACCTGCCCACCCTGGGGAGCGTGGCGATCACGGAGATGGAGGGCTGAGATGGGATACGGCGACTATCTGCGGGCGCTGCTGCGGCCCCTGGGAATCTACAGCTTTCAACCGGACAGCCTCAGCGGCAGCGAGCTGGACGCTCTGGGGCTGGGGCTGGACGAGCTGAGCCGGCGGCTGGCCTATGTGGAGCGGGAGAGCCAGCTCTCCACCGCCCAGGAGGAGGGCCTGGATCGGACGGAGGCCCTCTTCGCCAGGGCCCCGGTCCACTACTCCACGGACCTGCGGCGGCAGGCGGCGGCGGCTCTGCTGCGCATTGGCGGGGACTGCTTTACCCTCTCGGACATCAACGCCGCCATCTCCGGCTGCGGCATCAAGGCCCTGGCCCAGGAGAAGGACCGGTTCGGCTATATCCGGGTGATCTTCCCGGATGTGTCGGGTATTCCGGATGGGTTCCCCCAGATTCAGCAGATCATTCTGGATATCATTCCCTGCCACCTGGAGGTGGAGTTCTACTTCCGCTATCTCACCTGGGCGGAGTGCGAGGCCTTCGGCTACACCTGGGCGGTGATCCACCAGCGGGCCTACACCTGGTACCAGTTTGAGCTGGCGGTCTAGCGGGCTTTTCCACAATAAGACTGGAGGGGACGGATGCTTCAATCCGTCCCCTCCAGCAGCGCTTTCTGGGCCGCCAGAGTCTCCAGGGTATCCCCCAGCTGGGTAAACACCGCCGCCCAGACTGCCAGCTCCAGCGCGGGCATCTGGTCGTAGAGGCCGTTGGCGACGCCGGTGACAAGAAGCGTCAGCTCCCTCGGGTCCATCTCCATCCCCTCCCCGTCATCCTATGCGCCTGACCGGGGCGGGGACCCCGGAGAGAAAAAATTGGTGTTTACTTTCGTATAGTAAAGTGCTAGAATGGTGGCATCACTATCCACGGAGGATACGACAATGGCGAGGATTGCCAAGAAGCAGAAGCGGAACGGCCTATACCAGGCTATACTCACCATGCAAAACGAGGAGGAGCTGTACAACTTTTTTCAGGATCTGTGTACGGTGACGGAGCTTCGGGCAATGGAGCAGCGCTTCGAGGTGGCGTCTCTGCTCCAGCGGGGACGGATCTACAACGAGATTTTAGAGGAGACAGGGGCGTCCAGCGCCACTATCAGCCGGGTCAACCGCTCCCTGGCCTTTGGCCACGGGGGGTATCAGGTGTACTTTGACCGGCTGGCGGAAAAGAAAAAGGAGGGAAAGCCGTGAGCGTCTATGAGGCGTTGGCCGGGGTCTACGACGAGCTGACGGGGGATGTGGCCTACGAGCGCCGGGCGGACTATTTGGAGCGGCTCTTCCAGAAGAGCCGGCTTCCGGTGCGGACGGTGCTGGATCTGGCCTGCGGCACGGGAAATATGACAGCGGTGCTGACGGAGCGGGGCTACGAGCTCATCGGGGTGGACGACAGCCCGGATATGCTGGCGGTAGCCCGGGAGAAGGCGGCGGGCTGGCGGGGCGAGCCGCCGGTGTTTCTCCACCAGTCCATGCCGAAGCTGGACCTGTACGGCACGGTGGAGGCGGCGGTGTGCTGCCTGGACAGCCTGAACTATCTGACCTCGCCCCGGGATGTGCAGAAAACCTTTGAGCGGCTGGCGCTGTTCATCGCGCCGGGGGGAATTCTGGTGTTTGACATCAACAGCGCGCTCTATCTGCGGAACCTGGACGGGCAGGTCTTTCTGGATGAGACAGAGGATGTGTACTGCGTCTGGCGGGCGGAGTTTGAAAAGCGGAGCCGGGTGTGTACCTATTGGATGGACATCTTCACCCGCCGGGCCGACGGGGCCTGGGCCCGGTCCGTGGAGGAGCACCGCCAGCGGGCTTACGAGGTGGAGGAGCTGCGCGCCTGGCTTCTGGACGCCGGCTTCACCCATATCCGTACATACGGCGACTGCCGCATGAGCGCCCCCAAGGAGGGGGAGCAGCGGATCTACTTCTCCGCCATCCGGGGGAAATAACCACGAAAAAGAGGGAGACAGCCATATGGATCAACTAGTCCGCGCCATGACCAAAGACGGCTTCGTCAAGGCCGTGGCCGTAACCACGAGAGATCTGACCGAGCGAGCGAGAACTATCCACCGGACCCTTCCGGTGGCCACCGCGGCCCTGGGCCGTACCCTGGCCGCCGCCAGCATGATGGGCAACGCCCTCAAGGCGGAGGGCGCGTCCCTGACCCTGCAGATCAAGGGCGGAGGCCCCCTGGGGACCATTCTGGCCGTGTCTGACACAGAGGGCAACGTCCGGGGCTATGTCCAGAATCCCCAGGCGGACCTCCCCCTCCGTCCGGACGGAAAGCTGGACGTGGGAGCCGCCGTGGGCGCTGATGGGGCTTTGACGGTCATCAAGGACCTGGATATGAAGGAGCCCTACATCGGCAGCGTGGGCCTGCTGAGTGGGGAGATCGCCGAGGATCTGGCCACCTACTTTGTGGAGAGCGAGCAGATCCCCACCGCCTGCGCCCTTGGGGTCCTGGTGGACCGGGACCAGAGCGTGAGGGCCTCGGGGGGCTATCTCATCCAGCTCCTCCCCGGGGCGGCGGAGGACACCATCGCCAAGGTGGAGGGCGGCGTTCTCGCCGCCGGCCCCGTCACCGCCCTGCTGGAGAGGAACAGCTCTCCGGAGGCCCTGCTGCGGACCGTTCTCAGCGATTTTGAGGTGGAGATTCTGGAGACCGCCCCCATCGCCTACAGGTGCCGCTGCACCCGGGACCGGGTGGAGCGGGCCCTCATCAGCATGGGGGTGGAGGAGCTCGAGAACCTGCTGGAGGAGCAGGGGGGCTGCGAGCTGACGTGCCAGTTCTGCGACCGGATCTACCGCTTTACCCGGGCGGATTTGGAAGCCCTTTTGACCGAGATGCGCGCCCAGCGCGAAAGCCGAGAATAGGAGGACGCCTATGATTGCCATCAAACCCTCCGCTGAGATCCTCAGCGGCAAGAATTACCACCAGATGCTGGAGAATATCGAGCGGATCGGCCGCGTGTGCTACAAGAGCGAGGACGCCATCCACCCTGGCAGCGCCGAACAGTTCATCCGGAATATCATCACCCGGGGCCACGAGTCGGTCATCGAGCACGAGTCCATCAGCGTCCGGGTTGTCTGCGACCGGGGCGTCTCCCACGAAATTGTCCGCCACCGCATCGCCAGCTACAGCCAGGAGAGCACCCGCTACTGCAACTACACCCGGGACAAATTCGGCAGTCAGCTGGTGTGCATCGACATTGCCACCGGCTTCCGCTACAACCTGGAGGACCCGGCGGACCGGAAGAAATACGATATCTGGACTAAGGCCATGGAGGCGGCGGAGGGCTTCTACTTCCAGCTCATCGAGGCCGGGGCGCGGCCCGAGGAGGCCCGGTCCGTCCTGCCCAACTCCCTCAAGACGGAGATCGTCATGACCATGAACCTCCGGGAGTGGCGGCATTTTCTCCGCCTGCGCTCCAGCAAGCGGGCCCACCCCCAGATCGCGGAGATCGCCTCAGCCCTGCTGGAGGAGTTTTCGGCGCGGTATCCGGTGTTCTTCGCGGATCTGCGGGACGCCGATCAGTAGGGATATGCCCGATCTGACCACCGGCGTCCGCTATATCAAGGGCGTCGGGGAGCAGAAGGCGAAGAGCCTGGAAAAGCTGGGGATCCACACCCTCCGGGATCTCATCGCCTACTTTCCCCGGGCCTACGAGGACCGGCGGACCGTGAAAAAAATCCGGGAGCTGGAGGACGGAGAGAGCGCCTGCGTGGAGGCCATGGTGGCGGATCCCCCGGTCTCCCAGCGGGTTCGGGGCAGCCGCGCCGAGCTGGTGAAGGTCCGGGCGGTGGACGGCAGCGGCTCCCTGTACGTCACGTTTTTCAACCAGCCCTACATGAAAAGCAGCCTTCAGGCCGGGGAGGCCTACATTTTTTTCGGAAAAGCGGAGGCCTCCGGGCGGCGGCGGATGATGGTCAACCCCCTGGTGGAGCGGGAGGGAGCCCGGGCGCTCACGGGACGCATCGTCCCCGTCTACCCCCTCACCGCCGGCGTCTCCCAGCTGCTGCTGTCCCGGGCGGTGGCCCAGGGGCTGGACGCCTGCGCGGATATTCTGCCGGATCCCCTGCCCGAGGAGATCCGCCGGGAACACCAGCTGTGCAGCACTGACTATGCCTACCGGCAGATCCACTTCCCCGGCGGCGATGAGGAGCTGGAGGTGGCCCGGCGGCGGCTGGCCTTTGAGGAGCTGTTTCTGCTGGCTATCGGCCTGAAAAAGCTCCGGGGCCGCAGGGAGGAGTTCACCTGCCAGCCCTTCGCCCACACGGATATCAGCGATTTTTACGCCGCCCTCCCCTTCCCCCTCACGGACGCCCAGCGCCGGACCATTGGGGAGATCTTGGCCGACCTCGCCGGAGGCCGGCCTATGAACCGCCTGGTTCAGGGGGACGTGGGCTCCGGCAAGACCATGGTGGCTGCGGCGGCGATGGTCTGCGCCGTCCGGAACGGTCGGCAGGCGGCGCTGATGGCCCCCACGGAGATTCTGGCGGAGCAGCACTGCCGGGGGCTGACCCCTCTGCTGGAGAAGCTGGGGATCTCCTGCGCCCTGCTGACCGGGGCCATGCCGGCCAAGGCCCGCCGGGCTGTGCTGGCGGAGGTGGAGAGCGGCGGGGCCCAGGTGGTCATCGGCACCCACGCCCTCATCAGCGCGGATGTCCGGTACCGGGATCTGGGCCTGGTGGTAACGGATGAGCAGCACCGCTTCGGCGTGGCCCAGCGCTCGGCCCTCTCCGCCAAGGGGGAGCGGCCCCATCTGCTGGTCATGTCCGCCACGCCGATTCCCCGGACGCTGGCGCTGATCATCTACGGGGATCTGGATGTGTCCATCATTGACCAGCTGCCCCCCGGGCGGCAGAGGATCCGCACCGCCTGCCGCTCCGGGGAGGGCCGGACCCGGATCTACCGCTTTATGGACCAGGAGATCGCCGCCGGGGGCCAGGCGTACGTCATCTGCTCCATGGTGGAGGAGAACGACGCCGTCCCCGACGACCGCAAGGCCGTCACGGCCTACGCCAGCATGCTCCAGGAGCAGATTTTCCCCCATCTGCGGGTGGCCTGTGTCCACGGGCGGATGAAGCCGAAGGAGAAGGACGCGGTTATGACCGCCTTCTCCGCGGGGGAGATCCACATCCTGGTCTCCACCACCGTGGTGGAGGTGGGGGTGGACGTGCCCAACGCCAATCTCATGGTCATAGAGGACGCGGACCGCTTCGGCCTCAGCCAGCTCCACCAGCTCCGGGGCCGGGTGGGCCGGGGCTCCCGCCAGTCTTACTGCATTCTCATCTCCGACAACCGGAGCGAGGAGGCCCAGGCCCGGCTGAAGATCATGGTCCAGACCGGGGACGGCTTTCAGATCGCGGAGGAGGATCTCCGCCTCCGGGGCCCCGGGGACTTCTTCGGCCGCCGCCAACACGGCCTGCCGGCCCTGAAGGTGGCGGATCTCTCCTGCAACATGGCCCTGCTGAAGGAGGCCCAGCAGGCGGCGGCGGGACTTCTGGAGCGGGATCCGGACCTGGAGGCCCACCCGATTACCGCCCAGCGTGTAGAGGAGCTGTTCCAAAGCAGCGGCGGGGCGATGAACTGACAGGGGGGACGCTATGGAAAGCAGGCTCTATATCGCCTCCGCCGCCCTGACCCGGCCTGTGGAGGGGGACCGGTATCTGCTGGAAATCCCGGCTGTCAGGCACCTGGCCCAGGGGAATCCGCTGGTGTTCCGGGCCCCGGTGACCTTCCTGGCGGGGGAGAACGGAACCGGGAAATCCACTCTTCTGGAGGCCATCGCCGTGGCCTGGGGCTTCAACCCCGAGGGCGGCACCCGGAACTTCCGGTTTTCCACCAGCGCCTCCCACTCCTCCCTCTGGAGAAGTCTGACCCTGACAAAGCGGGGCTTTCCGGAGGACGGCTTCTTCCTCCGGGCGGAGAGCTTCTATAACGTAGCCACCAACATCGACCAGATGGACGAGGGCCCCTCCTTCGGCGGGCGGATCATCGACAGCTACGGCGGTGTGTCCCTCCACCGCCGGTCCCACGGGGAGAGCTTTCTGTCCCTAGTGCAGAACCGCTTCGGCGGTCATGGCCTCTACCTGCTGGACGAGCCGGAGGCGGCGCTGTCCCCCACGCGGCTGCTCTCCCTGCTGGCGCTGATAGACAATCTGGTCCGGGACGCCTCCCAGCTCATCATCGCCACCCACTCCCCCATCCTCATGGCCTATCCCGGCGCGGAGATCCTTCAGCTCTCGGAGGACGGCATTCAGTCCGTCCCCTACCGGGAGACGGATCACTATCAGATCACCCGCCGCTTTCTGGAGGACCCGGACCGGATGCTGCGGCATCTGCTGAACCGCGACTGACAGTGGAAGCCCGGCGGATCTCGTCTGAGATCCGCCGGGCTTCGGCTGTTCCATATCAAAGAGAGGGTTGTTTACGCCAGCATCCTGTCCAGATGGGCGGCCCGCAGGGCTTTCATCAGCGCCACACCCAGAATGGGGGCGAAAATGATCGCGATCACGCCGTTGACAACGGTGGCCGGAAGCTTGGAGACCACCAGCGCCCACCTCTGCACCGGCTCTGTGAGCTCCTGGATAGCGGCGTTGTAGAAGTAGTTTTTCACCAGATACGCCGCCATATAGCCCACCGCCGCGCAGGCGGACGCGATCAGCTGGGGCGCGTACTTCTCCTTGGCGTTCTTAAAGAGATAGTGCAGCACCAAACCGGCGATCAGGCCGTACATCCCCTTGGTGAGCAGAGTGATGGGGGCCTCCATGGCATAGGCGGGATTGGTAAAGTCATAGAAATAGGAGCCCACCCCGGCGGCAAAAAAGCCGTACCAGGGCCCCAGCAGAATTCCGGACAGGGCGCACAGAATATTCGCCAGCGTAAAGGATGTCACCCCGCCCAGGGGCACCGGCATCGTCACCCGCAAAAAGTTGCCCACAAAGACGATAGCGGCCATCATGGCGGCGGCGCACAGCTTAAGCAGTTTGTCGTGGTTGGTTTTCATATTCAAGTCCTCCTTTTGCCGCCCCCTTGACAGCGGCCGGTGATACTGTTATTATACAGATATCTGATTCTATTAAAATACCCAGAAAACAATTTTTTTATGGTATCAGTTTGGAGGAACCTCTATGCTGGATCTGACCCGCAGCCTGGACGCCGCCGCGCCCGCCCCCCTCTACCAGCAGCTCTACGACAGCCTGTCGGCGCAGATCCGCACCGGACGCCTCCGGGCCGGGGACAGGCTGCCGGGGAAGCGGAGCCTGGCCAATCAGCTGGCCGTCGCCGTCAACACCGTGGACACCGCCTACCAGATGCTGGCGGCGGAGGGCTACCTGGAGTCCCGGCCCAGGAGCGGATTTTTCGTCCTGCCCTGCGCCCATCTGCCCGTCAGCGCCCCGGCGGACCCGGTTCCGCCGCCCGCCGCCCCCCGGGAGGAGGTCCCCCTCCGCTTCCGCCTGTCCACCGGCGCGGTGGACACAGCCCTCTTCCCCTTCCGCACCTGGGGCCGCATCCAGAAGGAGCTCCTCTACGCCAGCCCGGAGCTCCTCACCCACGGCCACCCCCAGGGGGACGAGAACCTCCGCCTGGCCATCATCGACTACCTCCGGGCCTACCGGGGGGTGGTGTGCTCCCCGGAGCAGCTGGTGGTGGGGGCCGGGGTGGAGTATCTGCTGGGACTGGCGGCGCAGCTCCTCCGGGGCCCCGGTTTCTCCGGCGGCTGCGCGGCGGCGGTGGAGAACCCGGGCTACAGCCGGTCCGCCGCCATTCTGTCCAACAACGGCGTTCCCTGCCGCTATGTGGACATCGACGGCGGGGGACTGTCCCTGGAGGGACTGGAGGCCAGCGGAGCCAATCTCTGCTGCGTCACCCCCAGCCACCACTTCCCCACCGGCGTCACCATGCCGGCGGGACGGCGGGCCCAGCTGCTCCACTGGGCCGCTCAGTCGCCGGAGCGGTACATCTTCGAGGACGACTACGACGCGGAATTCCGCTTCGATACCCGCCCCCTCCCCAGCCTTCAGGGCATGGCGGGGCCCGGCGGGCCGGTGATCTACCTGCGCACCTTCTCCAAAAGCCTGGCCCCCAGCATCCGCATCGCCTGTATGGTCCTGCCCCTCGGCCTGCTGGGCCGCTGGCGGGAGGCCTTCGGCAGCTACGCCAACACCGTCAGCCGCTTTGAGCAGCAGACCCTGTGCCGGTTTATGGAGGAGGGGTGCTTCACCCGCCACCTGGCCCGGATGCGCGGCGCCTACAAGGCCCGGATGGAGGCCCTGGTCCAGGCGCTGGAGGACCGCTTCGGCCGGGAGCGGATCCGTCTGGAGGGCCGGCACACGGGCCTCCACCTGCTCCTCACCCTCCGGGACGGCCCCGGGGAGGCGGAGATGTCCGCCTCGGCGGCGCGGGAGGGGGTGGGCCTGCGGGGGCTGAGCGAATACTATCTGGCCGGGGCGGAGCGGTGCCCCCCCAACACGGTCATCCTGGGCTACGCCTCCCTCCGGGACCGGGAGATCCCGGAGTTGGTGGAGGCGCTGGCCCGGGCCTGGGGCTGACAGAAAGTACGGCCATCCCAATTTTACTCCGTCTCTGCCAGCCGCCGGATTTGGCAGGGAGCCCCTCCTCCCGGGAGCGTTGACATTTTCGGACAGCTTGCTACAATAGACAAGTACGCGCGGGCGCAGCAGATAAGAATAGGAGCGACGCTATGCAGATTCATCTTGACAGCAACGGCCTCTCCCTGCTGAGGAAGGGCAAGCAGGGCTTTTTCCGGATTGTGTTCAGCCGCCTGGGGCTCATCGTGCTCCTCCTGGCTCTCCAGGTGATGGTACTTTTCAGTATTTTCCAGTGGTTTGAGGCATTTCTCCCCCATATCCTGGGTGGGACGGCCATCTTCACCGCCGTCATGGTCCTCTGCCTGCTGGGCAGCGCCATGGACCCCACGGCGAAGCTCACCTGGCTCCTGGTCATCGCCCTGCTGCCAGTGTTCGGGGCCCTGCTGTACTGGTACACCCAGAGCGACATCGGCCACCGGGCGGTAAAGGCCCGCCTGAACCAGCTGGCGGACCAGACCCGCCAGGCCATTCCCCAATCCCAGGAAACCCTGGACGCCCTGGCGGCGGAGAACCCGGGGGCCGCGTCCCTGGCCCGGTACATCCACCGCAGCGGCTGCTACCCGGTGTTTGACCGGACCGCCGTGACCTATTTCCCCCTAGGGGAGGCCAAGTGGGCGGAGATGCTGCGGCAGCTGGAGCAGGCGGAGCACTTCATCTTTCTGGAGTATTTTATCGTGGAGGAGGGCCTCATGTGGGGGAAAGTTCTGGAGATCCTGGCCCGGAAGGCCAAGGCCGGCGTGGACGTGCGGGTAATGTACGACGGCACCTGCGAATTTTCCACCCTGCCCCACGACTACCCCAGGCGGCTGAGGCAGCTTGGCATCCGGTGCAAGATGTTCGCGCCGGTGTCCCCCTTCGTCTCCACCCACTACAACTACCGGGACCACCGGAAGATCCTGGTCATCGACGGCCACACCGCCTTCAACGGCGGGGTAAACCTGGCCGACGAATACATCAACCACGTCAGCAAGCACGGCCACTGGAAGGACACCGCCGTCATGCTCCAGGGGGAGGCGGTAAAGAGCTTCACCCTGCTGTTCCTCCAGATGTGGGGCATCGGCGAACGGGAAACGGAGTTTGAAAAGTTCCTGTCCTACTCCGCCGCTCCCCGGCCCGAGGCCAGGGGCTGGGTGATCCCCTACGGGGACTGCCCCCTGGACGGGGACAAGGTGGGGGAGCGGGTCTACATGGACATCCTCAACCGGGCCCAGCGGTATGTCCATATCATGTCCCCCTACCTGATTCTGGACGGGGAGATGGAGACGGCCCTGAAGTTCGCGGCGGAGCGGGGGGTGGAGGTATCGCTGATCCTGCCCGGCGTCCCGGACAAGACAGCGCCCTACGCCCTGGCGAAGACCCACTACGCCTCTCTGCTCTCCTCCGGGGTCCATATCTACGAGTACACCCCCGGCTTTGTCCACGCCAAGGTGTTCGTCAGCGACGATCGGGAGGCGGTGGTGGGCACCATCAACCTGGACTACCGCAGCCTGTACCACCACTTTGAGTGCGCCACCTACCTCTATCAGGCGGACTGCGTCCCGGATATCGAGGCGGACTTCCAGGCCCTCCTGCAAAAATGCCGCCAGGCCACCCCCGAAACCCTCCGGCGGGAGAAGTGGACGCTGAAGCTGACGGGGTTTGTGCTCAAGGCCGTGGCTCCCCTGCTGTAGCCGTCACCGCCCGGCCCGCCGAGGCATAGACTGAACCAGTCCCTTTTGAAGGAGGCTTTTTCTATGACAACCATGACGGGAACCGTTCTGCTTATTGGAAACGGCTACCTGCTGCTCCAAAACGACAGGGATGGCCAGGAGGTGGCGGTCAACACCGACTGCGCCTGCCGTTTCTGCCCCGGCGACCGGGTCTGCGTCTGCCACAGCGGCGCAATGACCATGAGCATCCCGCCCCAGATCAGCGCCATCAGCATCCGGAAGTGCCGGTAAACGATAACGGGACGCCCCGGCTTACGCCGGGGCGTCCTTTTATGCGCTGCGGGCGGGCCGCTATCTTGTCATCGCCCGGTGGAGCAGCACGGCCATATCCGCCCGGGTCAGGTTCGCCTTGGGATTCAGCCGTCCGTCGCCGGTCCGCAGCAGCCCCTGCTGAATGAGGCAGGCCATGGCGGTCTGGGCGTAGCCGGAGACCTGATTCCCGTCGCTGTAGGCATTCAAAGCGGACAGGCTCCCGTCGTCGGCGGTCATCCCCGCCGCCTGAAGGGTCCGCTGAATCATCACGGCGGCGTCCTGCCGGGAAATGGTGGAGTTGGGCTGGAAGCGGTTGCTGCCGGTGCCGTTGACAATCCGCAGGCCGCTGAGGGTGTTCACCGCCGAGGCGTAGTAGGCCGAGGAGGGCACGTCAGCGAAGGACCCCGGCGCGCCGCTGTTCTCAAACTGGAAGGCCCGCCACAGCATCAGGGAGAAGTCCCCCCGCCGGATGGAGTCTCCGGGAGCAAAGCGCCCGTTGCCCGTGCCGTTGACCACCCCCCGGTCGCGGAGGAAGTCGATGGCGGTGATTGTCTCAGAGCCGTAGTTCCCCAGGTCGTTGAAGTACTGGGAGGCGGCGGCGGGAATTACGGAGATCACCACCTGGCCCTGAAACTGGGTGCCGTCGGCGTAGAGAGCCATATAGGGGATGGACACATTCCCCTGATACCCTGCCCGGGGCACGAAGGTGAGGCTGGACAGGGAGGGATCCCCGCCGGGGTGGTACTCGGTGGTGGTGCTGGCCTCCCAGCTGTAGCGGGTGGGACCGGCGTACTGGTAGAAGAGCCGGCCCGCCTGGGGCGAGGGCAGGGAGGTAAAGCGCACGGACACCGGCTGGACCCCTCCGGTGGAGAAGTCGGCGGTGTTGAAGTCCACGGGCACACCCCGGGAGGCGTAGCGCACCGAGCCGCCGGCGCTCAGATCCGGGTGCACCACCACCTCCACCGCCCCCTGAAGGGCCTTGCCGCCGGTGGTGACGGCGGTGAAGGGAATCCGGGCGACGCCGGAGAAGCCGTAGGCCGGCAGGAAGGACACCTTGCCCACGCTCACCGCGCCGTTGAGGAAGTACTGATCCGCCTCTGTCACCTGGGCGGTGCTCCCGTCGGAGGCGTTGTACTTGAAGTACAGCATCCCCTGGCTGGAGGAGGGGGTGGTGAACTGGACGTAGTTCAGAGCCCCGGTGGATTGGGTCCGGCAGAAGGTGTTGAAGTCGTCGCCGTTGAAGGTCACTAGCTCCCGGCCCGTCGTCTCATAGCGGATGCCGCTGCCGGAGGTTCCGTCACCGGCCGCCCGGATGACCATCAGGCCGGTGAAGGTCTCCCCGCTGACGGCGCAGGCGGTGAAGGGCACCTCCACCGAGCCCCGGAAGTTTTCCGAGGCCCAGAAGGACAGATCGGAGAGGTAGGGGAAGGCGCTGTTGTAGTACTTGGTGTCCTGCGCTGCCTTGGAACCCAGGACCTCGGCGGAGGTCCGATCCAGGTAGATGGTGCCGGCAGCGGCGGCGGGCAGGGACTGGAAGCTCACATAGTGGAGCCGCTGTCCCGTCAGCTGCTGGCAGAGCTGGGCGAAGTCCCCGGAAGCCAGCTTTACCGACCCGCCGGGCATACAGGTGTAGTTGATCTCCCCGGCCTGCTCGCTCTGGAAGTGGAGCTCCACTGTGCCGTTGAAGGTCTCGCCGTCCCGGTTCTCCCCGGTGAAGGGGATGCGGACCGTGCCGTGGAAGCCGTCGGCGGCGACGAAGGTGATGCGGCTGATGTTGTCGTTGATGCTGTTGGAGGAGCTGGAGCGGTAGTAGGAGTAGGTATCCCAGCTCCAGACTTCGGTGTTGTTCTTCCGGTCCGGGCGGTAGTTGTAGTAGAGCTTGCCCTGATTTTCGGAGGGGGGGTTAAAGCTGACGGAGCTCAGCCGCTCGCCGGTGACGGAGAGGCAGAAGTCGTTGAAGTCCGCCCCGTCGAAGGTGATCTGGGTATCCCCGTCGGCGTTGTAGACGATGCCGCCGTCCAGGTCCTGGGTCACCCGGACCACCAGCTGGCCGGAGAACCGGGCGTTGGAGACGCTGTAGCCCAGGTAGTCGATGGCCACCGTGCCCACATAGGCCTCGGCGGGAACGAAGGTCAGTCCGTCCAGATCCGCCCGGGTAAAGCGGTCGGAGGACGTAACCTTGGCGCCATAGTTGATGTCGCTGACGTAGCCGGTGTAGAGGGACGCCTCCGTCACCGGGGGCAGGGTGAAGGTGACATAGCTCAGGGGCGAGCCGGTTTCCCGCTGGCAGGCCTCGCTGAAGATATTGCCGGTGAGGCCCAGGGCCTTGCCCTGGGGGGTGTGGAGAACCAGGTCTGTGTCCACCTCCTCCAGCGTGACCTCGATCTTGCCCTTGAAGGTCCGGCCGTTGGCGGCGGTGCCGGTGTAGGAGATGGTGGCGGTTTCGCCAGTGTAGGAGGCGTTGGGGACAAAGGAGATATCCTGGATATAGGGTCCCCGGGGGCTGGTCCGGGCGAAGTAGGTCCCGGAGGAGGCCACGCCCATGCCGGTATCGGCGGAGGACTTGTAGCCCAGGTAGAGGGTGCCCTGCTTGGTATCCACCGTCAGGCCGGTGATGGAGACCAGGGCCTTGTCCCCCTCGGCGGTGATCATCTCCTGGCACTGCCGGGCAATCTCACTCTCAATGGTGGAAAATTTCAGGGGGCTGCTGACGGAGGCTTCGGCCTCAATGGTCTGAGCCTCGTTGGTTTCCACATCCACGGTGATACGGGCGGAATAGATGCCGGCGGTGATGGTGACGATGGCGGTGCCGGCGGCGATGCCGTCAATCCACAGTCCGTCCCGGCTGTTGCCCGTGGCAGCGACCACGTTGGGCCGGTCGCTGGTGATGCTCACCGACGCGCTCTCGGCGGCGTCGCCGTAGTAGACAATGGCGTATTTATCATTGGGGTCGGTTTTCGCGTCCTTGAGCTGGAGGGAGGTGTTCTCCCGGATGGAGATGGTGGTCTCCTTGGGGGAGATACCGCTGACCGTCACCGGAAAACTGAAGGTAGTGCCGGTGGGGCGTCCGTCAGCATCGGTGATGGTGCCGGTAATTCTGGTAGTCCCCGGCTTCTTTCCCTCCACATAGAAGCGGTGGCCGTCATCACTGCCGCTGTTGCGGGGTTCGGCGATATCCGTGTTCTCGGAAACCCACCCGATATGGTCATCCTTGTGGGTTCCGCTGGCCGACTCAATGGTGGCGTTCAGCGTGGGGCCCTCCCCCTCGTTCATGGTCAGGCCGGTATCGCTGGTGACGCTGTTGATGCCGTTATAGAGGACAATGGTAATCGTCTCTGTGACAGGCGGGTCGGGCGTAGTTTCCGGGGGATCAGGGGTGGTATCCGGAGGATCCGTGTCAACAGTGGGAGGCGGATTCTGCTCCCCGCCGTCCCCCTCCGCCAGCTGGGCCGCAGGGGTCAGGGTGAGGACCATCGCGAGAGTCAGCAGGAGGGACAACACCCGCCGCCTGATTGAAGTTCTCATAGAAACGCTCCTTTTCGCATGATTTTGCCGGATAGGGAAGCGGGAGCGGGCGGATGCCCGCTCCCGTGGGGGACATTATAGAGTGCCTAAATAGTTGATATCTGCAAGCTCTGCGTCAACCTCTTCTCCACCCCAAGTACCAACAAACCCAACCTTTCCAGAAATTTGCAACCCGGAATCATTATCACCGGAAGTGGTTAGATCTGTCCGGAATGTCAGGATAAGCTGCTTCCCTGTGGCTTGATAAGCGCTGGCGTTACATGCCGCGCCGTAGTTGAACAGCACAATTCCTGCTCCAGATGACAGTCCTGTAAAGCTCAATGTAAAGGCAATCGTCGGATTGCTGGAGTCCCCTACAACTGTCAGCTTATTGACCGCAGAGCCTCCCATGTATGTTTTGATGCCAATCTCACCGGTAGAGACTGTCCCCTTATTATATACCGGCGTTGCGGTTCTGCCGTCAGAGGTCCAGTAAAGCTCTTTCGTGAAAATGATGGTAACAGTTCCATCATAGGTCCCGTCTTTGTTCCTGGTCGCGCTGGTCATTACCCGTGTAACCTCCGGCGGAATCTGGTCTGGAATAGTCACGTTATCCACCGCTTTGAAGGAATCTCCAATTCCCGCCGCACTGGATTCATGGTAAGCTACGGCAAGCAGGACATACTGCGTTTCTACCGTCATACCGGTTTTAGTATGGTCGGCGTTCTGCACAATGGTAGCATCATAGTGCCCGCCGCCAAGACCTGCAATACTGCCCGTGGAAGTACCCTCACGAATGGCTCGCGCCACAGTCTGCTTGATGGTATCATCAGCAACCTGATCAAACAGCGACATCTTATAGCCGTTTGCGTCTGCGGTACCTACTTCCGTCATCATTGCTTGCAGAATTGTGGTGTCTTTGTATTGCGGATCTTTTGAGTTATCGCCTAACGTCCTATTAAGAGTAGCCAGATTATCAAAGTTCTGCTGAGTGAACATGATATAATTCAGCTCAGAATTCACGCTGGTGGAAATGTCAACGGTACCGTCACCAATACGGTCCAGCTTAATTCTGGGATTTGCGATATCCGTAGTGGTGAAAGTATACAGATAAACTTGGCTCATCTCCTGGGACGCACCGCGCAGGACATAGTACACATAGTAATCTGTTTTCGGCAGCAGTCCCTTGACGGTTTCCGTTATATAGCCCTGTCCGCCAGTATACGTGCGGCTTCCGGTTTTGATCTGCTCCTCCCGGTAGGGGGGTTGAACAATATCCAGCTTCTGCGGTGAGAGCACCCAGTTTGATTCCAGATAAATGGAAGCTCCCGTCGTATCTGTTTTCTTGTTTCTATCCTTTGTCGCACCGTTGGATGGAACATAGGGCCTCCGGGTCTCTGTTGTACCGCTTGAATCATACAACAAATTCCGGTCGGAAAGTGTATCTACTAGTGTACTCCCATTTCCATCATCATCATAAATTCGCGCGGTGGTGGCAATGGAAGTAACTGCCGCATTAGGCGAGGCAACAGGAGCAATCACATAATAGATGGTCCCTGCCCGGTCCAGATTCAGCCGCATATCCACAAAGGTATCTCCCTCCGTGAACTGCGGAGCGCCGCTGGCAAACCTGGGCACCTGGGTATCGGTAAAGGTGTGGAAGAGGTGGAGGGTATCCGACCCGTCGTCCACGGAGCCGATGGAGGCGCCGCCCCCGCCGCCCAGGCCGTTGTTGAGGAAGCGCTCCCACCCGGCCTGGCTTATGCCGTTTGCCAGGGAGAGGAGGTTCTGCCCTGTACTGGAAGCGACATTGACGTAGAAATTGACGTCGCCGCTCCAGGTATTCCGCTCGCCGGAGGTGCCGATCCGGGTCACGGAGATGCCAAACTCATAGAATGCGTCCCCGCCGTCGTCGAGCTTGTTGAGCGGGGGGAAGCTGGCGGCGGTGACACAGCCGTTGAACTGCTTGTTCACGCTCTTGCCGCCCCGCTCCTCGCCTGCCGCCGCCAGGACCTGGCCGCTGCCGCCCAGGAGGACCCAGCCGTGGCTGTCAACCGTCTTGCCTTCCATGTTGGGCAGGGGGTATTCCGAGGTCTTGACCGCGCCGCTCTTGTCCACAACCCGGTAGAAGAGGTCGAATTCCATGGTGGTGTCGCTCCAGATAAGCATGTCATAGCTCATGTTGTCCTCCACCTTGCTGGTGGAGATAGGCACCATCCGGAAGCTGGCGTCCACATCGGCCAGATCATCGTCCGTAGTCCCAGCCGCGCCTGTCGGCGTACCGTTGGGCTTACTGTTGGCAATCTTGTCGTCCCTCTCATAGGGCAGAGTGCCGGTGCCCAAATCCAGGGAGGTGAGGTACACCTGGGCAAATACCACCGTAAACCGGGGCACCTTATGTCCCTGTGCCACAGACGCCTGATTGTAGTCCACGGTACTGGGGACCACGGGGTTCTTGGCTGTGGAGTTGTCGGTCAGGTTGGTGATGGCAAAGTAGTAGGTGCTGCCGCTGCTGAGATTCAGCGCATCACTGGGGAAGGTCAGCAGAATCTTGCCGTCCTTGCTCTCCACCTTGGCCTGGGCAAAGTCGATAACCCAATCCTTCTCCCCTTCCACATAGGGGTAGCTGCGCACCTTCACCGCCTGGGGCCGGCCGGTACCGGTACCCTGCTGGTAGAGAGTGATGCTGTAGGCCAGCGCATCCCGAAGATTCTTAGTGGCCTGATTCTTGTCGGGAGCGGTTTTGATGGCCTGATACAGCGCCAGGAAATCCTGCCCAACCGTACCGGTAGAGCAGACATTCTCACTGAACTCCAGAATGATGTCCGTATCCGGCATGGGGTTCATGGTGTCGTCCAGCCCAGAGTACTTGCTGAACCGCTGGCTGATTTTAGGCCCTGTGTTGTCCAGGGTATTAATGGTGATCTTCTCCACGGTGATGGAGTAGTTCCCCGCCGCGTCCTGGGCCACATAGTAGAGGTCATAGGACTTCTCCGGCTGGAGTCCGGTCACATTGATCGTGCCGTCTGCGGCCTCGGTGGCATTGACCCGCCCGGAAACCAGGGCATTAAGGCCGGAGGACACCTGCAGCTTAGCATAGTCGCTGTCGAGGGGAGCGGTGCCGGTCTGGCCGGGCTCGGGCTTGGGATAAGCGGTGCCCTCCTCCACCACGGCCCAGAACACTACGCCGTTCTCGCTCAGCCGGAAGGTCAAGCCTACGCTGTTGGCCTGAACATTGGTAACGGTGGGCTTGGTAATAAAGGTAGGCGGCGTCTCGTCCGCTGTGGTAAAGGTCAGGCTGGTAACGGCGGAGCTGTTGGCCCCATTGGCGTCAGTCAGCCAGAAGTAGACAACATATGTCTCCTGCTCCTCCAGCGTCCGGTCATTGACCTGGAACACATCCTCCGTGTTCTTCGTCAGGGTCCGCACACCATACCCCAGGTTGCCGGGCACCCGCGCGGTGCGCAGCTCATCGGGGGTGGGAGCTTGGGCGCCCTGAGGCATCAGCGCGTAGTACATGACACAGTCCTTGTTGGCCATAACCACCGCCAGACTGTTGGTCCGGGAGGTCTTGGACATATGGGGATACCCCTGGTTGAACGCCGGCACGGTATTATCGGGGGTGGTGAAGGCAATGACCTTCAGCGGGCTCTGATTGCCCCGCTCATCCACCAGCACGGCGGACAGGTAGTAGGACCCGCCGGAGAGCAGTCCCGTCACCGCAGCGGTGACCTCCTCGTCGCCCTGGGGCGCCAGCACGGTGCCCCGCTGCACGGCGATGGAGCCGTAAGCGGGAGGCTTGATGAGGTCGTCCACGCCCACGGAGCCGTCGGTGATGGCGCTGACCGCCCAGTGGATAGTGCCCCGCTTGTTGGTGGCGAACACCGCGGAGATGGAGTTGGGGGCCACGTCGGCGGCCATGGGGTAGCCGGAGAGGATCAGGGGCTCCCGGGAGGACTCGTCCGCCCCGGTGGAATCCATCTCCTGGCCGTTGATCACGGCGGTGATGCCCGGGCGGATGACAATCTCGTCGGGCAGCATGGTGACAATCGAGCCGGGGGCGTTGACGTTGAGCTTGCCCACGTCGCCCTGGCCGGTGACATTGGTGGCCACGTCCAGGTTCAGCTCCTTGACCACCGTTCCCCGCTTGATGTCCAGGGTGGCGTTGACGGCGTCCTCATCCACCGTCAGCTTGGCCACGGTGCCCTTGGCGGCCTGAACCAGGGAGCCGGGGGTCTTGTTGACGACCTCCTCCACCCGTCCGGCCAGATCCAGCTGGATACCCTCGTCGCCGTTGAGCTCAATGTACTTGAGGCCCAGCCCCTCGGGGGTGTTGTCCTCAATGTAGGCGCTGGTGCGCACGGTGGTGCGGCCAATCTCGGTGATGCCGTCGGCCTGGATGGTGACATAGTTGTCCTGGAGGTTGTCCACCAGCAGCTCGTCGGCAATGACGTTGCGCATGAGAATACTGGCCCCGCCGCTCTCACTCTCGCCGGTGCCGCTGGCGATGATGCGGCCGAGAACCGTCACATTCTCCAGCTTAATGTTCCCCAGCCCCACGCCGCCGGTGACGTACAGATCACCGCTGATGACGGTGTCCCGCAGGGTCACGCCGGGGGAGGAGATGGTCACGTTGCCGAACACACCCCCCAGGGTATAGTCGCCCTCCGCCTGGATGGGGGTGCCAATGGTGCGGCTCATCAGAGCCGCCATCTCCCCCCAGGTCACGGAGCGCTGGGGGCGGAAGGTGCCGTCGTCATAGCCGGAAACCAGGTAGTGCTCCAGGGATGCCTTGATGGTGCCCCGGCTCCAGTTGCTGATCTGCCGGGCGTCGGCGAAGTCCATGATCTCCCCCGGGGAGTCCTGGAGCATCATATTCCGCCCCAGAATGGTGGCGGCGGTCTCCCGGTCCAGGGTGTCATTAGGGGAGGCGGTGGTTTCGCTGGTCCCCTGGATATACTTGGCGGTGTAGGCGATGCCCACGTCGTCATAGAACCAGTCGTACTCGCTCACGTCCTCAAAGGGAGTGGGCCCGGGCACATGGTAGCCGTAGGCCCGGTTGACAATGGACATGAAGTCCGCCCGGGTGAGGGGCTGGTTGGGGCTGTTGGCCTGGTCCGGCCGGATCAGGCCCCACTCGGTCATCTGGGCCAGGTAGTCATCGGCCCAATGGGCCTCCGCCTCTCCGCCGGGGAGGGCCGGGAAAAAGCCCAGAACCATCACCGCGGCCAGCAGGAGCGAGATCGCCCGCGTCCGCCAGGAACATACATGCTGCATAGGGATAACTCCTTTCCAATCCAAGCGTTAGGGACCGTTTACTGCTCTTTCTTCGGCCTGGGGCGGCTGACCTGGATGCTGAACACCGCTTTGCGGATGATCATCTCCTCATCCATGCACAGCTCCACAAACCGGGCGGCGTAAAGCTGCTCCGGCCCCTCCGAGGGCAGCAGGCGCAGTACCCTGGTCCGCAGGAGCACGGGCGCCTCCGTCACCGGCAGCACCAACTGCACCACCTCGCCCACTCCCAGCTTCTGCTCGCAGTAGAAAGCCACGCCGCCGCAGCTGAGGTCCTTACCCTTGATGGGCCGCTGGCCCTTCCAGTAGCCGGTGATGGGGTAGATGAAGCTCTGAAAATCCGTCAGAATCCGCAGATTCTCCCGGGCCTCCGCCCCCAGCACTGCGCTGGGCCGGATGACCAGCCGGTCCCCCCGCTGCATAGTCACGGTGCCCCGCTTGGAGGTGGCCTTCACATCCAGGGCGATGAGCTGGAGCTCCCCCAGCTTGGTAAAGTCCATGTCCGGCTCCTCCAGCAGGCGCATCTGCACCACCTCCGAGCCAGGCGGGGACTCCAGGTTGGCCTGGGCGAGGGCGTTGCCCTCTCGATCCAAAATCAGGTATAAACGCTCCATCAGCTCGCTCCTTTCTCCGTCTGAGCGGCGGCCTGGGCCTCCTCTGCCAGCTGCCGGGCGGCTTCCTCCGCCGCCGCCTTCCGCGCGGCGGCCGCCTCCTCGCGCTGCCGGCGGGCCTTGTCCGGGTCCGTCAGATCAAATTCCAGAAAATAGACATAGATCTCCACAATCGCCCGGTACAGGGACTCGGGGATCTCCTGTCCCAGGGAGAGCTGGGACAGCATGGTGGCCAGAGAGGTGTCCTCGTAGACCGGCACGCCGCTCTCCGAGGCCACCTCCACAATTTTCTCCGCCAGATGCCCCATGCCGGAGGCCACCACCACCGGCGCGCCGCCGTCCCCGTCATACCGCAGGGCCACCGCGCGCCCGGTGGGCTGGGGCTGTGCTCGATCACGCCTTGACATCGATACTGTTCGCTCCTTCAAAGATTTTCGGAAACACCCCGGAGATGGTCAGCGGCTTCTCCGACGCCTGCACCCGCACCGCGCCGGGGTTCAGCCCGTTGTCCGAGAGAATTCGGGACAGCTCCCCCTGGACTACCTGAGAGAAGGGGGCCATCTCCTTGGGGCAGTAAAGCTGGAGATCCACGCTGGATCGCTGGCAGGAGAGCACCATGTCCAGAAAGCCCAGCCCCTGTATATCCATTTTGAAGAGGAAGCGGATGGTGTTCTCCCGCTCCCCTCTCCCCCGCTTCATATTCTCCTCCGCGTCCGGGTCCACCCACATCTCGCTGAACATCATCCTCCCGTCCCACTCCAGGGGGAAGATCATGTGGTTGAGGGGCATGTAGACGCTCTCGTTGATGAGAAAGGCGGAGACAATGTTGCGGAAGGCCTCCTGGGCCTCCGTCCCCGCCCCGCCCCGCAGGGCCCACTGGGCCGTTTTGGCCAGCTGCTGGGCGAACTGGTCCTTGGCCGCGGCCCTGGAGAAATCGCTGTGCTCCAGCATCCGCAGCAGTTCCTCGTCGCTCAGCCCCCCCAGCTTCTCCCGCAGGGTATTGTTGGCCGAGAGCTGGTGGAAAGCCTGGAGCAGGCCCTCCTTGGACCCATTCTCGTACCGGGCCACATCCAGGGCCAGCATGGAGATGAGCGTCCGGCTCAGACCCATGTCGTTGGTCTTGGAGGTGTACCCCGCCAGGAAGGGGAGGATGGTCCCCTGGAGGAGCTTCAGGCTCCCCGCCCGGTCCCCCTTCCCCATGCTCTGCTCCAACTGGGAGACCATGGTCAAAAGCTGGTTGCCCCAGCTGGCCGGGATGGCCCGGGTCAGCCGGGTAAGGGTGCGCAGCAGGTTCCCCTGGACGTGCTGGCCGGCGGAGTAGTCGCTGTAGCGCTTGAGAAATTGGAGAATGCTGTTTTTCAGCCCCTCCGAGGCGGAGGAGCCGTAGGCCTCCCGCAGCGCCGAGAACAGCTCCCCGCCGAAGCGGCTGCCGCCGGCCATCTGGTCGAGGAGGAAATCCTCCAGCCGCCCTTCATCCATCTTGAGCATCTCCATCAGGGCGGCCATCTCCACGGCCATCCCCTCCCCCACGCCGGAGGAGACCACCGTCCCCTGGTACATGCGCAGAAGCTCCCCCATGGACTGGATCAGCCCCGGGGTCTCCGCCATGCGCCGCAGGAAGGTGATGTAGTTGGAGTCGTAGCGGACAGGCCGCTCTCCGCCGGCCGCGTCGCCGGTGTCCTGGCGCTCGGTGCGGTTGTCCGCGCCGCTCACCCGGCCGGGGTCCGGCGCATTCTGGAGGCGGGGATCGTTTGGAATGTTGGGCAGATTCCGGTTCACATTCGCGTTGTCGTGCCCCGGAACAGGGTTGGTCACACCGAGCAGCTCGGGCATTGGTGACACTCCCTTCAATAAAAGTTTGTGGATGTCTTAATTTTTTGTCCGGTCCTGCCGATAACCAAATTGATAAAGCCAACGCGGGGGCCCTATGCCCTTTTTTCAACGCCCCCGCTGGAATATTCATGTGAAGAGGTGGCGTTTTATGGGCAGTGGCAACGACAGCATCCTGGATATGTATTTGTATGAGACAAATACTCTTCTTGAACAGCTTGACGGCATTCTGCTGGCGGCCGAGCAGGCCGACACATTTTCGCAGGACAACGTCAACGAGATCTTCCGCATCATGCACACAATCAAGGGCTCCTCGGCGATGATGGAATTCACGTCGCTGATGACCGTGGCCCACCGGATTGAGGACCTGTTCTTCATCATTCGGGAAAAGACCATGGACGCGGTGCCCGAGGCCCTGCGCCCGGAGCTCTTTGATATGCTCTTCCAGGCGGTGGACTTTTTCCGCGGAGAGATCGAAAAGGTGGAAAACGGGGAAGCCCTCTCCAGTTCTATCGACAGTATCGTTGATAAAATTAATAGTCTGATCGATAAAATTCAGGGGGGCGGAGACGCCGCCGGGGACGCCAAGCCCGCCCCCGCGCCTGCGGAGGCCGCGCCCGCCGGCGGCGCTCCCGCTGCGGAATCCGCCGCCGTCCCGGCCCCTGCCGACGCGGCCTATCCCTTCGGCGTCCACGTCTTTTTCGACGAGGGGAGCGGCATGGAGAACCTGCGGGCTTTCATGCTGGTGACGGCTGTGCGGGAGTTCAACGGGGATTTCGTCTGCTTCCCCGAGGGCGTGGAGGAGGACCCCTCCACCGCCGACGTCATCGCCGATCAGGGCTTTATGATCTGGTTTAAGAGCCGGGAGGAGCGGGATGAGGTCATGCCCGCCGTCAAGAGCGCGGGCTCCGTGCGATCCTACCAGCCGGTGGACGCCGAGGTGAAGGCCCCGCCCAAGCCCGAGGCTCCCGCCTCCGTTGAGGCGGCTAAGCCCGCGGAGGAGGCTGTCAAGCAGCCCGCGCCGGCCCCCGCACCCGCCGCCAAGGCGCCCCCCGCCGCCGGCGCCCAGCAGCACGCCAAGGAGAGCCTCATCAGCGTCAACCTCTCCAAGCTGGACCAGCTCATGGCGGTGGTCAGCGAGATTGTCATCTCCGAGTCCATGGTCACGGCCTCCCCGGATCTCAAGGGGCTGCGCCTGGATAACTTCACCAAGTCCGCCCGGGAGCTGCGCAAGCTCACCGACGACCTCCAGGATGTGTCCATGTCCCTGCGGATGGTCCCGGTCTCCAGCGTGTTCCAGAAGATGAACCGCATCGTCCGGGATATGAGCAAGAAGCTCAACCGCCCCGCCCGCCTGGTCCTCATCGGGGAGGACACCGAGGTGGACAAGACCATTGTCGACGGCATCAGCGACCCCATTATGCACATCGTGCGCAACTCCATGGACCACGGCCTGGAGGAGCACCAGGAGGAGCGCATTGCCGCCGGGAAGGACCCCACCGGGGAAATCATCCTCTCCGCCCGGCACACCGGCAGCGAGGTCATCATTGAGATCAAGGACGACGGACGGGGCGCGGACTGCCAGGCCATCCTCAACAAGGCCATCCGCCAGGGCCTGGCCGACCCGGACCGGGAGTACAGCCAGAAGGAGATCCTCAACTTTATGATGATGCCCGGCTTCTCCACCAACACCGAGGTCACGGAGTACTCCGGCCGTGGCGTGGGCCTGGACGTGGTGAAGAAGAATGTGGCGGACGTAGGCGGCACCGTGACCCTGACCAGCGAGCTGGGCAAGGGCATGACCACCACGCTGAAGATCCCCCTGACCATGGCCATCATGGACGGCATGGCGGTGTCCGTGGGCGACTCCATTTTCACCATCCCCATCAACAACATCCGCTCCTCCACCAAGGTCACCGGCAAGGACATCGTCTACGACCCCGCCCGTGGCGAGATGATGAAGTTCCTGGACAACTACTACCCCATCATCCGGGCCAAGGATCTCTTCCAGATGGAGGACGGCCACGACGACATCGCCGACGGCATTCTCATCTGGCTGGAGGCCGGCGACCGGTCCTACTGCCTCTTTGTGGATGAGCTGCTGGGCCAACAGCAGATCGTGGTCAAGCCTTTGCCCCCCTATGTCAACAGCTTCAATGTCAAGAGCTGCGGCATCACCGGGTGCAGCATCCTGGGCGACGGGAGCATCAGTATCATTCTGGACGTGGCCAATCTCTACAGCACGGCCCAGGATATGTTCTAAGAGAAGGGAGCAATCAATATGCCAGAGGAAGTACTCTTCGCCAGACACAGCGACATGGACGCCGCGCCGGAGGATACCGCGCCGGAGGTCCTCAGCAACAAATATCTCATCTGCGTCTCCGACAGCCTCTTTTACGGCATCGGCGCGGAGCAGGTGGTGGAGATCATCACCGACCACACCATCACCCGCCTGCCCCGGGTCCCCCACTACGTGCGGGGCATCATCAACCTCCGGGGCCAGATCATCCCCATTATCGACATGCGCCTGCGCCTGGGCAAGCCGCCCCAGAATGACAACTGCATTATGGTCATCAATGTGGAGGGCAACCAGGTGGGCCTGCTGGTGGACGGTGTGGAGCGGATGGTGGACATCCCGCGGGAGGCCATTCTCCCCATGCCCACCCAGAATCCCCAGAAGCTGATTTCCGGCATGTGTTCTCTGCCGGAGGGAACCACCATGCTGATCCTGGACTGCGATCTGCTGCTCCACGGCTGATAAGCCCCATCCCGACGAAAGGAAGCGCCAGCCATGCCACTTATCAACAACATCACCAACGAGGACTTCAACCGTCTGGTCCGGTTTATGCACAGCCAGTACGGCATCGATCTGTCCCAGAAGAGGCAGCTGGTGACCAGCCGCCTCTCCTCCCTGCTCTCCCAGCGGGGGTACAGCGGATTCGGACCCTTTCTGGACGATCTGCTGCGCAAGAAGGATCCGGGCGATGTGGAGCAGGTGCTCAACCGCCTGACCACCAATTACACCTTTTTCATGCGGGAGCAGGAGCACTTCACCTTCTTCACCGGCACCATTCTGCCGGAGCTGGTGCGCCGCCACCAGCGGGATAAGGTGCTGGCCATCTGGAGCGCCGGCTGCTCCAGCGGGGAGGAGCCCTACAATATCTCCATGTGCATCAAGGACTATCTGGGCCCCCAGGCCGGCCAGTGGGACACCCGCGTGCTGGCCACCGACATCTCCCAGAAGGCCCTTGCCAGCGCCAAGCGCGGGGTCTACGAGCTGCCCGACACCATCCCCCCCAACTGGAAAAAGCGGTACTTCCGCCCCTCGGGCAGAGGGGGCGGCCAGTACATGGTTGCCCCGGAGATCCGGGACAACGTGATCTTTCAGACCTTCAACCTGATGGATCCCATCAAGTTCCGGGTGAAGTTCGATGTGATCTTCTGCCGCAACGTGATGATCTACTTCGATCAGCCCACCAAGGACGCGCTGGTCCGCCGCTTCTACGACGCCACGGTTCCCGGCGGCTATCTGCTCATCAGCCACTCGGAGAATCTGAGCAAGGACGCGCCCTACCGGACCGTGGCTCCCTCCACCTTCCAGAAGCAGGCGTAGGGGAGCTTATCTTACAAATTAAGGAGGCGCACATCATATGTGGCCTGCGAATAAAAAGGTCCGCGTCCTGGTGGTAGACGACTCCATCATGGCCCGGACAATGATTGCCCAGGGGCTGGGAAAACACCCGAATATTGAGGTGGCGGGCATCGCCATCAACGCCCAGGATGCCCTGACTAAGGTGGGGCAGCTGCGCCCCGATGTGATCACCTCCGATGTGGAGATGCCGGGTATGAGCGGCATTGATTTCCTCAAGAAGCTGCTGCCGCAGTACCCGCTGCCGGTGATCCTGGTTTCCTCCCTGAACCTGCGGGTGTTTGACGCCCTGTCCGCCGGCGCGGTGGACTTCGTGCGCAAGCCGGAGCCGGGGCAGAACGAGGCTTTCATCGCCGGCTTAACCCAGAAGGTTCTGTCCGCCGCCGGGGCTAAGGTCCGGCGGGCTCCTGTTGCCCCCGCGCCCATGGGCGCGGCCCGGCTTCTGGGGGCGCGGCCTGCTATGGATAAGGTCATTATCGGCCTGGGGGCCTCCACCGGGGGCACCGAGGCCACTCTGGAGGTGCTCAAGCGCCTGCCGGCGGACATCCCGGGGATGCTGATTGTCCAGCACATGCCCACGGGCTTTACCCAGATGTACGCGGAGCGCCTCAACCGCCTGTGCCAGATGGAGGTGCGGGAGGCCAAGCACGGCGACGAGATCCGGCGGGGCTTGGCCCTGCTGGCCCCGGCGGACTACCAGATGCGGGTGGTCCGCAGCGGGACCCGGTACACCGTCTCCGTCCAGAGCGGAGAGAAGGTCAGTGGACACCGGCCCTCGGTGGACGCGCTGTTCTTCTCCATGGCGGAGCAGGTGCGATGCAAAATGGTGGGCATCATCATGACCGGCATGGGCCGGGACGGGGCCGACGGCCTGCTCCAGATGCGCAAGGCCGGGGCCTACACCATCGGCCAGGATAAGGAGTCCTGCGTGGTGTACGGGATGCCCATGGTGGCCTACAACATTGGCGCTGTACAGATCCAGGCGTCCTGCGAGAATATCTCCAATGTTCTGCTGCGGCAGCTGAGCCAGCTGTAGGAGCACATTTATCCATATGTTTCCTGGAAAGATCGGGCGGATGCCCGGTCTTTTTTATGTCTCCCCCCTGAAAACCACCGAATTTTTGTGTGATATGTCAAAAAGCAACCGGTTTCAAATGTTGAAAATAACGATTTTACGATAAAATATTTATTCTTGTGACACAACCTTTTTTGATTTGGAGAAAAATAGCATCGGCGGATATTTTTCAAAAATGGTGACATTTACAGCAGGTTTGCCGGATATTATAATATGTAAAAACCGCGCTTGTTCCCGCCAGGCCGGCGCGGAAATTCGTGTGAAAAAGGAGTGGAGTTATGAAAAAGTTCCCCCGTTTGGCAGCGGCTTTGCTCACGCTGGCTCTGCTGCTGTCAGCCACCGGGTGCGGCGCCGCTGACGGCAAAACCCATCTCAAGCTTCAGATTTGGGACGTAGCCCAGCGCGACAGCATGCAGGCGATCTGCGACGCCTACACCGCCAAAAACCCGGATGTTGTCATCGAGGTGCAAGTCACCAGCTGGAGCGAGTACTGGACCAAGCTGGAGGCCGCCGCCGAGTCCAACACCATGCCCGACATCTTCTGGATGCACACCAATCAGATCCTGTACTAC
>JAAWUC010000155.1 GCA_022804995.1 Oscillospiraceae bacterium
GTCTCCACCTACTTTGTGGAGGCCCCCTCCACCATGAACGAGCTGCTGCTGGCCCACTATCTGCTGAGAACCAATCCGGACAAGCGCTTCCGCAGGTGGGTTCTCAGCAATATGGTGGGGCACACCTACTACCACAACTTTGTCACGCACCTGCTGGAGGCCGCCTGCCAGCGGGAGGTCTACAAGATCATCGACGCCGGCGGCGGCGTCCAGGCCGAGACGCTGGACCGGATTATGAAAGAGACTCTGGAAAAATTCTGGGGGGACGCCGTAGAGCTCCCCAAGGGCGCGGAGCTGACCTGGATGCGCCAGCCCCACTACTATATGGGCCTGTACTCCTACACCTACAGCGCTGGGCTCACGGTAGCCACCCAGACGTGCAAGCGCATCGAGAGCGAGGGCGCTCCCGCCGTGGAAGACTGGAAGAAGGTCCTGGCAGCGGGCGGCACCAGGACGCCTCTGGAGCTGGCAAAAATGGCCGGGGTGGATATCTCCACCGACGCGCCGCTGCTGGACACCATCGAGACCATCGGCGGCTATATTGACGAGGTTTGCCGTCTGACGGAGGAGCTGGCGTAAAACAAGAGAGGGAGACGCTTTGCGTCTCCCTCTCAGCCTGTTGACAGAACACCGTGCATAATTGTAGAGAGTATACCCAATACAGAATTGATTAGGATGTGTTCACATAAGAGCATCCACAGCAAGAGCAAAATAGACAAAAGTCAAAAAGATGACATCAAGTTTGTCATAGCGGATAAAAATGCAACGGAAGCGTTTGACACAGCAGAGAAGTCTCTAGACCTGATTGCGCTGTTTGTACAATTCCTCATCGTAATTCCAAGGATTTTTACAGATCCCGGCGGACAGCGCTGGCATTCCCCCATCCCGATCAGATGCGGCAGTCACATGAAGTTTTGTGTTCCTAACAAGCGTTAATCGCACGCTATACTCCCCAAAGTGACCAACCGAATGTCTTTACTTAATCAAAATAGCTGCCTACCTGGGTGATCTTTTCCGCCAGGTCTGACCGGTAATCTGTGGCAGAGGGAATCAGGCTGTTAATGGTGAAGCCGTCATCCCCTCCCCGCCCAGTAGAGTGGCAGTACCGCCCATCGCCCATGTACAGCGCAATATGTCCAGGGAAAAACAGCAGATCACCAGGTTTCATCTTCTCTCGGGATATCTCATGAATGGGGAAGTCATCTACAATCCGGGCATCACGATAGATAAGAATCCCATTGAGAAGGTATGCCATGCTAGTCAGCCCGGAACAGTCAATACCAAGAGGAGATTTGCCGCCCCAGCGGTAGTGCGTCCCGGCGTAGAGCATAGCAGTTTCCACAATGCGCTGGCGCAGATCAGCCTCCGGAAGATCGATGGGTGCGCTAAAATAATCTCCCAAATAACTGGCGCGGAGATACCCTTCTCTGCCGTCCGGAAGCATTACACATTGCCAGTCATTTTCCGGTTCCCCTACAGGGGATACTACCGCGCCGCGCGGCAGGGTAAGGATCTGCCAGGATTGGACCTTAGGTTCCGCCATCACATCGCAGACGTTTTTGTGGAGCACAACTTTCTTGGGCAGGTTGGCCCACCACTCCGCCGTTTTGTCCAAAAGGACGAGGTCATCTATGCAGGCATAGCCCTCATAACGGTAGTGCGTACGCACTTTACAATAATCGGGGGTGGTCCGTTCCAGCACCTCTACTACCATACCGAACAACGCCTCATCGGCCCGTTCACAGTTCTGACGGGGCAGGCTCATCAGTGGGCAAATCGGGGATTTGACAATTGCTTTCATAGCGATTTCTCTCCTTTATAATATACGGCTATACGACGTCAGTCTGTCCGCAACCAACTCTATCCCCCTTCCAGAGACAGTATGAGTGGAGCATGGCCGCAAGTTAGGTTTATACCCGCAGGTTTTCCCGCCGGGACGGGTAATAAAACGAGCAGGAAGCTTGCAATATTGTTTAGGCAACACCGTACAATCCCCCCAATGGAAGGAATAACCTGAAGACAAGAAAATAAAGGAATATCCTCTGGGAAGCAGACCTGTGGGCAAACTGAATCAAGCTGCCAGGCGGGGACGGCGGTTGATTTTGCACCGGATCTTTTTCTTCCGCTATAATAGCACGGCCTAATCTCTTCCACCTATTTTCCCCATAGAATCAGGCGCTCCATCTGCTCCCAAGATTCTTTTTTCTTTGTCCGCGCCTGCGACAGCTCGTCCATCAGGCCCGATAGGCTTATCTGTTTATTCATGTCCTTATTTTACCATAGACGTTCTCAAAAGTAAAGAGTATTGACAACAGGGGGAGAGTCCAAATTGTGTAGGAGTACAATAGATGCAGAGAACAAAAAAGTAGAAGGATGTGGTTCCTTTCGGTCTGGTTGGTGTGGTAACTCAACTTTAACCGATTTGCCTGCATCCTTTTGCTTTTCTCCCTTGACGCAAAATAGTGGTCGTGTTCATGGTGGGCAACCGAAGTTGCCGGGGCCGGCTATTTTTATTTTGGGACCGGCTTCAGACCAGGAAGGAGGGAGTATAACCCATGAACAGAGCACACCGGAGCCAGCTGAGAGAAATCCTGCTACACGTAACTGCGGTGCGGAACGACCTTGAAAAACTCCATTGGGAAATAGGCGAGGATATTTCTATCAATAAGAGTATGGCTATCAGGGACCACACCTACGCAAAATTTCTGGAAAGCAAAATGCTTGGTGTTCAGGGATTTATGGGAAAAGGGGAAACCTAAGGAAGCACTGATTAAAGCAGGTAAAAGCCAGGCAAACAAACGAAGGTAATAAAAACGACCAATAAAGGGCCATATTGGGGGATGAATTCCTCGCT
>JAAWUC010000014.1 GCA_022804995.1 Oscillospiraceae bacterium
CCAGTGCGTGGGGATTCTGGTGGCGTTTTTGGATCTGCGCCAGCAGTACGACTACCTGCGGGCGACATTTGATATTCTGCGGGATGAGAACACGTCGCTATTGAACCAGGTCAAGGAGATTGACACGGCCTACGAGGCCGCCAGCGCGGCGGGGTTCCAGCCCCACAGAAGCGCGGTCCGGCAGTTCGACCGCCTGCTGGCCGCTCTGCCGGACAGGGCGTGGGTGGAGTGAGGAGGCAGTATGATGACGAAAACGAGGAAGCCGGACCCGGACAAAATCTGGTGGGTAGCCCACCCGGCGCACACAACCGCTGTTGTCAGCGCCCCCAGCTGGGAGCTGGCCACGGTGGAAGCGGCCCGGTGGTGGGACGTGCCCTGGCGGGAGGTGGCGGCGCTGTGCGAGTGCCTGCGGACGGAGGAGGTCCGGCGGAACGTGTGCGTAGGCTGCGGGATGATCTTCCACGGGACAGGCCCGTTGAACTAAAGGGAAGCGTCAGCGATCTCCTGCTGGCCTGGGGCTGGCTGACGCTGGCCATCTGCGACCACTACGCAATTTCAGAGGCCCATCTGGCGGGGAAAATGCCCTCGCTTGTGGCCGATCTGCGCAATGCGCTGATGGGGAAGGCGACCGTTGATCTGGGGGCTCTGGAAGAGTTCCAGCAGAAAAAGGGGGACGGCCATGACGATGACGCATGAGGAAATTGTCCGCCACTGGCGGCAGGCGAAGAGGAAGGACGCCAAGGGCGCCCGCAGAAAGCCGGTCCGTCCCGAATAGACTATCCCATCACAACAAGGAGGGACAGCATATGAGCGACAAACTGCGCACAGCCCTGCGGGGCGGGGGGAGCCTCCGCATCTCCATCGACACCGACGGCACCGGCGATTTCCGCCTGCTGGTAACGGAGAGCTGGGAGCGGCTGACGGGGGTGCAGCGGCTGACCATCCCCGCCGGGGTCCTGGCGGAGGCCCCGGACCCTGACGGCTTCATCCGGGAGAAGCTGACGGAGCTGGCGGACCGGCATCTGAACCGGGAGGCGCGGGCATGAGCCCGCAGGCGGCGAAAGAGATGGTGTTATAGAGGGGAGGGAGGTGAACCCGATGTTTCGCTACAGGCCGGGGCTGGGCGTCAGCTACGCGCGGCAGGGGTACATCTATTTCGCTTCCCTGCTCTACCGGGAGCTGCCGGAGCGGCGGCGGGAGAAGCTCCGCCAGCTCTGCCGCCAGACCGGCGGGGCGTACTGGGAGGCCCTGCTGGAGTATGTGACCACAGACGCCAGCGCGGAGCGGATCTGCCAGAAGCACTTCATCTCCCGTTCCACCCTCTCCCGGGCAGCGCGGCGGTACTACCAGGCGTTTCCAAAGCGTCTGTAAGGGAGAACAGGGGGAGGCGGATGCCTCCCCCTTCCCGAAGCATCCGGTTTTTACGCAAACCAGCCGGTGGTCCGGCTGGTTTGCATAAAAATCGGACAAGCCCCGGAAAACAGAAGATACATTATAATAACGCGCGCGGGCGCGTTGCCGGGTTTGGTTGGGGCCTAAGTTTAGAACCACGAGAAGGAGGACGGCGGGCATGGCGGGATATTGGGTGATCCGGACGTACAAGGCGGGGGCGGTGGGGGAGAAAATTAAATACTGGGTCCCCGGCCAGAAGCCAAGCAAATCCGACCGGCGGCTCCGCTCGGAGATCAGAAAGCAGCAGCAGAACGAGGCTGGCGCGGAGAAGCGGATGGCCCGGCAGATCCACGCCAATTTCACCAGCAAGGACTATCTCATCGGCCTGGACTACTCCGAGGAGGGCCTGTCCCTGGTCCTGGCCGGTCTGGATGAGAAGGGGGAGCGCTTCGCCGATGAGAGCTATCACGCCTGCCACCACCGGCTGCGGCTGTGGCTCAAGCGGGTGCGGCGGGAGTGCAGGAAGGCGGGGGTGCCCTTCCGGTATCTGGCGGTTACAAGCGACACCAACGGCAAGACCGGGGAGCTGGTCCGGCTCCACCACCACATCATCGTCAACCGGGAGGCTCTGGCCATCGCCCTGGGGAAGTGGACCCTGGGGAGCACCCACCACGAGCATCTCTACAACGTGGTGGACCAGACGGCTCTGGCGGCGTACCTCCTCCGGCAGGTCCGGCGGCTTCCGGATGAGAAGAAATACATCCCCAGCCGGAACCTGGCCATCCCCCAGCCCAAGGACCGGATCGCCCCGGGCGGCGCGGAGCTGGCGGTCCCCAGGGGCGGGCAGCTTCTCCACCGGAACGAGTGGAGGCCGGGACGCCCCCAATATATCCGGTACATACTGCCCGGGGTGGGGAAGCTTACCAAAGGCAGGGACCAGACAGAAATTTCCTGACACGCCACCCACGCCCGGGGGCTCGCGCGGGCGCACGCGGCAGAAACTTTGCCGTGACGGCCCGTAAGCCTTGCGGCGCAGAGGATACAAGGGATTTTTCCACGTCAAAAAATTGACGCCTCGTGACGGAACTTTTGTGCTATGCTTTTCTTGAAGGAAAAAATCGGGGAGGGAGGGCCGTGGGCAGATACCGGAAGTACAGGTCGGACAGGGCGCTGCGGGAGATGGTGGAGAGCTACTTCGCCAGCATCTCCAGGGAGAAGATCGTGTGCGAGGCGTACAACACCGGTCAGAAGGACGGGTGGGGCCATTTCATCACCGAGTGGCGTCCCGTGACCAATGAGCAGGGGGTCTATATGCGGGAGCGGGAGTATGTGATCCCGCCCACCGTCGGCGGGCTGTGCGCCTATCTGCGCATCAGCCGGGACACCTGGGCCCGCTCCGGCCACACCGGAGGAGCGGAGGACGACCCCATCACCAGGAGCCTGAAGGAGGCGGAGGATGTTCTCAGAAAAGCAGCTGCGGGTGCTCCGCTGGCCGTACCGGGAGCCGGAAAAAAGGGCGATCATCTGTGACGGCGCGGTGCGCTCCGGCAAGACGTCGGTCATGTCGCTGTCGTTCCTGCTGTGGGCCATGGGGCGGTTTGACGGGTGCGCCTTCGCCATCTGCGGCAAGTCCGTGGGTAGCGCGGAGCGGAATATCATCACCCCGCTGCTGTCGGTGCGGTATTTGCAGGACCACTTCTCCCTGCGCTACAGCCGGGGCGAGCACCTGCTGACCGTCCGCCGGGGGGACCGGGAAAACCGTTTTTACCTCTTCGGCGGGAAGGACGAGAGCAGCTATACCCTCATTCAGGGCATCACCCTGGCGGGGGTGCTCCTCGACGAGGTGGCCCTCATGCCCCGCTCCTTCGTGGAGCAGGCCCTGGCCCGGTGCTCCGTGGCGGGGGCCCGGCTGTGGTTCAACTGCAACCCGGACGTGCCTACCCACTGGTTCCGGCAGGAGTGGATTCTCAAGCTCCGGGCCAAAAACGCCACCCACCTGCACTTCACCATGGACGACAACCCCGGCCTCAGCGAGGAGACCAGGGCCATGTACCGCAGCCTCTACGCCGGGGTGTTCAAGCGGCGATGGCTTATCTATCCGTAGTCTCCTCTTTAAGGCTGATTTTTCCATGCTTTTCCTCAAATTCCGCAATCCTTTTTCGCATCAGCTGCTCCAGCTCCTTATTTTTCGTCCGACCCTCGGATGCTGCGATATATCCGATTTTATCCAGCAGTATCTGCGGGACCCTCAGCGTGTAACGCGGCAGGCTATCCTTCATATCTGACTCACCTTTGACGCAATATTGACTTCACTATACTCCTCCTGTATAATCATGCGTAAGAATGGCGAAATTATGACGCATAAATGACGCATAAATTTTGAAGGAGGGAAGCAAGAATGAAAACTGCGGTGATCGGCTCCAGAACGCTGTACGCAGAGCATTTAGGCAGCTATCTCCCGCCGGGGACGACTGAGATCGTCAGCGGCGGCGCGAAGGGAGTAGACGCGGACGCCAGGAGGTATGCGCAGCAAAACGGGCTCCAGCTGACAGAATTTTTGCCGGATTACCGGCGCTATGGCCGAGGCGCTCCGCTGAAACGGAATCTCCAGATCATCGAATACGCCGATATGGTCCTGGCCTTTTGGGATGGGGCCTCCCGGGGGACCAAGTTTGTCATCGACCAATGCAAAGAGCGGGGAATCCCGGTAAAGGTTCTGCTGATGGACGCTCAAATATAGCGGCGCGGCAAAGACAAGTTTTGCTGTTCTTTTTCGCTTAATAACAGAAAAGCTGCCCTCCAAAAGATACGGTCCCGGACCGTGCTCTTTGGCGGGCAGCTCTTTTCCGTCTCCTCCGGAGCCATGCAGCGGCGCTTCTGGAACGTCATGCAGGCCCAGAGCGTGCTCCGCTCCAACTTTGGGATGCAGCTGGTGAACAAGGGGGACCAGATCCGCAACACCCAGTACACCTTCACCGGCCTCCAGGAGGTCTATGACAGTATGTGCCACGACCTCTCCGGCGCGTCCCGGATCCCCGTGACCAAGCTCTTCGGGCGTTCCCCGGCTGGGATGAACGCCACAGGGGAGAGCGATCTGCGCAACTACTACGACTATGTGGACACTCTCCGGGAGAACGTGCTGAGACCGGTTTTGGAGCGGGTCCTGCCGGTGCTGTGTATGTCGGCCTGGGGCGCGGTGCCGGAGGACCTGGATATCCAGTTCCCGCCCCTCTGGATGCCGACCCCCAGGGAGCTGGCGGAGATTGCGGAGAAAAAGGCCCTGGCCGTCCGGGACGTTTTCCAGGCGGGGCTGCTGGCTGCGGACACCGCCCAGAGGGAGCTCAAGAAGCTCTCCGACGAAACCGGCCTGTTCGGCAGCATCTCCGACGAGGAGATTGCCGCCAATGCCGGAAAGACGTACCAGGACCTGACAGCCCTGCGTGACCCCCTGGCGGGGCTGGAATACGGGGACCTGGCGCAGTCCGGCGATATCCTGACAGCAGACTACAATCCCCACCACGACCCGTCAAACGGACGCTTTACCAGTGGCGGCGGAAGTGGTACAATGGGAAAAACCAAGTACGCGCCGTCGCCGCAGCGGAGCCATTCCGGGATTCAGCTTAAGCCGAAAACCTATGCAAGGCTGTGCGGAACCCTGGGAACCAAGTTTCCAAACTTAGCCCCCGAGGATGGCGTTCGTGTTATCCGCGATGCGTCTTTTGAATACCGAGTATCTGCGGATGGATACGGCGGCATGATTGTTCACAGCAAGGCCAGACTGTAGGGAGGAATACGCCGTGATTAAGCACAAAGAAAATGAATTGAGAGAACTTCTTCTGCCTTACGTCCACACTTTCACTGAGCGGAAGTATGACGTAGAAAGAGACGATATTGAAAGTTTAATCCGCTTTGCGTCTAGTTTTGGTGTTCTTGACATCGTTATTGAGGAGGCCAAGCATCATGCTGGAAAAGGATATGAAAATCGTCCTAACGCCTTTTGGGAATTTCTCAAATTGATTCCTGATGGTGTGCCGCCTGGACAGGAAGATATCTTGGAGGATTTGGAGAATGATGCGGAGGACTAAATGCCCGCGCTGAACCGAAAGCCCCAGCGGCAGGAGCTCCAGCGGCTGATCCAGGCGTTCCTCCGGGCGGAGACGGATATTGTCAATGAGATCGCCCGCCTGCGCCAACGGGGCCTGGCGGACTACCACGCGGAAGCGGCCCTGGAGCGGGTCCAGACCATCCTCCGGCGCCTGGTGGACGAATCCTGGACCTACGTCCCCCGGATGATTGAGCGGGAGTTCTACGTCCAGCACCCGGAGGCCCGGAAGCCCCTGGACATCCCGGAGACGGCGGCAAAGCACGCTTCCGGCTACGCCAACGCCGCCGCCCTCACCGGGGAGCAGACGGACATTGTCCAGCGGCTGACGATGAATCTGATAGGCGAGATTGACGCCGCTGCGGCCACCGTGACGGCCACGCTGCAAAGCGCCCTGATAGGCCGCGTCGAGCCGGATATCTTCCGGCGGGTGGGCCTGGAGCAGGTCCTGGCCATGGAGGCCACGGGCCGGGGCGCTTACAAGGAGCTCCCGAAGTTCGTGGAAGCCCTTCGGCGGGAGGGCGTCACCGCCTTTATCGACAAGGCCGGGCAGCGCTGGAGCCTCCACACCTACGGCAGCATGGTCCTGCGGACCACCACCCGGCAGGCGGAGGTCCTGTCGGTGCTCACCCGGGACCCGGAGCAGGACCTGTACAAGATAAGCGCCCACAACACCACCTGCAAGCTCTGCGCACCCCTGGAGGGCCGGGTGTACTCCAGAAGCGGCACGGACCCGGACTTCCCGCCCCTGGCGGCGGCCTTCGGGAAGGTTGACAAGGTGGGGCCCGACACGCTGGCAAACTCCTGGCTGAACATCCACCCGAACTGCCAGCACGTCCTCATCGCCTGGACCCCTGCGGGCCGCTCCGCTAAGGAGCTGCGAAAAATCAAGGCGTTCTCCAGCTTCACCACCAACCCGCCCGACCGGGACCCCAGGACGGAGAAGCAGATTGAGGCCTACCGCCTGAAGGAGCGGGGCCGGGCCAAGTGGCTGGCGGATTACCGGCAGTTCGAGCGGTACCGCCTGACCATCCCAGACGCCACCCCCAAGACCTTCGCCGCGTTCCAGCGGCACAAGCAGGCGGATGATGAGAAGTATAAGGCCTGGGAAAAGGCATATCGGGAAGCGTGGCGAACACGGTCATGATTTTATCCGGGATGAAAATGGAAAGATCATCGGTCGTACTACACGTGAGCTGACAGATGAGGAGCGGAAGGAGAACGGTGATATTCTTTGAAAAGAACATTGAACGAGCTGCGGGAATATGCTTTGAGCCTTGTAGATGATATCGAGTTCACCTGGAAAGGTACCCGTGGATTGATCGTTCCGCACAACCGGGAAAAGTATGTCCTCTGTTTTCAGCCGGACGACCCCGGCACGGAGTTCCATGATGTGGACGAGATGCTGAACGCGCCGTACCTGAATGGCCGCTCTATTGCGGAGGTGTGCAGAGAAATAGATTTCTGGAGTTAGCCCATGACAGAAAAAGTAATTCATGCCATTGAAACGCTCCTGGAGCGGGGAGAGCGGGTGGAGCTGTGGAAGGGCGCGGGCGGGGAGATCAAGGTCATCCGCGTCCGCCGGGAGACGGTTCCAACACTCCCGCAGGAAAAAGCCGCCTCCGGAAAACCGGAAACGGCTTGACAAGTCCATAGGGAGCGGTTATAATCATCGCAAGAGGGCGGTCTCCCTGGTGGAGCAGGAAGGCGGCCAACTTGACAAGTTTAGAGCTTGAAATTGCCGCTTCTTGCTAGGGTCAGGGGGCGGCTATTTCTTTAGGCCGTAGCCCAGCGAAACAGCAGCAATCACGAGCATAAGTAGCGCGATGGTATCGGTTACGCTCATGGGCTTCCCTCCTTTCGGAGCTGGCCCCGCCCTCTTGCTTGGGGCAAGCATACCACAGTTTGACAGAAAACACAATATGCACCCTCGCCCGAAACGGTGGGCGGGAAGGACCGAACGGGGTCAGCTGCCGGGATTTTCCCGGCGGCTGGCCCTTTTTGCTTTGTGAAATTCTGTAATTCAATTTCATATTAACAGCAAAACTATATATCCATCCCGCTGCTAACAGAACACCTTTACCGGCACCCCCATCTTCTTGCACTGGTCGATGACAAACTTCGTCCCTCTGGATTTCCCGTCCCAGAACGCCAGCACCAGGTCCGCATACGCGACAATCTGGACATTCCGGCGCAGCGGAGCGGCCCGGCCATACCTGGCATAGTCGGGCAAAAACTCCGTCAGACTGACGCCGTGGGTCTGCGCGTATCCCCTGGCGGAGGCATCCACGCCCCGGGCGCCTCCGCTGACAAGCTCCGTCAGGCCCTCCGGCAAATACGGGCCAAGGTCCTCTACCTGCAAATTCCTGGAACCGATTACAGCAACCTTCATTTCTCATTCAGCCTCCCGGGCGCAAAAGTTTCTCTATTGCGAAACATTTTATCACACAATCCGGGTAAACTCAAGACAGAAATTTCGCTATAGCGAATTATGGGCTTTGGGTGAGGCAGATGCAGAAAATACGGCCCGATATGGACATCGGACACAATATCCAGCGCCTGCGCAGGGGCGCTTCCATGACACAGGACCAGGTGGTCGCAAAGCTCCAGCTGATGGGGCTGAACATCTCCAAGAGCACCTACGCCAAGCTGGAAACCAACCGCATGAATATCCGGGTCAGCGAGCTGGTTGCCCTGCGGGAGATTTTCCGCGCGGAGTTCAACGACTTTTTCACCGGACTGTTCTAACAGGATAAATTGTTAAAACCGCCGCTCCTTTCTTTGGAAGGGGCGGCGGCTTTTTGCCTTGGACGGCTGGGTGGACTACGTCAGCGCCCTCACGGCGGTCTGGGTACCGGCGGGGCGGACCGCATGGTGGTCTACGTCAACCACGAGCGGTTCCTCCAGGTGGAGGAGCTGGTCCCCCTGGCCCGTGTTATGAGCCAGCCCAACGCTACGGAGTTCTGCTATGACACGGCCTATGCGGCGAACCTCTCGGAGGTGGAGCTGTTCTATCCCCAGACAATGGCCTATTTTGACGGCATTTAAGGAGGGCGCGGAAATGTTTGTGGTATCCAGGAGAAACATCATCCTCCCCGGCCCCAACGGGGAGCGGTTCAAGATGGAGAAGGACTACATGGGCCCGGTCCCGGCCTGGGCGGAGGATTCCGCCTATCTGAAGGCACTGGCGGCAGACGGCAAAGTCATCCTCTCCGAGCGCGGCACGGACAAGGACTTCGGCAGGCAGTCGAAAAAGCAGAAAAATGTGGCCGAATAAGCCGCAGTTCTTCGGCGTCCGGGCGGCAGCGGCCAACATCGGCCACAGCCGGGGCAGCTACTCGGCGGATATGTTCCGGGCGGATTTTCCCCAATTCTTCCAGGATAACGGGACGGCCCTGGTGGGGGTCATGCGCTCGGCGAAGCTGGGCCAGGACAGCGTGACCTACGACACGGACCCGCTGACGAAGGCCACGGAGAGCTGGGGGGATTTGAACGCCACCCAGTACGGCCAGCTCCTGGCCACAAAGGCGAGGCTGGTGGGAATGGGAGGGACTTACGTCATATGAATTTCAGAGACTGGTATACAGACCGCATGGACATCTACCGGGTAGAGCCGGTCAGGGACGGGGCCCTGACCCGCCACGAGCGGCGGAAAATCGCGGAGGACATCCCCTGCCGGGTCTACCAGACGGACGCCGCCCGGCTGGAGCTGAACCAGACCGCCGCCGCCTCGGCCCAGAAGGACTGGGTCCAGTGTGACAACAGCGTGGACGTCCAGGCCGGGGACGAACTGCGGATCTTCCGGGGGAAGGGCCTTGGAAAGGCGCTGCCGGAGATAAGAGCCTTTGCGGCAGACCCGAATCATTTCTTTGAGCCCTTCGGGGCGGTGCTCCCCGGCCTGGCCCACCAGGAGATTCCGCTGCTACAGGAGGAGCGGGTGAAAGGAGGAATGACCGGTGACGCTGAAGGAACGGGTGGAGCAGATGAAAGCACTCCAGGCCAAGCTCCCCGCACTGCTGGAGAAAGCCATTGAGACGGCGGCGCAAAGGGCGGTTGAAAAGGCCATAGAGCTGACGCCGCCCACGGGGGACGATCTCAGCGGGACACACACCCGCACAGGGGAGATGAAGCAGCACTGGGCCGGCGACAGCCAGACAAAGCCACAGCGCCAGGGGGATGAGCTGACAGCCGTCCTGGCCAATGATGTGGAGTACGCCTCCTATGTGGACCAGGGCCACCGGATGGACCGGCACTTCGTCCCGGGGCTGTATATCAACCCGGCCACAGGGCAGCTTGAATACGACCCGAAAGCGGCGGGGGACCGGACTGTTGGCATCGTCGTGGGGACAAAGACCTTCTATGTCCCCGGTAAATTCATCGTGGATGCCGCCAAGGAGGAGTACAGCAAAGCCCTTCGGGAGGAGCTGAGGAAGCTGGAGGACCTTCTGCAATGACCTTCACCATCCAGACCATAGCCCGGTCCCTGGCAGACTATCTCGCCCCCCACCTGCCAGGGGTGAGCTTCTACGAGGACCCCAACCAGCAGGGGAGCGAGATGCCCTGTGCCTTTCTCCAGCAGCGCTTCTCCTATCTGACCCTGCGCACCGGAGGGCGGTGGCTCCGGCGGATCGGCCTGGACCTGACGTATCTGGAGGACTGCAACCTCCCGAACCTCCAGCAGCGCTACCAGTCGGCGGCGGAGGCCCTGGACCTGGTCCTGGAGACCTTCCCCTACTCCGGCGGGACGTCCTCCACCCTCCTGCGGACCTACGACCGGGAGTGGCGCATTGACGCGGACGCCCTCCACTACAAATTCGAGCTCCGGGCGTTCGTCTCCCTGCCGGAGGCGTTTGCGCCCATGGAGCGCCTGACAACCGGCATCACTGAAAGGAGTGAACTCTAGTGGCAGGAGGAACCTGGACCACACAGAACAAGAAGCGCCCCGGGGTCTATATCCGCTTCCGCTCCGTGGGGGAGCGGAAGACCACCGTGGGCGAGCGGGGCACCGCGGCCATCTGCGAGGCCCTGAGCTGGGGCCCCGTGGGGACGGTGCAGACGGTGGAGGCCGGGGCCAACCCCACCCCCTATACCGGCTACGGCGCGGCGGACCCCCATAACCGCTTTCTCACGGAGATCTTCAAGGGCTCCGACCGCACGGCTCCGCCCCGGCGGGTGCTGCTCTACCGGCCTGCGGCCACCGGCTCCGCCGCGGCCTCGGCGCAGCTGGAGGAGGGCGCTCTGACGGTCACGGCAAGGTACCCCGGCACCCGGGGGAACGATATCACCGTCACCGTCGAGGCGGCGGGCGAGGCGGAGCCCGGCAGCTTCCTGGTCTCCACCCTGGTGGACGGCGCGGTGGTTGACGCCCAGGATGTCAGCGCCGCGGCGGACCTGACGGCCAACGCCTGGGTCACCTTCAGCGGGGACGGTCCCCTGGCGGCCTCCGGCGGCCTGCCCCTCACCGGGGGGCTGGACGGCACGGTCCCGGCGGAGGCGTGGTCGGAGTTTCTGACGGCCCTTGAGCCGTACAAATTCGACATCCTGATTTACGACGGCACGGACGCCAACGTCCAGGAGAGCATGGCGGCGTTTGTCAAGCGCCTGGCGGAGGACAGCGGAAAATACTCCCAGCTGGTCACCGCCAACATGAAATCCCCCAACAGCCAGTACGTCATCAACGTGGTATCCGGGGTCACCCTCACCGACGGCACGGTCCTCACGCCGGCCCAGGCCGCCTGGTGGGTGGGCGGGGCCCAGGCGGGGGCGCTGTACAACCAGAGCCTGACCTATGCCGCCTACCCCGGCGCGGCGGCGGTGTCCCCGCTGCTGACCGACAGCCAGATCGGCCAGGGCCTGGAGGCCGGACAGCTCCTCCTCTCGGCGGATGACGGGGACGTGGTCATTGAGCAGGACATCAACTCCCTGACCGCCTTCACGCCCGAGATCGGGGAGGTGTTCCGCTACAACCGGACGGTCCGGCTGTGCAATACCTTCGCCAACGACATCTATAAAATGTTCCGGCGGGGCTTCATCGGCGTGGTCAACAACAACGACGCCGGGCGCCGGCAGTTCAAGGGGCGCATTGTGGGCTATCTCCTGGAGATGCAGTCGGCGGAGGCCATCCAGAGCTTTGTCCCCGACGACGTGGAGGTGCTGCCCGGGGCGGATATCAGCTCCGTGCTGGTCAACATCGCCTTCCAGGTCGTGGGCAGCATCGAGAAAATTTATCTGACCGTCTCGGTCTCGTAAGGGAGGCTCGGCTATGAGTTATTTATTGGCAAAGGACACCGTCAACGGCGCGGAGGGCACCATCGTCATCACCGTGGACGGCAAAAATTATGAGGTGGCCTGCATGAAGAACATCAAGACCACCGCCAGCATCCAGAGCCAGGATATGCGGGTCATCGGCACCCGGAAGATCCAGGCCAAGCCCAACGGGGCCAAGCTCACCGGCAGCGGAAACATCTACTACGGCAGCAACATCTTCACCGACATGGTTCTCGAGTACATCAACACGGGCAAAATGACCCAGTTTGACATCCAGATTACCAACAGCGACCCCACCGTCAGTGTCGGCGAGCAGGCCATGGCCTACTACGGCTGTACCCTCACCGGGGACATCCCCATTTCCATCCTGGACGACCAGGAGGCCATGCTCAACTACGATTTCAACTTCAGCTATACCGACGTCGCCCGGCTCCAGGCCTTCCGCGACCCGGAGCGGCTGGGCAATTAACAGGAGGTGCCTATGAGCAGATTAAACGCGTTTCTTCATCCCGTAGATCTTGGCGAAGTCAAGGAGGTCATCATCTCCAGCCGCTTCAAGGATGAAGCGGGGAACCCGGTCCCCTTCACAATCCGGGCCATCACCCAGGAGCAGAACGACGCCCTGACCGCCAAGTGCCGCCGGGTGCAGACCGTGGGCGGGCGGCGGCAGGAGTACCTGGACACCGCCCAGCTCAACCGGGAGCTGGTGGCAGCGGCCACCGTGGAGCCGGACTTCACCAGCACCGAGGTCTGCGGCGCCTACGGCACGAAAATTCCCACCCAGGTCCCCGGCAGAATGCTCCTGGCCGGGGAGTACGACGCCCTCCTCAAGGCCATTCTGGAGCTCTCCGGCTTCGACACCGGCACTGCGGCGGCGGAGGAGGAAGAGGCAAAAAACTGATCGGCGGGGACAGCCCGGACGGCGAGGCGCTGATCGCCTACTACTGCTTTGTCAACTTGGGCTGGCCCCCGTCGAAATATGAGGCCCTGCCCTACCGGGAGCGGCTTCTGGTGGCGGCAATGGTCTGCAAGGAGATAAATTCCCGGCCCAAGGCGCCGGAGAAGGGAGGCTGAGCCAGTGGCGGCTATACGGGAAACTCTGACCATGGAGGACCGCTTCTCGGCGGCGTTTACCAGCTACATCACCATGGGGAATCGGGCCGCCGGGGCCACACAGCTGGCCCAGTCCTCCGCGCGGAACTATCAGACCGTCCTGGCCGGACTGGACCGGCAGATCATCTCCCTCAACGGGGAATTTGCCGCCGGGGCCCAGCGGCAGGCGGAGATGGTTTCCGCCGGGATGGAGAACACCCGGCAGTTTGCCCAGCTGGACGGCCGCATGGAGCGGCTGGGGGATACCATCCGGGGCCTGGAGGCCCAGTACAGGGCTGTCTCCGGCGATGCGGAGAGGGCGGCGCGTTCGTCAAAGGCGTTCGCCCAGGAGCTGCAAAGCACAGACCGGCAGGCGGACCGTCTCACCAGCACCATCACCCGTCTGGCGGGGGCCTACCTGAGCCTGCGGGGGCTGGGGCAGCTGGCGGGGCTGTCGGACGCCATGTCCCAGACCGAGGCCCGGCTGGACCGGATGAACGACGGCCTCCAGACCACCGCCCAGCTCCAGGACATGATCGCCCAGTCCGCCCTCCGCTCCCGGGGAATCTACGCCGACACGGCGGACTTCGTTGCAAAGCTGGGCACCCTGGCCCCGGAGGCGTTCTCCTCCAACGGGGAGCTCATCGCCTTTGCCGAGCAGATCAACAAGCAGATGGTTCTCTCGGGAACATCGGCGGCGGGGGCCCAGGGGGCCATGCTCCAGCTGACCCAGGCCCTGTCCTCCGGTGTTCTCCGGGGGGAGGAGCTCAACTCCGTGCTGGAGCAGACGCCCATGATCGCCCAGACGATAGCGGGCTACATGGGCGTCACCACGGGACAGCTGCGGGAGCTGGCCAGCGAGGGGGCCATCACGGCGGAGGTGGTGAAAAACGCCATGCTGGATGCGGCAGAGGAGACGGACGCGGCCTTCGCCCGGATGCCCCTGACCTGGGGCCAGGTCTGGAATCAGGCCCAGACCATTATGCTTCAGACCTTCCAGCCCGCGCTGGAGTTTGTGGGCGCTGCCGCCGGATTTGTGGGGGAACACATGGAGACTATCATCCCCATCTTCTACGGCCTGGCCGCGGCGGTGGGGGTCTATACGGCGGCGATGGTGGTCAAAAACGCGGTGGAGTGGGCGGGCGTAGCCGCCAACCAGGCGCTGATCGCCTCCATGCTCTCCAACCCCTTTCTGTGGGCAGCTGTAGCCGTGGGCATCCTGGTGGCCGCGCTCTACCAGTGGGCGCAGTCCGTGGGCGGTGTGGAGATCGCGTGGCTGATTTTGGTGGACGGCGTGCTCTCCGGCTGGGATGTCCTGAAATACGGCTTTTTTGCCGGCGTGTACTTTGTGATGGACAAGTGGGACCTGCTGGGCCTGAAGGTCCAAGAGGGCGGCGTTTTTATCCAAAACTCCATCGGGAATATGAAGGTAGGCGTCCTCACCCTTCTTCAGGAGATGGCCAACGGCGGCATCGACATCATCAACGGCTTTATCGAAAAGCTCAATCTTCTGCCCGGCGTGTCCATACAGGCCCTGGAGCACACCACCTTCGCGGCGGCGGCTTCTGTGGAGCACGAGGCGGCAAAAGCGGCCAGAGCCGCCAGTCTGGCGGATGCCAGGGCCGAGATGGAGGCGCGGCAGAGCCAGCGGGCCCAGCTCCAGACAGACCGGTGGACGCAGATGCAGAGCAATCACTTTGCCCGGCAGGATGAAATTGCCAGAAAGCAGGCGGAGGCCTCCCAGCCCAGCGGCAGTCAGTGGGAGAATCCATCCATCCCCTCCTACGGGGACCTGGGCGGCATCTCCAGCCAGCTCGACAGCATCGGCGGGGATACCGGGGCTCTGCGCCGGGAGGTGGCCCTGGAGCGGGAGGATATCAAATCCCTGGTGGACATAGCAGAGCGGCGGTACGTCAACAACATCAACCTCACCGCACAGACCCCAATCATCAACATCCACGGCCAGAACACCGGGGACACGGCGGCGGACCGGCAGGCCCTGGCCAACACCGTCCGGGACATCCTCCTGGAGCAGGCGGCGGCGGGGTCGGTGCTGACCACCGCCCGGGCATTCTGAGGAGGCAGGCTATGGCGAATAATTTCGGACTGTTCTTCACCCGGGACGGCCTGGTCCTCCGCCTCCCCGTCAACCCGGCCAAGCTCCCCCAGGAGAAATCCGGGGACAACCAGTCCTACAATGTCCTGGGCATTGGCCCCATCACCGTCCCCCGGATTCCGAAGCCGAAGGAAGTCAAAATTTCCAGCTTCTTCCCGGGACGCCCGGCCCCCTATGTCCTCACCGCCGGTGATTTCCGGGAGCCGGAGTTCTACATCAGCTTCTTCCAGCGGGCCATGGATGACAAGGTCCCCATCCTGTACACCCCTGTCCGGTACTACGAGGACGGCGCCCCGTACATGACCGGGGACACGGGATTCCAGGTCCTGGTCTCCGACTTCTCCTTCGAGGAGCGGGGCGGGGAGACGGGGGATTTCTACTACGACCTGGCCCTCACCGAATACCGGGACTACTCCCCCCAGACCATCACCCTCCAGCAGATCGCCAGCACCACCCAGAACGCCCCCGCCCCCATGACGGCCACGGCGGAGGTGACCCGGGAGATCCCGGCGGGGCAGCTCTACGTGGGCTGTACCGCCCAGGCCAACGGCCCCTGGTACTATGACAGCTACGGCGCGGAGCCCCACGGCGAGGGCAGCGGCCGCCGGGTCACCGTGGGCCGCATCATCACTACAGACCCCGCCCGCCCCCGGCCCGTGCTGGTGAAGAGCGAGGAGGGCGCGGTGCTGGGCTGGATGGCGGCGGACAACCTCCAGGCGGTGAGCCCATGACAACCGAGCTTCTTCTCTCCAGCAAATCCAGCGGGAAGGTCTGGGAGCTCTCCCGGAGCGCCCAGCGCATCACCTGCACCACCAACCGGACCGGATCCCCCGGAACGCTGAAATTCAGCATTATCAAATCCGGGGACCTGTCCTTCTTCGAGGGGGACCCGGTGCGCTTCTCCGTGGACGGACAGCTCATCTTCTACGGCTGGGTTTTTGTCAAGAGCAAGGACCGCTGGGGGGTCATCGACGTGACCTGCTACGACCGCCTGCGCTACCTCAAGGCCAACGCCTCCTACGCCTTCTACGGCCAGACCGCCGGGGGCATTATCACCCAGATCGCGGAGGACCTCCAGCTGGAGACCGGAACCCTGGCGGATACGGGCTACGCCCTGCCCTCCTACATCCAGCGGGACAAGGCCTGCCTGGACATCATCGGCGGCGCGGTGCAGCAGACCCTCCTGAACACCGGAAAGGTCTACGTCTTCTTCGACAGCGGCGGCGGGCTCTCCCTGGAGGAGGCAGGAAATATGATCCAGGATGTGGTCATCGGGGAAAAATCCCTGCTGACGGACTACACCTACAGGACCGATATCGACCAGCAGACCTACAACAGCGTGAAGCTGGCCCGGCCCAATGAGACCACGGGCCGGGCGGATGTCTACATCGCCCAGGACAGCGATACCATCGCCCGGTGGGGCCTCCTCCAGCTCTATCAGACCGTGGACGGAGACGCCAACGACGCCCAGCTCCAGGCCCAGGCGAAGACCTCCCTGGCGTATTACAACCGCCGGATGCGCACGCTGAAGGTCTCCGCTCTTGGCGTCCCCGGCCTGCGGGCGGGGCAGATGCTCCTGGCCCGGATCCCCGGCCTGGGGGACGTCGATCTGGACCGGTACGTGCTGCTGGAGAAGGTAGCCCACACCTTCGAGAGCGGCATCCATACCATGGAGTTTGAGACCCTCATCCCCTAGAAAGGAGGCGGCTATGGAGCTGCTCGACATACTACAGCAGATCGGCCAGCAGACCGCCCAGGCCCTGGCCCCGGCGGAGCTGGTGATCGGCACCGTCACAACGGCGGAGCCCCTGGAGATCTCCATCGACCCCGCCATGGACACCCTCCGGGCCCCGGTGCTCTACCGGACGGCGGCGGTGGTGGAAAAGAAGATCCCCATTCTCAGGCATAACCACACTGTCACTGGTCTGGGCCACAGCCACAGTGCCCCGGAGGGGACCACCTCACGGGACCTGACGGGGGCCTACGACACCGCCCAGGCCCTGGAATCCATCGCCTGTATGGAGGACGGGAAGCCCCTGCCGGTGAAGGACGGCTATATCCTCCTCAACCGGGGCCTGGAGGCCGGGGACAAGGTGCTCCTGCTCCAGGTGATGCACGGGCAGAAATTTCTCATCCTGTCAAGGGTGTTCGAGGAGGGATCGTAAATGGCCGCGACTCCCACCGGCGGCGTGGACCTGTCCGCCGGGGTCCGGTTCCAGGAGCAGCCGGATCTGACCTTCTGGGCGGACCCGGACACGGACCGCATCCAGGGAATGGCGGACGGCCTGAAGGCCGTTGCCCAAGCGGTGGAAATCATGCTCAGCGTGGAGCGGTTCCGCTGGCAGATCTACGGGCCCTATTTCGGCGTGAGCTGGGAGCACCTGCTGGGCCAGGACCCGGGCTATGTGGCCTCGGAACTCCAGCGGCGGATCCGGGACGCCCTGAGCATCGACCGGCGGGTGCTGGGGATAGATAATTTCTCTTACACCGTTTCCGGCCGCACCCTGACCGCGGAGCTGACCGTCCGCACAGTCTACGGCGACATCAGGAAAACCCTGGAGGTACAGACATGATTGATTTCACCGGCAAGACCTACGCCGCCATTCTGGCGGCCATGCTCTCGGAGGTGGACAGCAAATTCGACAAGCGGGAGGGCGGCTTTATCCAGACCGCCCTGGGCCCCGCCGCCTACGCCCTGGAGGACTTCTACCTGGTTCTGGACCAGGTCCAGCGCTCCGGGTTTGTCCAGACCGCCGTGGGGGAGGACCTGGACAAGCTGGCGGTGCTGGCGGGCCTCTCCCGCTACCCGGCCTCCCCGGCGGTGCGGCTGGGCGTGTTCAACATGGATGTGCCCGTCGGAGCCAGGTTCTCCACCGTCAACGGCGCCCAGAGCATCGACTTCACCGTCACCTCCCGCGTCTCGGCGGGCCGCTTCCAGCTCACGGCGGAAATCCCGGGGGAGATTGGCAACAGCTACGCCGGGCCGATCCTCCCCATTACCTTCATTCAGGGCCTGACCTCCGCGCAAATCACGGATATTCTGGTCCCCGGCGACGACCAGGAGGAGGACGGCAGCCTCCGGGAGCGGATTATCTCCGCCCTCAACGAGCGGCCCTTCGGCGGCAATATCGCGGCCTATCGGACGGAGATTCTGGCCATCGACGGCGTGGGGGCGGTGCAGATCTACCCCGTGTGGAACGGCGGCGGCACGGTGAAGTGCTCAGTCCTGGGGGCGGACCTGCTGCCGGCCAGCGCGGTGCTGGTCCAGGCCATCCAGAACCGCATCGACCCGCCCCCCAACCAGGGCCTCGGCCTCGGCATGGCCCCCATCGGGGCCCAGGTCACCGTCACCGCCCCTGAGGCCGTCACCGTCAGCGTCTCCGCCGCCGTCAGCCTTGCCGCCGGCTATACCGTCGGCCAGGTCCTCCCCCAGGCCCGGGAGGCCGTCGCCGCCTACCTCCTGTCCGTCCGGCGGAGCTGGGGGACCCCCGTCAGCAGCTCCGGCACCCAGTACGTTTCTGCCGTCTATCTCTCCCAGGTTCTGGCGGCCCTGGTGGGAGTGGATGGGGTGACCAACGTCACCAATGTGCAGCTCAACGGCGGCACGGCGGACATCACGCTCACCCAGAGCGGCCAGCTCCAGCAGGTCCCGGTTATGGGGGAGGTGACCCTCAATGAGGCTTGATACCGACCTCCCGGCCCAGCTGCCGCCCTGGTTCCGGCGTATCCTGGACTACCAGGCGCTGTGCCTGGCCGAGGGGAAGGAGCTGGAGGCCCTGGCCTCGGCCATGACGGCGACGGCGGACAACCTCTTTTTCCAGACCATGGACGCCCCGGCGGTACGCCAGTGGGAGCAGGTCTTCCATATCACCCCCAACCCCGCCACGGAGACCCTGGACTTCCGCCGGCAGCGGCTCCTCAACCGGATGTCCACCCAGCCGCCCTTCACCCTGGGCTTTCTGGAGAACCGGCTGGACGCCCTGGTGGGGGCGGGGAAGTGGACCCTGGAGCTGGACTACGGGCAATATACCCTGTACATCGAAACGGCGGCCTACGACCAGTCCTACGCCCAGGAGATTTCCGCCACCCTGGACCGCATCAAGCCGGCCCACATCGTCTACGTCAACCGGCCCTATGTGGCCGACGGTCTGCTGCTCTCCCATCAAATTGATTTGGGAGCGGCGGCCTACAATTACCAGCTGGGGGCCTGGGAGCTGGGCAAGCTCCCCTTTGCCAGCCTCCAGGAGTTAGGAGTGATCCTCATGCCAAGCCAGCCCAGCATCCAGCCCGCCCTGCTGTCGGATACGGCGGGTTTTGTGATATCCGACGTGGCCTCCGTGCGGCTCAACGGCGCGGCGGTCATCCCCGGCTCCGCCCTGACCCGGTCCCAGGACGGCGGCGCGGCCTATGTGGAGTACACCGTCTCCCAGGACCAGGCGGCGGCGGTGTCCAGGATCGAGCTGCTCAACGCCGCCGGAGAGACGCTCACCGACGCGCCGGTGTATGTGCCGGTGAGCGGGGATGTGCGGTTCAAGCACAAAATCAACGTGAAGGAGGGCCAGTGAAATGGCAGAGAATACGGAATATACCCCCCTGCCGGCGGATTTGCCGGAGGACTGGACCCCGGGGCAGATTGTGGCCCCCGCCGGGGCGGATGCGGGGCTCAGCGTGCAGCACGGGTATAACTATCTCAACAAGCAGGTCAATGACGCCCAGAGGGCTGTCAACCGGCTCCAGGAGGACGCCGGCAGCACCCAGACCGATGTGGACCAGCTGCAAACAGATGTGGAGAAGCTCCAGGGAGACCTGGAAGCAGTCCACGGCCTGCCGGACGGGGGGACCGTGGGGCAGGTGCTGGGAAAGACCGGCGAGGAGGACGGCCAGGCCGGGTGGATTAACCTGCCAGACACTGGAGTTACAAGTTTTAAGGGACGGAAGGGCACTGTACAGCCTGCGTCGGGAGATTATTCAGTTTCTCAGGTTACAGGAGCGGCTTCAACAGCATCGCCTGTATTTACTGGTTCAATTTCGCTTGGAAGAAAATCCGGATCATCCACTGGATATTATTCCACTGCATTTGGCTCCGATGCAACTGCTAGTGGATTTGACTCACACGCAGAGGGAACATCAACTGTTGCATCTGGTAGTTATGCACACGCAGAGGGAAGATCCTGTGTTGCTTCGGGGGATTACGCTCATGCACAAGGAAACAATACACAAGCAAACGGAAACTTTTCCTTTTCCGGAGGGTCATTTTCTAATGCCAATGGTGATTTGTCGGTTGCATTTGGATTCAATACTATTGCAAACGATAGTCAATTTGTAATCGGGCAATATAATACTATAAGTACTGATTCCAAAAATGTATTTATTGCAGGAAAAGGTTCAGGAAATACATCGCGCGCGAATTGTTTCCGCATCAATTTCAATGGTGTTTATGGCATCGGTGCCTGGAACGCCTCCGGCGCCGACTACGCCGAGCTCTTCGAGTGGGCCGACGGCAACCTGGACAAGCAGGACCGCTGCGGCCTGTTCGTGACCCTCCAGGGCGACCGCATCCGCATCGCCTCCCCGGACGACGACTACATTTTGGGCATCGTCTCCGGCTCCCCCTCGGTGGTAGGCGACGTCTACGACGACCAGTGGCAGGGGATGTTCCTGACGGACATCTTCGGCCGCCCGGTCTATGAGGACGTGGAGCTCCCGGCGGAGCTGGGCCCCGACGGAGAGGTTATCCTCCCCGCCCGCACGGAGCGCCGGCAGAAGCTCACCCCGGCCTACGACAACGCGGAGAAGTACGTCCCCCGCACCCAGCGCCCCGAGTGGGACGCGGTGGGTCTGCTGGGCAAGCTGGTGGCTGTAGACGACGGCACCTGCGTCCCAGACGGCTGGTGTACCGTGGGCGAGGGCGGCATGGCCACCGCCAGCAAGGAGCGGACCGAGTACCGGGTCATGGCGCGGCTGGATGAGAGCCATGTGCGGGTGATGATTCTGTGAGCGCAGAAAAGCCGCCCCCCGGCTGGGGGCGGCGGTACAACCAACAAAATTTGACAAAACGCGGCGCACCATAGTATAATGGACAGGCCGAAGCCGCAAGGCGGAGGCCGGAAGGACGCTGTTACATACAGGCGGTTAGCTATTCCCCCGTGAAAGAGCGTGCTGACTGCCCGGTGGCACGAGCAGTCAGCATTAGGAAACTGATGTGAATTGCGAGGGCTGACCGTCAGTAACAGCGCCCTTCTGTGTTTATTATACCCACCCGCCTGCTTTTTGTCAAGCAGGCGGTTCTATTTTGCCGGAAAGAGAGGTGAACAGGCATGGAGGCGATTATCGTAGCGCTCATTGGGCTGGCGGGGTCGGCGGCGGGCTCGCTGTGCGGGGTGCTGGTGAGCAGCAAGCTCACCCATTATCGGCTTGAGCAGCTGGAGAAGAAGGTGGAGGTCCACAACCAGGTCATTGACCGGGTCTACAAGCTGGAGGAGCGCACGGAGCTCCAGGAGGAGAAAATCAAGGTGGCAAACCACCGGATTGAGGACCTGGAGAAGAAATAAGAAAGGGAGGAGCATATGAAGAATTTTATCATCAAGCGTCTGAGCAGTCTGCTGAGCGTAAAGAGCGTTGTCACCCTGACGCTGACGGCGGTGTTTGCGGTGATGGCCCTGCGGGGGACCATCAGCCAGGACTTCATGACCGTCTACGCGGTGGTCATCGCCTTCTACTTCGGCACCCAGTCCCGGAAACTCCAGGACACGGCGGAGGGCAGCGGCAATGGCAACGGCTGACAAACTGCTCTCCATCGCCGCCGGGGAGCTGGGGACCGTGGAAGCCCCCGCCGGATCCAACCGGACCAAGTACGGCAAGTGGTACGGCCTGGACGGGGAGCCCTGGTGCATGATGTTCGTCCAGTGGTGCTTTGCCCAGGCGGGGATGCCGCTGCCCTGCAGGACGGCCAGCTGCTCCGCGCTGCTGCGCTGGTACCGGCAGAACCGGCCCCGGCAGGTTGTGCCGGAGCCCAGGCGGGGCGATATCGTCATCTACACCTTCGGCCATACCGGCATTGTGCTTCTCCCCTCCGCAGGCTCCATCTGCGCCATCGAGGGGAACACCTCCGCCGGGGAGGCGGGCAGTCAGGACAACGGCGGCGGCGTGTACCTCCGGACCCGGCAGAGGAGTCTGGTGAGCGCGTACATCCGTCCGGAATTTGAGGAGGACAGCATGACAGGTGAGGAGATCTACCGGGAGCTCCAGGCGTATCTGAGCAAGCAGCCGGTGCCGGCCTGGGCGAGGGCGGAGCTGGCGGAGGCAATGGAGCTGGGCATCACCGACGGGACCCGCCCCATGGAGCTCATCCCCAGGTATCAGGCGGCTATCATGGCCCTGCGGGCCGCGCGGAAATAGCCTGCCGTGACACAAAGCATCCCCCTGATATCGGAATACACCGGCATCAGGGGGTGTTTTTCGAGATTCGGTCGATAAAGCCTTTGATAATATCCTTGCTCGTGGAGGTAAAAGTGCTTCTTGTGATAAACCAGATCATTCCAATCAGTTCCAGGAAGACAGCGCCGATATAATATTTGCAGAAATCCAAAATACTGGTGATAATCTGAGCGTCTAGTTTTTCACACATCCTGTACACCATGTAGATAATCACACCATTAAACGCGAAAAGCTGTACACCAACGAAGAAGAGCAGACAATTCCTGAGCGGCTTCTGTTGCTTGAGGCGTTCTGTTTCGCTTTTATCCAGTATCTTCAGAAGAGAATTCTCTGCTTTGGTGTTGATGTCCTCAATGGATTGCTCAGAGGTCTGCTCCTGCTTGGGCAAATCACTTTGAAGCGCATCCGGGATTCTTTCGCCCAGACCCGCAAAGACTTGTGTATACGGTTGAACCGCAATCTGCTGAGAACCCTCCGCCTGCTTTTCTTCACCGTCCATAGAACTATCCCCGCATCAAATGTACAAATCAGGCCGGTTCAAATGCTTCAGACGCCCAAGCATCACCGTCTCCGAAACCTCAAAAACCTCCGCCAGATTTTTAACGGTCGGCAGCAGCAACCTTTTGGATACGCTCTCCAGCTGATGGATCGGGATCAAAAGCTCCCCGGCAAAGACGTTGGCCCTGCGCTCGTTTTCATCGTTTACCTCACCATCCCGCCGGAACTCCACATGGTTGGTGCATCCATCCAGACAGCAGTGGGCGAGCTCATGGGCGACGGTAAACCGGTAGCGGTGATCGGACATGAGGGAGGCGTCGGAGCTGTAAAAAATCGCGGTCCTCCCCTCCTCCGCCGTCATCACAGCGCCTAAAATCCGGCCCCGCCGGCTGACCTCATCGGGCATTATCTTCTCAAATTGTGAAAAATCAAAGGAGATCACAGAAACCTCCATTTTGCGCAGAATAACGCTCAGATTGACAGGAATCGTGTTTTCTTGTCCCGTGGCTTTTAAGATTTCTGCAGCAGTCCGTCCAGTGTAATTTTTAATTTTACTCATCATATCACCTCGACGATTCCGCATAACCCCAGCTATTGTGAGAAGCATTTCCGCGTCGATGAAAACAAATCTTTTTTTCATAATATCATTTCCTTCCATTGTTGTCAAGTTGCAACGTGTTTCGATCTGTTTTTATCTGAAATACTCCAAGATGGAAAATTTTTCACAAACATCCCGGTATACACCGCGTTCCTCACGCATATTATAATCAATTTGGCCTGTCAAAGGCGCGGGGAATTCTCCGGAGTCCTGAAATAATTTTCCGCCGGACAACGCACGCCTCCTATAAGACGGCCCCGGACGGGCGGCGGTCCGACTCTTCCGTGCAACCGCCGGGGACAAATAGAAGGAGCCCCCCCAAAGGGGCTCCTTCTATTCCTCCTCCACCCCCAACAGCCACAGCGGCGAAACCTCCAGCGCCCGGGCCAGCAGGGGCACCTCGTAGTCCGGCACCACCCGCACCCCAGCCTCCAGCCGGCTGACGGCCTTCTGGGTGATGGAGTGGCCGGTCAGCTGCATCCGCACGGCCAGCTGCTCCTGGGAGAGCCCCTTCCGCTTCCTGGCCAGCCGGACCCGCTCCCCGCACACATTGCACCGCCCGTCCATTTTCAACACATGCATACCATTCCGTCCATCCCTATTATGACTATATTAGGATTGACAATATCATACGCGGTATGCTATGATTATCCCAGAGATGACTAAAACGACAAAAGGCCGGACAGGGGAACGGCTCCCCTGCCCGGCGCGGGTTCAGTTGTCCTGCATCTCTGCGAATATGGCCGCCATAGCGAGAAGGTGCTCCACGCATTCCTCCCGCTTCTCCGGCGGCAGGCCGCCCAGCAGTCGGGCGGCGCCCACCATGGTCTCCGCCTGCTCCCCGCCCGGGAGCGGGTCGGAGACCAATTCTATCATGGAGACCCCGCACTTCTCCGCCAGGAGCTCCAGGGTGTCGGCCCTGGGGTTGCTGTCCCCCTTGAGATAGGCCTGGACGGCGGACTTGGTGACATCCAGCTCCTTGGCCAGGATCTCTATGGAGATGTGCCGCTCCTCCTTGACCCGCCGTATCGTTCGGGCGACGTTTTGCTTGATTGACATGATGTATTCTCCTCTCTGTTCCGTGATTGTTGAACCGTCAGGAACAAGCTAGGAGGCCCGCGAGCTCCTTGCGGAGGTCCCCGCTTCCACAAAAGCATAGGCGCAGCTCCTTTCATTATGATTGGAGCTGCGCTTTTGTTGTTACATTTTTTAAGCAGTCCTGAAGGATTAAATCACTGGTTCTATCGAGAATGGATTCTGCGGGCGGAGGAGAGGAACGCGCTCTATTTACATTTTACGATGGAGGACAACCCCTCCCTCTCTCCTAGAATCCGTCAGAGATACCGGAACAGCTACAGCGGAACCTTCTACAGGCGGTTCGTTTTGGGGGAGTGGACCGCCATGCGGGGGTTGGTGTACGACTTCTTCGACCCGGCGCGGGATGTAAAAAAAGCGCCAGTGGGGGAGATGGAGGAGTATGTGATCTCCGTGGACTACGGGACGGCAAATCCTTGTTCTTTTGGACTCTGGGGGCGGAAGGACGGTGTATGGTACCGGATGGAGGAGTATTACTACGCATCCAGGCGCACCGGCGTGCAGCTGACAGATCAGGAGTATGTGGACGCGCTGGGCCGGCTGGCGGCGGGACGGAGGATTCGGGAGGTCGTGGCGGACCCCTCCGCCGCCAGTTTTATTACCGCGCTACGGCAGGCCGGGTACCGGGTTGTGAAGGCGGACAATGATGTGCTCTGCGGGATTCGCGTGACCGCCGATCTTTTGAAACGGGGGCGGGTGGTGATCTGTGAGGGATGTGTGGATTGTCTGCGGGAGATAGCCCTATACCGGTGGAACGAGGAGTCCGGGGGACGGGATGCCCCCCGGAAGGAGCATGACCACGCGATGGATGACATGCGCTACTTCTGCGCGACGGTAGCGGCGGAGCGGCAGGCCGGAGAGGCGGCGTTCTGCTCGGTGGCCAGAGGGTGAGGCGCAGCCCCGAACATCTGAAATTGAGGAGAGGTGATCTCAGTTTTTGACTTTTTTAAGAGAAAAAAAGAGCCCCCGGCGGGGATTGCGGCCCTGCCGCAGATGCGGAGGATGGAGCCGCAGCCCTTTGGGGCGCTGAGTAGCTATGTGCCGCTGCGGAAGAACGAGGGCGATCTCTACCGGGCGATCCGGGAGGCTGTGCCGCTGGTGGACGCCTGCGTCTATAAGATTATCCGGCTCTGCGGCGGCGTAACGGCGGTCTGTGACGTGGGGGAGGCCGAGGCCGGGCTGAAAGCCTTCCTGGAACAGGTGAATGTGGGGCGGGGACAGTGCGGCATCAACGCCTTTTTGGACCAGTACCTGGATTCCATGCTGGTATTCGGACAGGGCGTGGGGGAGATTGTGCTGGACCGGGATGGACGGGAGGTGGCCGCTCTGCTGTGTGGACGGGTGGAGGACGTACAGATCCGGGAGGGGGACAGCCCGCTGGACTTCGCTCTGTGCGCTGTGGACGAGATGGGGCGGGTGAGCCCCCTGCCCCACCAGGAGCTGTTGCTCTTCACCCCCTTCAACCCGGAGGTCCACAACCCTTACGGGGTATCCCTGCTGCGGTCCATGCCCTTTCTGACGGAGCTGCTGAGCAGGATCTACCACACCATCGGCGTGAACTGGGAGCGGATGGGCAACGTCCGCTTCGCCGTGGTGTACAAGCCCCAGGCTGGAGAGCTGGACCGGGGTATGGCCCAGGAGAGGAGCCAACAGCTGGCCAGGGAGTGGAGCCGGGCCATGGAGGAGAGCCGGAGCGGCGGCGTGCGGGACTTCGTGGCCGTGGGCGATGTGGACATCAAGGTTATTGGTGCGGACAACCAGATTCTGGACAGCTCTGTGCCCATCCGGCAGATTCTGGAGCAGCTGGTGAGCAAGACGGGGATTCCGCCCTTTATGCTGGGGCTGAGCTGGTCCACCACCGAGCGGATGAGCACCCAGCAGTCGGATCTGCTGACCACAGAGATGACCGCCATCCGGCGGGCGCTGACTCCGGCGGTGGAGCGGATCTGCCGGATATGGCTGCGGCTCCACGGGTACGGCTGCGGCTTCCAGGTGGTCTGGGACGACATCAATTTGCAGGATCTGCTGGAGGAGGCCAAGGCGGACTGGTACAGGGAGCAGACGAGGAAGCTGGCCCTGGAGAACAGCCGTCTGGCCGCAGAGCAGAATGCGGCGTTGTGAGGAGGTTTGATTTTTGGAGGTAAGAAAACAACCGGGCTATGTGTGGCGGCACGAGATTTCCCAAGAGGATCTGGCTCTAGTCAACGGGCTGGCCAAGAGCGAGCTGGCGCCGGAGCAGATCTACACCTTCGCGGTGCGGCTGTGCGACAACGAGGTGGACCGGGACTGGGAGCGGTTCGACCTGCCGGCCCTGGAGGTTCTGGCCGGGCTGTTCGTGGGAAAGTCGGGCATCTTTGACCACAACTGGTCCGCCGGCGGGCAGACGGCCAGAATTTACAGGACGGAGCTGTGCCAGGAGGAGGGCGCGACGGCGGCGGGAGACACGTGCTGGTATCTGAAGGGATACGCCTACATGCTGCGCAGTGAGAAGAACAGCGACCTCATCCGGGAGATTGAGGCGGGCATCAAAAAAGAGGTCAGCATCGGGTGCGGCGTGTCCCGGCGGGTGTGCTCCGTGTGCGGCGGGGAGCAGTGCGGCCACCAGAGGGGGCGGCGGTACGATGGAAAGCTATGCTACTTTACACTCCAAAATCCTACGGACGCCTATGAGTGGAGCTTTGTGGCGGTGCCGGCCCAGCGGAAGGCCGGGGTGATGAAGGCCTACGGCCAGGAGAACGGCGGGACGCTGCGGCGGCTGCTGGCGGAGCACCATCCCGGAGCTCTGGAGGAGCTGGAGGCACTGGAGCGGGAGGCCCAGCTGGGCCGGGCGTATATGCGGTCGCTGCGGAAGGAGCTGCTGCGGACGGCGGGGCTGGCCGACCAGGAGATTGACCTCCAGGTGCTGGCTCAGGTGGCGGAGAAGATGGACGCCCCGGAGCTGCTGGAGGTTACGCGGGTATACCGGAAGCGGCTGGACGCCCTGTACCCGCCTGTGCCCCAGCTGCGGCCCGGTGGACCGGCGGCGCGTGCCGAGGAGGACGGGGCGTTTTTGGTCTGACAGGTTTGTACCTATATACATTAAAAAGGAGGTTTTTTTATGAGCGTTTCCTTTCAGGGCGTGGGCCAGGTGTGCGCTACCTTTCTGGGGGAGGGACTGAGCGCGGGCCAGGCGGTGAAGATGAGCGGCCGGGGGACGGTGGGCCCCTGCGGCGACGGGGATAAATTCTGCGGCGTGACGGCCCACTGCGGCGAAGGTGCGTGCAGCGTGCTGGTGAGCGGCTTTGTGACAGTGAAATACAGCGGGACGGTCCCCGGCGTGGGCTGGGCAGAGCTGTGCGCCGACGGCGGCGGCGGCGTGCGGTCCCAGGGGGAGCAGGACGGCGGCGGCGTGCGCTGTCTGGTGGTAGACGCGGACACGGCGGAGAAAACCGTCACGGTTTTGCTTTAAGGGAGGAGAGCGGATATGGCTTACATGTATGACAATCTGAAGCTGGAGAAGGGCATGTATGGGGAGAGCGGGAAAAGCTTCGCCCAGGTGCTGGAGGCGGCGGACCCCAGCGAGAACTACAGGGGAACCCCCCTGGAGGGACTGGACGCCTTTCAGCGGCAGCTCAAGCGGTTTGACATCCGGGTGAAGGGGAGCCGGTCGGATTTGGTGGAGAAGTTCTTCCGAAGCACCGAGTCCGCCGTGCTGTTCCCGGAGTTTGTCTCCCGGGTGGTGCGGCAGGGCATGGAGGAGGACAGCGTACTGCCCTCCATCACCGCCACCGTGACCCAGTTCGACGGGATGGACTACCGCTCCATCTACTCCGTGCCCAGCGAGGAAGAGAAGAGCCTCAAGCGGGTGGAGGAGGGGGCGCAGCTGCCCCAGACCAGCATCAGAACCCAGGCCAATCTGGTCAAGCTCCACAAGCGGGGCCGGATGCTAGTGGCCTCCTATGAGGCCATTCGCTTCCAGCGGCTGGACTTATTCTCCATTACCCTGCGCCAGATCGGAAGCCACATCGCCAAGATGCACCTGAAGGACGCTATCGGCGTCATCATCGACGGCGACGGCAACAGCAACCCGGCGGACCGCTTCGCCGTGGGCTCCGCGCCCGTCGGCGGGACAGCGGGAACTCTGAGCTATGGGGCACTGCTGGACTTTTGGGCCCAGTTTGACCCCTACACCATGAACACCATCCTGGTGCCCAGCGCGGTGATGCTGGCTATGCTGAAAATGGAGGAGTTTCAGAATCCCCTAACCGGGCTCAACTTCCAGGGCACCGGGGCGCTGTCCTCCCCCCTGGGGGCGACGCTGCTGCGCACGGAGGCAGTACCCGAGAACACCCTCATCGGTCTGGACCGGAACTACGCGCTGGAGATGGTCAGCGCTGGGGAGGTGATGGTGGAGTACGACAAGCTCATCGACCGGCAGGTGGAGCGGGCGGCCATCACCAGCACCTCCGGCTTCGCCAAGCTGTACGCGGACGCCGGAAAGGTTCTGTCCGTCTGAGAGGAGGGCGCGTATGGATGAGAGCAGATCCCTCCACCAGCGGGTTCTGGAGCTGGCGGAGGCCATGGCCCAGCCGGAGGAGCGGGAGCGTCCCCTGCTGGAGGCGCTGTGCACAGCCGCGGAGGCCGACGCCGCCGGGAGGCTCCGCGACGATCTGACGCCGGAGAGCTGCGGGTTCGCCTATCTGTGCGCGGCGGCGATGCTGGCGGTATCGGGGCTGCTGCCCTGCCGGGAGGACGGCGGTACAGAGCAGTTTACCGCCGGGGATGTCTCCATCCGCACCGCCAGCGGCGGGTGCGGGGCAGGCGCGGCCCTGCGGCGGCAGGCGGCGGGGCTGATGGCCGAGTACTGGCGGGACGACGGCTTCGCCTTTGTGGGGGTCCGGGGATGAAGAGGGCCTTTGACCGGATGCGGATACGGTACGGACAGGAGGTAACCTTGACGCCCCGGCAGGGCGGGGAGACGGTCCGGGTGCGAGCCTTTCTCCAGCCCGTCCTGCGGCAGCGGGAGGAGGGCGGCGCGGCGGTGACGCCTCTGGGCGGCGTGAGCCGGGAGCGCTGGCTGTACCTGGGCCCCGGCGAGACAGCGCTCCAGCTGGGAGATCGGGCGGACTGCGGCGATCTGGCGCTGGCCGTCCAGCAGGCCAGGCAGGTTTTTTGGGGGGATGCTCCGGTCTATTGGTGGGCCACCCTCCGGCGGAGAAAGGAGGAGGGGCATGAGCAGTGCCATTGAGCAGGCGAAGCGGGCGCTGTGCGCCGCCCTGGAGCGGGCCGGGCTCCAGGCGGAGACGGCCTTCGCGTCGGAGAGAGCCGCCGCCCGGGAGAGTGCGGTAGCCGTGGTAGGCCTGCGGCGGGGCGAGAGCCGGGGCGGCGGGCTGAGCAGCTACCTGGGCCGGCGGCAGGAGGGCAGCCGGTGGCGGGAGGTCTACGGCCTGCGGATGGAGCTGACCCTGTCCCTGGACCTGTACGCCCCGGCGGAGCTGGGGACGGAGGGGTGCGACCGGGCCCTGGAGACGCTCCATCGGGTGATGCTGGAGGGACTGCCCAGCGGATTACGGCCCAAGGAACTGTGCTGGGAGGAGGCCGCGTGGGACCAGGAGACCGCCATGTTTCTGAGGCGGGGGAGCCTGCGCTGTGAGGCGGTTTTTACCGCCCAGGCGGAGGAGGACAACGAATTGGTAACGGATTTTATTTTGAAAGGTGTGGTGAGGCAATGAGCGCGATCATTCATGAGCGTCCCGGGGTGTACTCCTCCTATGACGCCTCCGCCGTCATCCGGGGCGGCAAAGCCCTGCGGGTTATTGGCGCGGCGGCAAAGGCCAGCGCCGGGACGCCGGGTGTTCCGGTGACGCTGACCAGCTACGAGGCGGGGGTGACAGCCTTCGGGGAGGACGCGGCGGCGGCGCCGGGGATGTCCACGCTGCTGCGGCTGCTGTTCCAGGGCGGCGCGTCCACGGTGGTGGCCGTGGCGGTGGACGGAGAGGACTACGAGAGGGCCTTTGCGGCCCTGGGCCAGGCGGAGGACGTGCAGATTGTGGTCTGCGACAGCGGGGAACTGGGGGTGCAGACGGCTCTGCGCAAGAGTGTGGAGGACGCCTCCGCCGCCCGGCGGGAGCGGATCGCCGTGGTGGGCATGAGCGGGGCCAGCGTCGAGGAGCTGACAACCCGGGCCGCTGTCCTCAACAGCGAGCGGATGGTGCTGGTGGGGCCGGATGTCCTGGACAGTCAGGGGAACGGCCTCCCCGGCGTGTTCGCCGCCGCGGCGGTGGC
>JAAWUC010000156.1 GCA_022804995.1 Oscillospiraceae bacterium
TTCTTTTTCCGGCATCTGTATTCCATATCGCTAAAACTTTCCTGTTTCATACCCAGCGCCCCCTTTCCCTTATTTTATCACATCTTTTATCATTTGGGGAGATTAAATCAGCGTTTCCTTAACAAAGCAGTATAGCATAGAATCTCCAGCGATAAAAGGGGCATGGGGAAATTTTTTGAAAAAAACGGTGGTTTACAGAACATAGCTTCTGTGGTAAACTTAGGGACATAGGTTGGGAGACAACCGGGGAGGTGCGGATATTGAGTTTTTTCGGCCGGCTGGGGGAGGACCTGCGGGACATTATAAAAAAAGCGGACCTGATCCTGCTGGGGCTGTGCCTGGCGGCTACGGTTTTCGGCATTGTGCTCATCGCCAGTGCCACACAGTACACCGTCAAGCTGAGCCGGTGCGTGCCGGTGCAGGCGGCGGCGGCGTTTATCGGCATAATCGGGTATTTCGTCATGACAGTGACAGACGTAGAGCACCTGTCGGAGAAGTGGAAGTGGTTTTTCGTCTTTAACCTGGGCTTTATCGGCCTGCTGCTGACCTCCCTGGGCTCGGGGAAGAGCGGCAATCGTTCCTGGCTCTATGCCAGCTGGATGCCCACCAGTATTCAGCCGGCGGAGATTGTGAAGCTGACCTACACCATTCTTTTGGCCAAGCAGCTGGCCTGGTTCCGGGAGAACCGGCGGATGAGGGGACTGGACTCCCTCTTCTGGCCGGCGGCCCACGCCGGGTTTATGTTCGCCTATATCTTTGTCATCTCCAAGGACGCGGGCAGCGCCCTGGTGTATCTGGTTATCTATATGGGCATGGCTCTGGCGGCGGGACTGGCGTGGTACTGGTTCGCCCTGGCTATCGGGGGCGCGGGCATCGGCATCGGAGCCCTGGCCATCATGGGCAAGCTCCCCGGCCACTGGGCCGGGCGGTTTCTGGTGATCCTCGACCACAGCTACGATCCCTCCGGCGTGGGCTGGCAGCAGACCCGGAGCATGCTGGCCCTGGGCGGCGGCGGGCTCTTCGGTCAGGGGCTCTTCCAAGGTATTCAGACCCACTCCGCCATCTCCGGCAGTCTGCCGGAGCGGCAGACGGACTTTATCTTCTCTGTGTGCGGGGAGGAGCTGGGAATGGCGGGCTGTCTTGCTATTATCGCCCTGGAGTTTTTCATCGTCTGGCGGTGCTTCCAGACCGCCCGTGTAGCCAAGAGCACCATGGAGGCCCTTATCTGCGTGGGCTTTGGGACCATGATCATCTTCCAGACTATAGAAAATATCGGCATGTGCCTGTTTGTCATGCCGGTCATCGGCCTGACCCTGCCCTTCTTCAGCTACGGCGGAAGCTCTATTGTCACGCTGTACGCGGCCATGGGGGTAGTCTCCGGGGTGCGAAGCCGGACCCTGCCGGACTGGCTCCGTAAAACATAGAGGCAAACACTTTATGAAGCACTATACCGTTCTATTCGAGCCCCAGGGCATCCCTGTCTCCGTGGAGGCCGGAACCACGCTGCTCCAGGCCCAGAGGGCCGCGGGGCTGCTGCCCGACGCCCCCTGCGGCGGCAGGGGAGTCTGCGGCAAGTGCCGGGCTGCGCTGGACGGCCGGGAGGTCCTGACCTGCCGGACGGCGGTAGACCGGGATATGACCGTGACACTGCCCCGAAGCGGTCCAATGGACATTCTGACAGCGGGAATTGCGGCGGCTCCCCGGCCCGACGGGACAGACCGATACACCCTGGCCCTGGACGTGGGGACCACCACGCTGGCCGGTTATCTGCTGGACGGACGGACCGGAGCGATCCTCGCCAGCGCCAGCGCCCTCAACCCCCAGACCCAGTACGGGGCGGACGTGATTTCCCGTATTCAGCACGCGCTGGAAAACGGCGGAGACGGCCTGCAGAGCTGCGCCCTGGAGGCCCTGGAGGCGCTGACAAACCAGATGGCGGACCAGGCGGGAATCTCCCCCGGTGAAATCACCGCCGCCGCCATAGCAGGCAATACCGCCATGCACCACCTGCTGCTGGGCATCGATCCCGCTCCTCTGGCAACGCCCCCCTATATGCCGGCGGTGCAGGAGGCGCTGGAGCTGGAGCCGCAGGGGCTTCTGCCCATCGCCGGTACGATCCGGATACTGCCCAATGTTGCCGGGTTTGTGGGGGGAGATACCGTGGCCTGCATGACTGCGCTCCGATTTGACGAACTGGAGGATCTGTCCCTGCTCCTGGATATTGGCACCAACGGCGAAATCGTTCTCGGAAACCGGGAGCGGCGGATCGCCTGCTCCACCGCCGCCGGCCCCGCCTTTGAGGGAGCGCGGATCTCCTGCGGTATGCGGGGCGCGGAGGGGGCGGTGGACCACGCAGCGCTGGAGGACGGCAGGATTGCCTGCCATGTCATCGGCGGCGGGGAGGCAGCGGGGCTGTGCGGATCCGGCCTGTTGGATCTCATCGCCGTACTGCTGGAAACCGGGCGGATAGACGAAACCGGCTTGCTGAAGGGCGGAAAATATCGTCTCCGCAGAGGTGTAACACTGATCCAGAAGGATGTCCGGGAGGTGCAGCTTGCCAAGGCCGCTATCCGGGCGGGGGTGGAGCTGCTGGCCTGGAGGCTGGGCCGTCCTGTAGAGGACATCCGGAGGGTGTATCTGGCGGGCGCTTTCGGGAGCCGCCTGAATCCGGCCTCCGCCTGCCGCATCGGGATGCTGCCCTCCTGCCTGGAAAACCGGGTAATCCCCGCAGGCAACGCCGCCGGAGAGGGGGCCAAGCTCTGCGCCCTGTGCCGGGACGACTACATCCGCAGTCAGGTGCTGGCGGCGGGAACGGAGT
>JAAWUC010000157.1 GCA_022804995.1 Oscillospiraceae bacterium
TTGCCTACAGTGATGTGGTCGATGAGGATTTCCACGATTTCCCGTGTCAAGTGTTCTAGGTTTACATATCGCTCCACCAGGGCTTTTCGGTTATCTCCTACGGCAATCCTGTCCTCCAATTCCGCAAGCTGACGCTGACCGTCCAGCAGGACACGCTCCAGCCGGGACTTCTCGGAGGAAAACTCTTTCGAGAGAGCGGAAAAGTCGCTGTCGTTGAGCAGACCCTTGACCTTATCCATGTATAAATCCCGCAGCCCCTTGGTATACTCGGCAATCTTCTTCTCGTAGGCGGACAGGGTTTCCAGGAGCTGTTTTTTCTGACTTTGGAGGTTTTCGCAAAACTCAATACTCCGCTCCAACTCGTCCTTGTCCAGATACGCCGCCGCCAGCCGGTTTAGCTCATCAATGACCATCCGCTCCAGCTTTTCCACGGAAATGAAGGAGCCGATGCAGGCGTCTTTTGCCACATGGCGGTTGGAGCATTGGAGGTAATGCCGCCCGCGATTTTTGGAGGAACGCATGGTGTAGCCGCAGTTGACGCAGATTGCTTTCCGGGCGAACAGCCCCACAGTGCCGCAGTCAAAGGGTTTGGCCCGCTGAGCAATCATGGACTGCACCCGGTTCCAGAGAGGGCGGTCAATGATGGCCTCGTGGGTTCCCTCCACGCGATACCACTCGCTTTGAGGGCGGGGCTTGTTCTGCTTGGTCTTGTAGGACACGCTGCCATATTTGCCCTGCACCATGTTTCCGATATAGATTTCGTTGGTGAGCATATCGGAGATGGCGAAATACTTCCAGAGGGTGCTATTTTTCCGCTTGGGCTGTTGGTAACGCAGGCCGTGGAGCCGCTTATACTCGGTGGGGTTGGGGATACCCCGGTCGTTGAGCATCCGGGCGATGGCCGTCTTGCCGTAGCCCTGAGAAAAGAGGGTAAACACTTCCCGGACAACGGCGGCGGCCTCCTCATCAATGAGCAGGTGGCCTTTTTGGTCGGGGTCTTTCTTGTAGCCATAGAGGGCAAAGGCCCCGATGTGGAAGCCGTTCTGCCGCCGGTTGGTAAGTACGCTGCGGATGTTCTCTGACATATCCTCCAGATACCACTCGTTCACCAGCCCATTGATTTGACGGGACTTCTTGTTGCCCTTGTTAGCGGTGTCGGCGTTGTCTACGATGCTGACAAAGCGAATGCCCCAGATAGGGAAGAGGCCATGGATGTACTTCTCTACCAGCTCCAGCTCACGAGTAAAGCGGGATTGGGTCTTGCAGAGGACGATGTCAAAGCGGTGTGCTTTGGCGTCCTCCAGCAAGCGGTTAAATTCGGGCCGCCTGCGGTCTGAACCTGTGTAATCATCATCACTGTAAAGGTTATAAACTTCCCACCCCTGTTCCATTGCGTATTGCAACAGCATGGCCTTTTGGTTTTGGATGCTGTTGCTGTCGTCGGTTTCAAATTGCTTGTTTCTATCTTCCTCGGATAAACGGCAGTAGATCGCTGCTTTCATGTTCATATCTCCTTGGAGATAGGACAAGCTGTTTCCTGCTTACAGTATAGCACACAGAAAACAGCTTGTCACATTATTTTCGGGCTATGGCCTGTTTTTCCTTTTCCAGCTGATTGATCAGCTCGGTCAGCTTGTGCGTGAAAATTTCTGTTGTTGTTTTCGTAGAGCCATCTTTGAAAACGCTTTTGCATAGCTCCTGTGTCTGCAAATCACATCACCCAGCCTTTCACAACAGCCTATGCGAAATTGCCTGTCCATTAGTCATCTGCTGCAGGGGAGAGGTTGGGCGGTTCTATCAGATTGTTCAGACGTGCCAGCTTGTCCTGTGCGGTGTCCCTGCGGAAGTTCTCGCCGGAAAAAGAGATAGGCGCGCGCATCTCCAACAGCCGGTCATTGAAACGGGCGTGTTTCATCTGCGGGCATTTGCCGTTGTCGTTGGTGAACGTTCAATCTTTCATAGCGGGGTCAGTAAAGCCCCGGCGTTTCAACTCGGCCACGGCCTGACGGCGACGGCGGGCTTCCTGCTCCGCTGCCTCCCGGTCAAGGCGCTCCTGCCAGACGGTGGGGAAGTTGGCCTGCAACTCGGCAACCTCCGCCTCGGTCAGAAAAACATTCTCATAGCGGCCTCGTCAATCTCCCGAATAATCAAATCCTCCGGGGATTGCACCAAAAACCTAGCGCGGTTCTCGATGCCGGGGCTGCAATCTATGGAGTAGACATGATAGTAACTTTTCCGGCCCTCCTGCCGGTTCTCATAAAGCCTACATTCCTCTATGACGGCGGCAACCTCGTCCGGCACTTCTACGAACGTGTCCTCTGTGTAGAGCGGGTAGTAATGCTTTCGCAAATTGATGATTGCCATGCCGCCCTCACTTCCCCTGGGGGTGATCTGCGTAGTAGCGGCAGAGATTGCACAGGCCACGACGGATGGACAGACACACGTTGCTGTTGTGGACGCACTCCCGGTTTGCGATCTGCTGCTGGGTCAGCCCACCCAGGTAGTAGGCGCACAGACGGTGGGCCTGGGCGGGGGTAGCGTAGGCCATGGCCTCCCGCAAGGCAGCGGCCAGCTGGTCACGCTCGACCCGTTCCTCGGCCAGCATGACAAGCTGCTCCAGGGACGGGCTTTGTTCCAGGGCATAGTTCTCCGTCCACTCGAAAGCGTCCAGCGAGTAGAACGCCCGGTAATACCGCTTGCAGCACTCGTAGTTCCGCATTTCCCTGACGGACTGGCACAGCACGTCAAAGACTTCCTCGCTGACCTCCACCAGCTTGTCCTGCTGGCAATGGGGATAGTGGAGCCG
>JAAWUC010000160.1 GCA_022804995.1 Oscillospiraceae bacterium
AAGACCTCCATGGTTTTTTCAAATTTGGATTGATAGTGCTTTTTACTTCTTGCGGATAATTTTTGGAAGCTTCTTATCAGTTTATCTTTTACAAATTCCTTACCATCTTCAATCCCCATCCCTCTTTGAACATAAGCTAAATACAACAAACTTGGCAGACTGTCAAAATGTGAAATTGCGTCAGCATCAGCGACGCATAATTCCTCAAGACTATTTCTCTCAAGAGTTATACTTCCTCTGTGGTTTTTAATACATTTTTGCACTAATAAAATTCTTTTGTCCTCGTAACCATATTCTTTTAGAATACTATATGCCATTTCTGCTCCATGTATATGATGAAGTTCATACAAGCTATATTCTGTGATAGACGCAATATCATGCAACCAAGCTGCTATCATAACAATTTCCCTATCCGCCCCATATTTTTCTGCCAGAATTTCTGCGTTTTTAACCACTGCAACAATATGATAATAACACCCCATACCAAACTTATTTGTTTCTTTTTGGCATCTGTCATATATTTCCTGCTGCAACTTCTTCAAAATATCGTTTCGCATAGTTTTATCCCTGTAAATTCCGGTTTGATATTGCGTTCAGCTTAGTATAGTTGCCTCGTCTATGAGGCGGCGCACATGCACCGGGGCCGCCCGCCGCATACATCATTCGCCGTGCCAATGGTCGCACCAGGGACGCAGGGTACAGCGCTTGCAGTCCGGTTTTCGGGCCACGCACACCGCCCGTCCGTGGAGCACCATCCGGTGGCAGAAGTCGTTGCTCTCCTCCGGCGGGATGCACTGGCGCAGCTGCATCTCCACCTTGAGAGGGTCCTTGCTGCCGTCGGTGATGCCCAGCAGGCCGGTAATGCGGATACAGTGGGTGTCGCAGACGTAGCCCTCTTTTCCGTAGACGTCCCCCAGGATGAGATTGGCGGTCTTGCGCCCCACGCCGGGGAGGCGGAGAAGGTCCTCCATGGTGTCCGGCACCCGCCCGCCGTATTCCTCCACCAGCATCTTGCTGGCGGCGACGATGTCCCGGGCCTTGGCCCGCCAGAAGCCGGTGGAGTGGATGATTTCCCCGACCTCCTCCTCGCTGGCGTTTGCCAGGGCCTCCAGGGTGGGGAATTTGGCGTAGAGGATGGGGGTCACCATATTCACCCGGGCGTCGGTACACTGCGCTGCCAGACGCACGGAAAAAAGGAGCTCATAGGCCTTTCCCGGGTCGAAGGGGAGGGAGCACTCGGCGGCGGGGTATAGATTTTTCAGTTCCTCGATGATGGCCGAAATGGCTGCCTGGTCTTTCATGTCAATCACCTCGGGGCCCATTTTACCACATTCTTCGACGGTTTGCGATACCCCTAGCGGAAAAATTTGCGCCGCTCTTGACGGCAGGGCATTTCCAGCTTTATTTACAGATTTTCGGTAGGAGATGGTGCGCTGCGACGAATCCCCCCGCCCCGCCTGTGGCGCGGCCCGCCCCCCTTTAACAAGGGGGGCAAGAAGGCGAATCTGTCCTTTAGCTGGTAATGCCCCGCCCGGGCGTTAGGCCGGCTCCACCGGCCCCAGCCCTAAGCCGACCGAAGGTCGGCCCACGGGTGGTCGGAGCCCACAGTCCTATCCACAACTCCTGTGTATTTTGTTCCTTGAAATATTTCAAGGATTGCACAATCCTCTCGCCCCCCTTGTTAAAGGGGGGAGGGCCGCCGCGAAGCGGTGGCGGGGGGATTCTCCAAAGGGCATTGCCGAGGCTCCAGGCGGCGGGGCTGATTGTGAACCGGATGGAGCTGGCCCACAACGCGGAAAAGCTGTGGGCTCATCTGTTGGGAATCTGAGAGGTTGCAACCGGGCCGGATTTGTGGTACACTTGTCCGGCAGACCAAGCCCCGCCGCCAGAGACGGTGGGGCCGGAAGGAGTTTTGAAACCCGATGAGATTATTGTTCAAGCAGCGTTTATTCTCCTGGTTCGACAGCTATGATATCTACAACGAGGACGGCGAAACCCTCTTCACTGTGGAAGGCCAGATCAGTTGGGGCCATTGTCTCCATATTCTGGATGCCCGGGGCTCCCACATCGGCACCGTCCAGGAAAAGGTGCTGACCTTCCTGCCAAAGTTTGAGCTTTACGCCTACGGCGAGTACATCGGCTCCATCCGGAAGGAGTTCACCTTTTTCACGCCCCGCTTCACCTTCGACTCCAGCGACTGGGAGGTGGAGGGGAGCTTCATGGAGTGGGACTACTCCATCCGCAGCGCCAGCCAGGGCCATGTGGCCTCTATCAGCAAGGAGCTCTTCAACTGGACGGACACCTACGTCATCGACGTGCCGGACCCGGCCAACGCCCTGTGCGCGCTGATGGTGGTGCTGGCCATCGACGCGGAGAAATGCAGGGGCTGACGGAAGAGAAGAAAGGAGCGACGCCCATGGACCGTCCCTTAGCGGACCGCATCCGCCCCCAGGGGCTGGAGGAAGTGGTGGGCCAGCGGCACCTGCTGGGCCCCGACGCCCTGCTGCGCCGGTTCATCGAGAAGGGGACCGACGCCAACATGGTCTTTTACGGCCCCTCCGGCACAGGCAAGACCACCATCGCCAATATCATCGCCCGGCGCACTCACCGGACCCTGTACCGTCTCAACGCCACCACCGCCTCCCTTCAGGATATCAAGGACATCATGGCGGATGTGGGGACCCTGATGGCCCCGGGAGGCGTGCTGCTGTACCTGGACGAGATCCAGTATTTCAATAAGAAGCAGCAGCAGTCCCTGCTGGAGTTCATGGAGAACGGG